>NZ_JAPSMD010000428.1 GCF_027856955.1 Falsiroseomonas oryzae | reverse complement strand
GATCGGGCGCATCCTGGCGGCGGCGGAGGGCTGACGGGTCGGCGCGCGGCCGGCGCCTCGCGCGGCGGCGCGGGCCCGCCCAACGCCGCCCGCCGATTCGTGTCTCCCCTGCGGTCTGCGGTGTGCGAAACTCCGTGACATCGCCAGGAGCGCACCCGCTCCTGAGCCGGGGAGGGTGAGCTCGGCCGATCCCGTCCGCGACCCGCGGTCGCTGGCGCCAGGGAGGACGCCGCATGTCGCACCCCCTTGTGCGCGCCGTGGCGCGCCGACAGACCCTCGCGCTCGGGATCGGAACCGGCATCGCGGGCGCGGCGAGGCGTCCCGCGATCGCGCAGGCGGAGTGGCCCGCGCGCACGGTCGGCTACATCGAGCCCTATGCACCGGGTGGCGGGACCGACACCGCCTCGCGCCTCTGGTGCACGGCGATGGCGGACCTAACCGGGCAGACCTTCGTCGTCGAGAACCGCACGGGGGGCGGCGGCACCATCGGCAACTCGGCCATCGCGCGCTCAGCGCCCGATGGCTACACCATCGGCCTCGGCGGCATCGGCACGCATGTGATCGCGCCGCATGTCGTTCCGAACCTGTCCTACGATCCCGCGCGCGACTTCACGATGATCGGCGGGCAATGGCGCCAGCCGGTGGTGCTGCTGGTGAACAACGACATCCCGGCGCACAGCGTCGCCGAATTGCTGGCGCTGCTGCGCCGCGATCCCGGCCGGCTGCAGTATGCGACGGGCGGCATCGGCAACACCCCGCATCTGGCCGGCGAGCTGTTCAGGACACGGGCCGGGCTGGAGCTTCCGCACGTGCCCTATCGCGGGCCGGAGGTGATGGTTGACCTGATGGCTGGTCGCATCCCCATCGCCTGGGGGCTGTTCTCGACCGGGATGGCGCTTGCGCGGGAGGGAAAGGTCCGCGCGCTCGGCGTCAGCAGCCTGGAACGCCATTCCGCCGCGCCCGATCTGCCTGCGATCGCGGAGACCCTCCCGGGCTTCGACCTCGTCTCCTGGGCCTGCATCGTCGGCCCGGCCGGCATCCCGCCCGCGATGGTCGCGCGCATCAGCGAATACTCGGCCCGCGCGCTGCGCCAGCCCACGCTCGTGCAGCGCTACATGCAGGATGGCAGCACGCCCTGGCCGGCGACGCCGGCGGAGCTCTCGGCCTACCGCGCGCAGCAGGCGGAGTTGCTGGCGCCTGTAATCCGCGCCTCCGGCGCACGGGCGGGCTGAGCAGGGCGGCAGACAGGCACGGCGCGCCCGCGCTAGGCTCACCCGGAAAGGGAGGAGGACACCATGACTCTGTTCATGCCGGGGCGCCGTGCGCTGCTTGCCGCCGGGGCGGCGCTGACACTGCCCGTCGCCGGGCGCGCCCAATCCGACTACCCCTCGCGCCCGGTGCGCGTGATCGTCCCCTTCCCGCCCGGCCAGGCCGCCGACCTGTTCGGCCGGCTGGTCGCCGAAGAGCTCTCGAAGCGCTGGCCGCACCGCGTGGTGGTGGAGAACCGCGCGGGCGGGGCGGGCGCGATCGGGATGGAGGCGGTGAAGGCTGCGCCGCCCGATGGCTACACGCTGGGCGTCGGCACCTCCGGCACGCTCGGCGTGAACCCTTCGGTGATGGCGCGGCTGCCCTATGACGCGGAGCGCGACTTCGCCGCGATCACCAACATCTTCACCCTGCCCCTGGTCTTCGTCGCCCACCCCTCCTTCGAGGCCGCGGACATGGCGCAGTTCGTCGCGCTCGCGCGCAGCGCGCCGGGGCGCGTGCAATACGCCTCGGCCGGGCCCGGCACGGCGCAGCACATGACGGCGGAGATGCTGGCCCACCGCCTCTCGCTGCAGATGACGCACGTGCCCTATCGCGGCAGCGGGCCGGCCATGGCGGACCTGATCGCGGGCAACGTGAAGGTCATGGTGGACAGCCTGGCCTCCGCGCTGCCGAACATCGGCGCCGGGCGCATCCGCGCGCTGGCGGTCACCGGCCGCGCCCGCACGCCGCAGTTGCCGAACGTGCCGACCGTGGCGGAGACGGTCTCGCCGGGCTTCGAGGCGCTGGGCTGGTCGGGGCTGGTGGCACCGGCCGGTACGCCGGAGGCGATCATCCGCAAGGTGAATGCCGACACGGTGGCGATCCTGCGCGACCCGGCGATCGCGACGCGCATGGTGGAGATGGGCGGCTTCCCCGACCCCGGCACGCCGGAAGAGTACGCCCGCTTCATCGCCGCCGAGATCGCCAAGTGGCGCGAGGTCGCCCGCGCCGCGAACGTCCGGCTCGACAGCTGACACAAAGCGAGCGCTGCCCGTCCCTTCCGCCCCCCGGTGCCCTGTCGCGGCTTCGCCGCGACAGGATGAACCAGACCGGGAACGGCAGGCGCCAAGCCGGTCCCCCGGCGAAGACGCGAAGCGGCTTCGTGGGGATCTAGTCCACCGTCGCCCGCGCGTCGCGCACCACCTGCGCCCAGCGCGCCACGTCCTGCTCCTGCACCGCGCGGAACTCGGCCGGCGTGTTCACCGTCGGCGGCTCGATGCCCTGGTCCTGCACCAGCCAGGTGCGGAACTCCGGCGCGGAGATGATCCTCACGATCTCCTCGTTCAGCCGGCGCGTGATCTCGTCCGGCAGGCCGGCGGGACCGAAGACGCCGTACCAGGTCGTGCTCTCGAAGCCCGGCAGGTTGCACGCCTCCGCCACGGTCGGCACGTCGGGCAGCGCGGGCACGCGGCTGCGCGTGGTCACCGCCAGGCCGCGCACCTGGCCCTGCTGGATCATCGCGATGGCCGGGCCGGTCTGGTTGAAGAAGAAGTCGATCTGCCCGCCGAGTTGCGCCGTCACCACGCCGGCCTGGCCGGTGAAGGGCACGTGCACCACGTCGAGCCCCGCCGCCACCGCGAAGCGGGCCCCGGCCAGGTGGGTGGAAGCGCCGTTGCCCGTGCTGCCGTAGTTCAGCGCGCCCGGCCGCGCCTTCCCGTCATTGATGACGTCCATGCAGGTGCGGTACTGCGGGCGTCGCTCGACGCTGGTGGTCAGGATGTTCGGCACGTCGCCCAGATGCGCGATCGGGGTGAAGTCGCGCAGCACGTCGAAGGGCAGGCGGCGGTAGAGCGTCTGGTTTATCGCGTGGGTGCCGGCGGTGCCGAACAGGATGACGTAGCCATCGGGCCGCGCCTTCGCCACGAAGTCGGAGCCGACGTTGCCGCCGGCGCCGATGCGCGGGTTCACCACCACCGGCTGGCCCAGCGCACGGGAGAGCGGCTCGGCGATGCGGCGGGCGTAGATTCCGACGCCCGAGCTGTTCGGGAAGCCGATGGTGAACTCGATCGGGCGGGTGGGCCAGGCGGGCTGCTGCGCGGTCCCTTGGGCGGCGGCCGGGGCGGCGCCGAGCAGCGCGGCGAGCGGCAGGGCGAGCAGGCGGCGGGTCAGGCGCATCTTCGTATCTCCGACGGGTGCAGCGAATTGACGGCGCGGCGCCCTGCCTTGCAACCCCCGTCGCGCCGCGCGCGAAGCCGGCCTAGGCTCGGCGCATGAGGCAGGACAACCCGGCCGCCCGGATCGCGCGCGGCGGCAAATCCATCTACGGCGCGCCGCTCGGCATCCTGATGCTGGAAGCGCGATTCCCGCGCATCCCCGGCGACATGGGCAACGGCGCGACCTGGCCCTTCCCCGTGCTGTTCCGCGTGGTGCGCGGCGCCAGCCCGGAGAAGGTCGTGCTGCAGGGCGCGCGCGGCCTGTTGCCGGATTTCATCGCCGCCGCGCAGGACCTGGTGGACCTCGGCGCGGAGGCGATCACCACCAATTGCGGCTTCCTCGCACTGTTCCAGGCGGAGCTCGCGGCGGCGGTGAAGGTGCCCGTCGCGACAAGCTCGCTGCTGCAGGTGCCCTGGGTGCAGGCGATGCTGCCGCCCGGACGGCGCGTCGGCGTCATCACCGTCAGCCGCGGGTCGCTGACGCCGGCACATCTCGATGCCGCCGGCGTGCCGCGCGACGTGCCGGTGGAGGGCACCGAGGACGGGCGGGAGTTCTTCCGCGTGCTGATCAGGGCCGAGAAGCAGGACATGGACGTGGCGCTGGCCGAGCAGGACATCCTGGAGGCCGGACGGCGGCTGGTGGCGCGCCACCCGGAGGTCGGCGCCGTCGTGCTGGAATGCACGAACATGCCGCCCTATGCCGCGGCCCTGCGGGAGGCACTGGGCCTGCCGGTCTACGACATCTACACGCTGGTCAGCTGGTTCCACGGCGGCCTGCGGCCGCGGCGGTTCTGACGCGCGCTCAGCGTGGCCGGCGCAGCAGCGCGCGCAGCCGCAACTCCTCCTGCGTGGGGTCGGCATCGGCGATGCGGGGCAGGTCGGGCGCGCCGAGTTCGCGCGGGTCGGTCGGGGCGGGGCTGGCCGCGTCCAGCGCGCGGTCGATGGCATCGCGCAGCGCGGCCAGGTCGCCGGACAGGCGGGC
>NZ_JAPSMD010000427.1 GCF_027856955.1 Falsiroseomonas oryzae | reverse complement strand
CGCTCCAGCGGCTGCGCGGCGGCCTGGCCCGCGCCGAGGCTGGCGGCGAGCGCGGCTGCGATCAGCAGGCGGGCGGTGCGGGGCGGGAAGGCCATGTCGCGGGCTCCGCTAGACGATGTCGGGGTCGCCCGAGGCGGGGGAGCCGTCGGTGCGCTGGCGGGGCGCCCCGAGGCCGTGCGTCTCGAGCAGGCTGTAGAGGGTGGGTCGGCTGATGCCCAGCAGCCGCGCGGCCGCGGACAGGCTGCCGTTGCTGCGCGCCAGCGCGCGCTCGATCGCCTCGCGCTCGGCGCGCATGCGCGCGGTGCGCAGGTCGAGGTCGGCGGTCGCCTCCGCATCCACCGGTGCCGGCGCGATCTCCAGGTCGGCGATGCTGACCATCGGGCCTTCGGCCATCAGCGCCGCGCGGCGCACCCGGTTCTCCAGCTCGCGCACGTTGCCGGGCCAGCGATGCGCGACGATCGCCTCCGACGCGGCTGCGTCGAAGCCGCGCAGCCGGCGGCCGTGCTCGCGCGCGAAGCGGCTGAGGAAGAAGCGGGCCAGCAGCAGCGCATCGCCGCCGCGGTCGCGCAGCGGGGGGATGCGCAGCGTCACGGCATTCAGGCGGTAGAGCAGGTCGCCGCGGAACTGCCCGGTCTCCGCCTGCTGTTCCAGCGGCTGGTTGGTTGCGGAGACGACGCGGACATCGACGCGGATGGGCGTGCGGCCGCCGACGCGCTCGATCGTCTGGTCCTGCAGGAAGCGCAGCAGCTTGGCCTGCAGCGAGACTGGCATCTCGCCGATCTCGTCGAGGAAGAGGGTGCCGCCGTTGGCGGTCTCGATGCGGCCGGCGACCTGGCGGACTGCGCCGGTGAAGGCGCCCTTCTCGTGGCCGAACAGCTCGCTCTCCAGAAGGGTCTCCGGGATGGCGGCGCAGTTCAGCGCGACGAAGGTCTTGCCGGCGCGCGGCCCGAGCTCGTGCAGCGCGCGGGCCAGGGCTTCCTTGCCGGTGCCGCTTTCGCCCAGCAGCAGGACGGGGACGGAGACGCCGGCCAGCCGTTCCACGGTGCGGCAGACCTTCAGCATGCCCTCGTCCGCGGTGACGATGCCCTGGATGGGCGAGTTCCGCGGCGCCTGGGCGAGGCGCTGGTTCTCCTCCTCCAGCTCGCGCAGGCGCAGCGCGCGCTCAATCACTGTGCGCAGCACGGCGACGTCGACCGGCTTCTCGCAGAAGTCATAGGCGCCGAGGGCCACGGCGCGCAGCGCATTCTCCCGCTGGCCCTGCCCGCTGGCCACCACCACGGGCAGGCCGGGGCTGCCGGCGCGCAGCGCCTCGAGCGTGGCGAAGCCCTCGCTGACGCCTTCCGCATCGGGCGGCAGGCCCAGGTCGAGCAGGGCGGCGTCCGGCTGCTCGCGCTTGGCCAGCGTCTCGGCCTGGCGGCGGTCGTTGGCCACGACGACGCGGCAGTTCGGGAAGGCCCAGCGGTACTGGGCGCAGAGGCCGGGGTCGTCCTCGACCACCAGCAGCTTCGGCTTGCCGTTCGGGGTCATGCGGCGCCCCGCAGCGGCTCGGGGAAGGCGGTGCGAGCGTCCGCGGCGGCGGGCAGCAGCACGCGCATCGTGGTGCCGGCGCCCGGCCGGCTGACCACGGCGAGGTCGCCGCCGGCCTCGCGCAGCAACTCGCGCGCCTGCCAGGCGCCGATGCCGCTGCCCTGCCGCTTCGAGGTGCTGAGCGGGCGGAACAGCTCGTCGCGGATGAATTCGGGCGTCATGCCGGGGCCGCGGTCGATGACCTCGACCACGACCTGGCCGCCTTCGCGCAGGATGCGCAGGCGCACCGGCTCCCCGGCGGGCGAGGCCTCGGCGGCGTTGTTCATCAGGTGGCCGAGGGCGGTGTCGAAGCGGGCGCCGGCGATGGCGGCGGGCGGCACGGTCTCCTCGGCCTCGATCCGCACCGCATAGGGGCGGGTGGCGGCGAGGCCGCGCAGCCGCTCGACCGCCGCCACCGTCTCGGCGCGCGCGACTTCCGGCACGTCGCCGGGCTGGCCGAGGCGCAGGATCAACGCGTTGATGCGCGCGGCGGAGGCGCGCACCGTCACCAGCATGTCGTGCTGGAACTCGGGATCCGACAGGTGCTCCTCCGCATTGGCGAGCAGGAGCGAGAGCTGGCTCGACACGGTCTTCACGTCATGGGCCACGAAGGCGAAGCGCTTCGCGTACTCCGCCAGCCGGCGCTCGTCCACCAGCCGTTCGGCCGCGCGCCGTTCCGCCAGGAACATCGCGACCTCCTGCCCCAGTGTGCGCAGCAGGTCGAGCACCTCGCGGTCGAGCGGGAAGGGCGCGCGCGGCGGCGCCAGCAGCACCACGCCCGACAGGCCGGCGCGCCCGTGCGGCAGCGGGATGGCGAGCCAGAGCTGGCCATAGGCCGCCACCAGCGGCCGCACGGCCGGATCGGCCGCATCCAGCACCAGCACATCGGTCCCACCGCCGAGCGCGGCCAGGAAGGGATCCTCGGCTGGCAGGCCGAGATGGGCATGCGGCAGGTTCCAGGAGCCGGCCCAGCGAAGCCCGGGCTCCCCGGGGTCGCGGTGCAGCAGCACGCCGGCCGGGCTGTCCACCGCATCGGCGATGGCGCGGATCGCCCGGTGCTCGGCCGGGGCAGGGTCGTCGGCGGCCGAGAGGATCTCGACGCAGCGCAGCCATTCCCGTCGGTAGTCGTAGCGTGCGGTGAAGAAGTGGTCGACGACCAGCCGGCGCAGGCGCGAGCGCGCGCTGGCGGAACTCGCGGCCAGCGCCAGCACGAAGAGCGCCAGCGCCAGCAACACGACCTGCGCGGCCGCGCCCCAGGCGACGTCGAGCAGGCTCAGCACCTCGCCCAGCGCGCCGACGGCCAGCAGGAAACTGCCGGCCACCACCAGCGTGGCGCCGTGGAAGACCACCTGCCGGGAGACCGGCGGGTCGCGCCGCCAGCGGCCGTCCCGCACGGCTGCCACGGCCAGCAGCGGCGTGACCACCGCGGTCAGGCCGGCACGGGCATCCACCAGCGCCGCCGGCATGCCGCGCGACAGCGCGGCGTCGGCATAGAGCAGCACGTCATAGGCAGCGAGGCCGCCGAGGGCGATGCAGGGCAGCACGACATGCCAGCGGTCGCGCTCCGAGGTGGTGCGGAACAGGTTCTCCGCGGCCAGGACGACCATCAGGGCCAGCAGCAGGCGCGCCAGCGTGGCCTCGTCCACCAGCCAGGGCCAGAGATGCCGGCCGAACAGGATGAGGATGGCGGCTGCCGTCGCGATCGCGGCGACCGCGCCGAAGATGCGGATCATCCGAAGCGCGCGCGCCCCGGCGACGCGGTGCAGCAGGAAGAGGAGTACGGCGAGCCAGACGGGCCAGCGGGCGATCTCGGCCACCGCCGCCACGGCGCTGAGCAGACCCGGGCCGGTCATCAGGGCGAGCGCCGTTGCGCCGGCCCAGAGCGCGGCGACCCCGCAGGAGGCGGCGAGCAGCAGGGCGGCGGTGCCGCGCCCCACGGCCAGCACCAGGACGGTCCAGACCAGGCAGACCGCGGCGGCGCCGGCGTGCAGGACGACCGAGGCCGAGGTCACGGCGCGTGCGAATCCCCCGCCGCGCCCGGCCGGGAGGTCATCGCGACCCTTCCTGGAACAGCACGACCCGCACCGTGGCGACCAGGATCAGCAGGTCGAGGAACAGGCTGCGGCGGCGCACGTAGTAGAGGTCGTATGCGAGCTTCATGCGCGCATCTTCCACCGAAGCGCCGTAGGGATAGTTAACCTGAGCCCAACCAGTGATGCCCGGCTTCACGACCGCGCGAGCGTTGTAGTTGGGGATGATGCCGGCGAGCTGCTCGACGAAGGCCGGGCGCTCCGGCCGCGGGCCGACGAAGGCCATGTCGCCGCGCAGCACGTTGAGGACCTGCGGGATCTCGTCGATGCGGGTCAGGCGGATGAAGCGGCCCACCCGCGTGATGCGGCTGTCCTGCTTGCTGGCCCAGACCGGGGAGCCCGAGGCCTCCGCATCCACCACCATGCTGCGGAACTTGAACAGGTCGAAGACCCGCCCGCCGCGGCCCACGCGCTCCTGCCGGTAGAAGACCGGGCCGGGACTGTCGAGCTTGATGGCGAGCGCCGTGAGCAGCAGCAGCGGCAGCGTGGCCACCACGAGGATGGAGCCGAGGAGGATGTCGAAGGCGCGACGGAAGGCCGCCTCCGCCACGCTCTCGCGCAGGCTGTTGGACCGTTCGAGCCAGCCGGGTGCCAGGTGCTCGATATCCACCCGGGCGAGCTGCAGTTCGAGGAACTCGCACTGGCCGAGCACGCGGATGCCGGCGGCCTCGATCCCGGCGCGGATCGGGGCCGGCAGCGCCTCGGCCTGGGCGGTGACCACGGCGCCGATGCGCGCGGCGCGCAGGCGGGCCGGCGCCAGCAACTCGGCCAGGGGGGCGTGCGGCCCGACATCCAGCGCGACGCGCACACGGTCGGCCGGC
>NZ_JAPSMD010000426.1 GCF_027856955.1 Falsiroseomonas oryzae | reverse complement strand
GCCTGCGCCGGAGACGCGGCTGCGGCTCGCGCCCGGCGTGCTGCATGCGCTGGTGCCGGAGCCCGATGGCGGGGCGAGCCTGCGCTGGGTGGGCGCGCCGATGACGCTGGACGCGACGCAGGCCGGCTGGATGGAGCGCCTGGCGGAGGGCGCGACGCCGGCGGAACTGGGCGAGGGCGCGCTGGAGTTCTGCCGGCGGCTGGTGCGGCGGGGGCTGCTGGCTCCGGCGTGATCGGCGGCCAGCGCGCTGCCATCTGGCGCCGCGGCGGTTGCGCGGATTAGGCTTCCGCCACCTCTGGGGGAGGAAGCCAGGATGGTCACACGTCGTCTGCTGCTCGGTCTGGCCGCGGCCGGGCTGCTTGCCACGCCGCTTGCGGCGCGCATGCCGGAGAGCCGCGTCGCGGCGCTGGATGCCGCGGTGCGCCAGCTCGTGGACGGGAACTCGACGCCCGGCGTCGTCGTGCTGATCCTGCAGGACGGGCAGCCGGTGTACCAGCGCGCCCATGGCGTGCGGGAGGCCGGCGGCTCCACGCCCATCGCCATGACGGACATGTTCCGCCTGGCCTCCATGACCAAGGTCGTCACTTCCACCGCGGCGTTGATCCTGGTGGAGGAAGGGAAGATCGGGCTGGACGATCCCATCTCCCGCCACCTGCCGGAATTCGCCAATCTGCGCGTGCGCCAGGCCGACGGCACGCTGGTGGCCGCCACGCGGCCGCCGACGGTGCGCGAGCTGATGACGCACACCTCTGGCCTCTCCTACGTCTTCATGAACGCGCCCGGCGTCGTGGACGCCTATCGCCAGGCCGGCGTGACGGACGGGTTGGCGACGGACTTGCCCAGCGAGGAGGCGGCGCGGCGGCTGGCGGCGGCGCCGCTGAAGACGCAGCCGGGGACGGAGTTCCACTACTCGCTCTCCACCGACGTGCTGGGCTGGGTGGTGGAGCGCGTCTCCGGCCGGCCGCTCGGCTCCTTCGTGGCGGAGCGCATTGCGCGGCCGCTGGGGCTGGAGAGCTTCATGTTCCGGGCGCCGGCGGCGCTGGCGGAGCGCTTCGTGCCGGTGACCCGCACGGCGGAGCCGCGGCTGGCGCTCGGGCTCGGCGTCGTGCCGGTGCGCGCGGCGGAGCCGGTCGCCTTCCCGGCGACCGGCGGGCAGGCGCTGCTGGATCCGAGCCGGCCCTTCAACGCCACCGGCTACCATTCCGGCGGCGGCGGGATGAGCGGGAACATCGCGGACTACGCCCGCTTCCTGACCGCGATGGCGCGCGGCGGGGAGCTGGACGGCGTGCGCATCCTGCGGCCGGAGACGGTGCGGCTGATCACCGAGAACGCGACCGGCAACCTGGCGACGCTGCGCGGGCCGGGCTGGGGCCACAGCCTTGGTGCGGGCGTGCTGGTGGACCCGGCGGCGGCGCGCACGCGGCTGCCGGCCGGCAGCTGGGGCTGGGGCGGCATCTACGGCACGCAGTTCTGGGTGGACCCGGTGAACCGCATCGTCGGCGTGGTGAAGACGCAGACCGCCGTGATCGGCTCCGGCCCCGTCGCCAACCTGGTGCGCGAAGCGGCGTATCCGGAGTGACGCGCATCGTCGGGATCTGCGGCAGCCTGCGCGCCGCGTCCTACAACCGCGGGCTGTTGCGCGCGGCGGCGGCCAGCCTGCCGCCGGGCGCGACGCTGGAGGTGGCGGAGATCGGCGCGCTGCCGCTGTTCAACGAGGACATCGAGAAGCCGGAATGGCCTGAACCTGTTCAGGGCTTCCGGCGCGTGCTGTGGACGGCCGACGCGGTGCTGGTGGCGACGCCGGAATACAACGCCGGCATTCCCGGCGTGCTGAAGAACGCGATCGACTGGGCCAGTCGCTTCGAGGGGCTGGGCGGGCGCACCGCGCCGGAGGGTGATGCCCGTAAGACGCCGCTGCAGGACGTGCCCGTGGCGATCATGGGCGCCACGCCGGGCTCGCTCGGCACGGCGCGATCGCAGCAGCAGCTGCGCACCGTGCTGCTGAATGTCGGGATGCGCGTGATGCCGTCGCCGGAGGCCTATGTCGGCGGCGCCAAGGGGAGGTTCGCCGAGGGCGAGCTGGCGGACGAGGCGAGCCGCGCGCAGGTGGCGAAGGTGGTCGCGGGGCTGGTCGCCTGGGCCGGGCTGGCCGGGCGGCGCGCTACCTGATGGCGACCTGCAGGCGATAGGTCGCGTTGCCGCGCGTGGCGCCGACGACGATGAGGTAGCGGCCATCGGCGGGCAGGACCCCCTGCCATTGCCGTGCGTCCTCGCCCTCTCCTGCGCCTTTCAGCGCGGTGCCGGCGACGCCGTCGGGCGTGATCCGCGCGCCGGGCGCATAGATCTGGAAGACGGCGTTGTCCTCGGGCGCCGCGATGCGCAGCGTCATGGTCTGGCCGGCGCGGGCGCCCAGGCTGTACGTCGCGCGCTCGCCGCGCGGGACCGCGCCCTCCATGACGGCGGAGGCGGCGCCGCGGGCGAAGCGGATCTCCTGCTGCGCCGCGGCCGGCGTCGCGAGGACGAGCGCGGCGAGAAGGAGCGCGCGCCTCATTCGGCCGGGACGGGCGCGGCCTTCGGCAGGGATTGCGCCCAGAGCTCGGGCCGCAGCTCCTCCTGCCGGTCGGGGAAGAACAGCGCGCAGGCCAGCGTGACCGTGGCGAAGACACCGAGCACCAGCAGGACAGCCGTCGAGCCGCCGTACCAGTCATGCAGCCAGCCGACGATGGGGGAGGCCAGCGCGGCGCCGAGGAAGCCCACCGAGAAGCGGATGGAATAGAGCTTCGCGCGCAGCGCCGGCGCGACGTAGCGCGCCGTCATCGTCTCGTTCACCGTGACCTGGCCGAAGATGGAGGCGCAGAGCAGCGCGGAGACCAGCAGCACCGGCCAGCCGGAGAGCTGCGTCAGCACCAGCAGCGCCGGCATCTGCACCAGGGCCAGCGGCATGAAGACGCGCTTCAGCGTCTGCCGGTCGATCAGGCGCCCGACGGTGAACTGCGTGAGCCCGCCGCAGAGCGTGACGAGGAAGGCCAGCACGCCTACCACCGGCAGCAGGTCCGGGCTGCCGGCCAGGCGTTCCTGCATCAGCTTCGGCAGCAGCAGGGTGAAGCCGTTGAAGACGAAGCCGCTGGTCGTGGCGATGCAGAGCAGCACGATCACCGCGCGGCGCACCACGGCGGGCGGGATCGTGGGGAAGGGCTTGCCGGCCGCCTTGGCGCGGGCGACGTCCACCAAGCCCTCGCGCCAGTAGAGCAGGCCGCCGGCGATGCAGAGCAGCCCGGGCAGGATGAAACCCCAGCGCCAGCCGAAGGCCGCGGCGACGGCGGCGGTGACGATCGGCGCCAGCGCGACGCCGAGGTTGCCGAAGACGCCGTTGACGCCGACCGAGGCGCCGACGCGGTCGCCGGCGGCATCCACCAGCATCGCCGTGCCGATCGGGTGGTAGATCGCGCTGAACGCCCCCATGACGAACATCGCCGCCGCCAGCGTCCAGGGCCCGGTGGCGAAGCCGGCCAGCACCATCCCCGCGCCGGTGCCCAGGAAGAACAGCAGCAGCAGCGCGGGCCGCCCCGTCCGCTCCGCGATCCAGCCCATCGGCAGGGAGCCGAGGCCGTAGATCACGAACATCCCCGTGCCCAGCGCCAGGATCGGGCCGTAGGTCGTGCCGAAGGTGGCACCCTCCTGCACCACCATGGCCAGCACGGCGGTGGCCAGGATCAGCAGGCCGTAATGGGTGAAGATGTGCGCGAGGTTGACGAAGACGATGGTGCGGGCGGGAGCGTCCATGCGGCGCGGTCCTGGATTTCCTCTCGCGATGGAGACTAGGCTGGCGGGGTGCAGACGTCCCGTCAGCTTCTGTCGCGAAACCGCCAGGGCGCCCCACAACGCCGCGACCTGCCGCAGGATCGGGTGGACCGGCCGCTCGCCGCCTTCGCGCGCGACTACGCGGATGGGGAGAGCGTGCCGCGCCATGCGCATGATCGGGCGCAGCTTCTGTATGCCACGCGGGGCGTGATGCGGATCGCGACGGACGCCGCGGCCTTCGTGGTGCCGCCCGGCCATGCGCTGTGGATGCCGGCGGGGGAGCCGCACCGCGTGGCGATCGAGGGCGCGGTCGCGATGCGCGCGCTGTTCCTGCGCGCCGACGCCGCGGTGGCCGGGCCGGTGGCGACTACGGTGCTGGCCGTCTCGCCGCTGCTGCGCGAGCTGATCCTGGCTGCCTGCGCCGAGCCGCTGGAATGGGACGAGGCCGGGCGCGGCGGGCACCTGGCCGCGCTGATCATCGAGGAGATCGCCCGCGCCGCGGTGCTGCCCTTCGGCGTGCCGGAGCCACGCGATACGCGGCTGTGCCGCGTGGCGGCGGCGTTGCGGGCGGACCCCGCCGATGCGCGCCGGTTGGAGGAGTGGGCCGAGGCGGCCGGCGCCAGCCCGCGCACGCTGGAGCGGCTTTTCCTGGCCGAGACGGGGATGGGCTTCGCCCGCTGGCGCCAGCGGCT
>NZ_JAPSMD010000425.1 GCF_027856955.1 Falsiroseomonas oryzae | reverse complement strand
CTCGGCGCCGGCCTTGTGCCCCATCACGCGCGGCAGGCCGCGGGCCGCAGCCCAGCGGCCGTTGCCGTCCATGATGATGCCGACATGCCGCGGCACGGCACCGGCCGGCAGGGCCGGTGCGCCGGCCACCTGGGCCGCGGGCCGCGCGGCCGCGCTCATCCCGTCCATCGGAGCCATTCCCCGGCTGCGCTCAACCGGTCCGGATGTCCTTCTCCTTGTCGGCCAGTGCGCTGTCGATCTGCTTGATGTGCGCGTCGGTCATCTTCTGCACCTCGTCGCTCCAGCGCTTGACGTCGTCCTGACTGGCCTCGGATTTCTTGTCCTTCTCCCAGCCCTTCACGGTCTCCATGCCGTCGCGGCGGACGCCGCGCACCGCGACGCGCGCGGCCTCGGCATACTTGGCGGCGGTCTTGGCCAGCTCGTTGCGGCGTTCCTGCGTCAGCGGCGGCAGCGGCACGCGGATCACCTGGCCCTCGGCCTGCGGGTTCAGCCCGAGCCCCGAGTCGCGGATCGCGACCTCCACCTGCTTGGTGATGGAGCGGTCGAAGACCTGCACGGAGAGCAGGCCGGGCCCGGCGACCGAGATGTTGGCCACCTGGTTCAGCGGCTGGTTCGTGCCGTACGCCTCGACGCGGATCGGCTCGAGCAGCGCAGGAGAGGCGCGGCCGGTGCGCAGGCCGGCGAACTCCTTCCGGAGCGTCTCCATCGCGCCGTCCATGCGGCGCTGCAGGTCGGCCTTCAGCTTCGGAAAATCGGCGGGCATCCCGCTCTCTCCCTGATCCTCAGAGATCCACCACCGTGGTGAACTTCCCCTCGCCCTTCATCACGGCGGTGAAGCTCCCGGGCTCGTGGATGTTGAACACGACGATCGGCAGCTTGTTCTCCCGCGCCAGGCTGATCGCGGCGGCGTCCATCACCGCTAGGTCGCGTGCCAGCATGTCGAGGTAGGTGAGCGTGACGTAGCGCTCGGCGTTCGGGTTCTTGCGCGGGTCGGCGGAATAGACGCCATCCACCTGGGTGCCCTTCAGCAGCGCCTCGCAGCCCATCTCGGCGGCGCGCAGCGCGGCGGCGGTGTCGGTGGTGAAGAACGGGTTGCCCGTGCCGGCGGCGAAGATCACCACGCGGCCCTTCTCCATGTGGCGGATCGCGCGGCGGCGGATGAAGGGCTCGGCGAGGGAGGCCATGTTGATGGCGCTCTGCACGCGCGTGTGAACCCCGAGCTTCTCCAGCACGTTCTGCATCGCCAGCGCGTTCATCACAGTTGCCAGCATGCCCATGCCGTCGGCCTGCGCGCGGTCCATCCCGGCCGAGGCGCCGGCGACACCGCGGAAGATGTTCCCGCCACCGATCACCAGGCAGACCTGCACGCCCAGCGCCACGACATCGCGGATGTCCTCCGCGATCGCCTTCAGCGTCGCGATGTCGAGCCCGTAGTCACGCGGGCCCATCAGCGCCTCGCCGGACACCTTCAGCAGCACGCGCTTGTAGCGGGGGGTGTCGGTCATCAGGGCTCCAGCGGGACTCCGGGCGGCGGAGGGCGGCGGAACATAGGCGCGGGGGTGTGGCAACGGCAAGGCAGCCCCTGCCCATCCGGCGCTCGGCCCGGATCGCGCGCCCCGATTTGGCGCCGGCCTCCCGGGGCGATGCGCGTGCGCGGGGCGGCCGGACCGGCAGGGTCACGCGCCGGGGCGGCCGGCGCGTGACCCGGGGCGGTCAGCCCTTGCTCATCGCGGCCACCTCGGCCGCGAAGTCGCCGGTCTCCTTCTGGATGCCCTCGCCCAGCTGGAAGCGCGCGAAGCCGGCCAGATTGCCGCCGGCCTTCTGCACCACCTGCTTCACCCGGCTCTCGCCGTCATGCACCCAGACCTGCTCGAGCAGCACCACTTCCTCGTAGTACTTCCGGATCCGGCCCTCGATCATCTTCTCGATGATCTCGGGCTTCTTGCCCGAGCCCGCGGCCTGCTCGCGCAGCACGTTCTTCTCGCGCTCCAGTTCCGAAGGCTCCACGCCGGAGATGTCGAGCGCGGTCGGACGGGTGGCCGCGACATGCATGCCGATCTGCCGGCCGAGCGTCTCCATCGCCTCGATCTCGGACGCGGCCTCCAGCGCGACCAGCACGCCGATCTTGCCGAGGCCCGGCTTCACCGCGTTGTGCACATAGGTCGCTACGGTGCCGGACGGCACGCGCAGCACCTTGGCGCGGCGGATCGTCATGTTCTCGCCGATGGTGGCGATCAGGCGGGTCAGCTCCTCCTGCGTGGTGTGCAGGGTGCCCGGGAACGTCGCCTGCTTCAGCGCCTCGACGTCGTCCCCGACCGAGAGCGCCAGGCTCGCCACCTGCTCCACGAAGTTCTGGAACGTCTCGTTGCGCGCGACGAAGTCGGTCTCGGCGTTCACCTCGACCATGGCGGCGACAGTCGGGCCGCTGGCCACGCCGACCAGGCCCTCTGCCGCCACGCGGCCGGACTTCTTGGCGGCGGCCGAGAGGCCCTTCTTGCGCAGCCAGTCGATCGCGGCCTCCATGTCGCCGGCCGCCTCGGTCAGCGCCTTCTTGCAGTCCATCATGCCGGCGCCGGTGCGCTCGCGCAGTTCGCGCACCATCGCCGCGGTGATCTCGGCCATAGCTCTGCTCCCGATCAGGTCAGTTCAACGCATTGCGGGCCGAGGCGACGTGCCCCGGCCCAGGATCAGCGGAAGGGCGGCGGGGCATGGCCCCGCCGGCATCACTCGGCCGCGGGCTGCTCGGCCGGGGCGGCCTCGACCGGCGCCTCCGGCAGCGGCTCGGCGGGCAGTTCCTCCATGGCGCCGAGATCGGCGCCGGAGCTCTGCAGCGCGCCGGCCAGCCCGTCCAGCACCGCCGCGGCGACGCTGTCGCAGTAGAGGTGGATGGCGCGGATCGCGTCGTCGTTGCCCGGGATCGGGAAGGCGATGCCGTTCGGATCGGCGTTGCTGTCCACCACGGCGATCACGGGGATGCCGAGCTTGTTGGCCTCCTCGATCGCCAGCTTCTCCTTCACCGTGTCGATGACGAAGATGATGTCCGGCAGGCCGCCCATGTCCTTGATGCCGCCGAGCGCGCGGTCGAGCTTCTCCTTCTCGCGCGTCAGCATCAGGACCTCCTTCTTGGTCAGGCCCTGCACGTCGCCGGAGAGGCGCTCCTCCATCTGCTTCAGGCGCTTGATGCTGCCCTGGATGGTCTTCCAGTTGGTCAGCATGCCGCCGAGCCAGCGGTGGTTCACGTAGTACTGGCCGCAGCGGTTGGCGCTCTCCGCCACGTAGTCGGCCGCCGCCTTCTTGGTGCCGACCATCAGCACGCGGCCGCCGCCGGCAACCACGTCGCGGATCGCGCGCAGCGCGCGCTCCATCATCGGGACGGTCTGCTGCAGGTCCAGGATGTGGACCTGGTTGCGGACGCCGAAGATGTACGGCGCCATCCGCGGGTTCCAGCGGCGGGTGTGGTGGCCGAAATGCACGCCGGCCTCGAGCAGGCCGCGCAGGGTGACGTCGGGCATCGCCATCGGCGAAATTCCTCTACTTCCAGGTGGTCCGGTTGTGCCTCCGCGGTGCCATCCCCGTTCGGGGACCGGACCCTGTCGGCCCGTGGCCGGGCTGGAAGGGCGCACCGCGTGCGGATTTGCCGCCGTCGGGCGGGCCCGGCGACGACGGGCCGGCTTATGCCCCCTGCGCCCGTCCCGTGCAAGCGCGGGCAAGCTTCGCGCTCCCTCGCGCAGCCGTTATCCTGGGCCCGGATGCGCGTCCTGGTCGTCAGCCCCACCCCGAGCCACCCGCAGGACGCCGGCAACCGCGCCCGCATCCATGCGCTCCTGTCGTCGCTCAAGGCCGCCGGCCATGCGATCCATCTCTGCCTGCTGGAGCGCGAGGCCCCCTCCGCCGCCGCCATCGCCGCCATGCGCGCCGCCTGGGACGAGGTGCTGCTGGTCCCGCATGACCGCAGTCGGGAGCGGCGGAGCCTGGGCGAGGTCAACGCGCTGGACGACTGGATCCTGCCGGAGACCGAGGCCGCCTTCGCCGCACTGGCCGCGAGGGATCCCGGCTTCGACCTGGTGCTGGTGGAATACGTCTTCCTCAGCCGCGCCTTCGAGTTCTTCCCGCGGCACGTCCCGCGCGTGCTGGACACGCACGACATCTTCACTGGCCGCGCCGACCGCCTCGCCGCCCTCGGGCTGGAGAACCGCTTCTTCGCCACGACACGGGAGGAGGAGGATCGCGGCCTGGACCGCGCCGACTTGGTGCTCGCCATCCAGGCGGAGGAGGCCGCGGAACTCGCCGGCCGCACGCGCGCCGTGGTGGCCACGCTGGGCCACCTGCCCTGGGACGCGAGCGGGGACGACCGGCCGCCCCTGCCGCCGCGGGCGCCGGATGGCAAGGTGGCGATCGGCTATCTCGGCAGCCCCAACCCGCTGAACACCCGCGCGCTGGGGCGCTTCCTCGCCGCGCTGGACCCGGCCGCATTGGACCTGGCGGGCGGCGAGGTGGTGGTGGCGGGCGGCGCCGCCGCAGGGTTGGCGCCCGCACCGGGCCTG
>NZ_JAPSMD010000424.1 GCF_027856955.1 Falsiroseomonas oryzae | reverse complement strand
CCAGGGCGCCTGCGGCGGTGCCGTGGCGTTCGAGAAGGCGGCGGAAATTCGCCGGGCCGATGCCCTCGCTCCGCGCGAGTCGCAGCCGCGCCAGGGCCTCGGCCGGGTTCAAGGCCGCGCCCCCTGGCCGGCGCCACCCCAGCGGGCGATGCTCCGGGCGGGGTCGGGCGCCGCCGGCGTCACCCCTTCCGCGTCCCGAAGCGCGGCTCGGTGCCCGCGATCAGGCGCTGGATGTTCGCCTTGTGGCGCCAGGCGATCAGCCCGGCCAGCGCCGCGGCGAAGACCGTCAGCTTCAGGTCGCCCGACAGCAGCGCCGCAACCGGCGCCACCGCGCAGGCCGCGAGCGCGCCGGCCGAGGAGATCCGGGTCGCCAGGGCCACGCCGAGCCAGACGGCCAGCGCGACCAGGCCGAGCCACCACTGCGCCGCCAGCAGCACCCCGGCGCCGGTCGCGACCCCCTTGCCGCCCTTGAAGCCCAGCCAGACCGGGAAGGCGTGGCCGGCCATGGCGGCGACGCCCGCGACCAGCGCGGCATCCTCGCCCCAGGCCCAGCGGGCAATCAGCAGCGCGACCAGACCCTTCAGCGCATCCAGCACCAACGTGGCGGCGGCCAGCGCCTTGTTGCCGGTGCGCAGCACGTTGGTGGCGCCGATGTTGCCTGACCCGATGCTGCGGATGTCCCCGAGGCCCGCCGCCTTGGTCAGGATCAGCCCATACGGCACGGAGCCCAGCAGGTAGCCCAGGATGGCCGCGAGGATCAGGCTCATCCGAACACCCGCCGGCCGGCCTTCCAGGTCCCGAGCACCTTGCCCTCCAGTGCGCGCCCGTCGAAGGGCGTGTTCTGCGCCTTGCCAGGCAGCCGCCCAGCCTCCACGCGCCAGCCGCGCTCAGGGTGGAACAGCACGAGATCGGCCGGCGCCCCTTTGCGCAGCGTGCCGACATCCAGGCCGAGCAGCCTGGCGGGCCTGGCGGTCAGCAGGTCCAGCGCCTGCAGCAGGGTCAGGTCGCCGCCGTGCACGCGCGCCAGCGTCACCGCCAGCAGCGTCGCCAGCCCCGCCCCGCCGGCTTCCGCCTGGGCGAAGGGCAGGCGCTTGTCGTCGGCGTCGCGCGGCTGGTGGTCGGAGGCGACGGCGTCGATCGTCCCGTCCTGCAGCGCCGCCAGCACCGCCAGCCGGTCGGCCTCGTCCCGCAGCGGGGGCGAGAGCTTGGCGTAGGTGCGGTATTCGCCGATCGCCGTCTCGTTGAGGTCGAAATAGGGCGGCGCGGTGTCGCAGGTGACGGCAAGGCCCTCGGCCTTGGCCGCGCGGATGCGGTCCAGCGCGGCCGCCGTGCTGAGATGGGCGAAGTGGACATGACCGCGGGTGATGCGGGCCAGCGCGATGTCCCGCTCCACCATCATGCACTCGGCCGCGGGCGGGATGCCGGGCAGGCCCATGCGCGTGGCGCGCTCGCCCTCGGTCGCCGCGCCGCCGGCGGCGAGCGCCGGCTCCTCCGGGTGCTGCACGACGAAGCTGCCGAAGGCGCGCGCGTAGGACAGCGCGAGCCGCATGGTCCGCGCATTGCCGACGGCGCGGCGACCGTCGGTGAAGGCGATCGCGCCGGCCTCCTTCAGCAGGCCGTATTCGCTGATCTCCCTGCCCTGGCAGCCGGCGGTGGCGGCGGCGTAGGGCAGGATGGAGACGCAGCCCGTCGCCTCGCCCTTGCGGATCAGGAAGGACACCAGCGCCGGGTCGTCGATCGCCGGGTCGGTGTCCGGCAGGGCGCAGAGCGTGGTGATGCCGCCCGCCACGGCCGCCTGCGCCGCGGAGGCGATGGTCTCGCGGTGCTCCGCCCCGGGCTCCCCCAGCGCGGCGCGCAGGTCCACCAGGCCGGGCGCGAGGCAGGCGCCGCCCGCATCCACCACGGTGGCCCCGTCCGGCCGGCCGAGCGAGGTGCCATGGTCGAGGATCGCGCCGTCTCGCACCAGCATCTCGCCCGGCGCGTCGAGCCCCGAGGCGGGGTCGAGCAGCCGCGCCCCGGTGAACAGCAGCATCGTCACGCGTTCCGCCGCTGGTTGCGCGCCAGCGTGTCGAGCACGGCCATGCGCACCGCCACCCCCATCTCCACCTGCTCGCCGATCACGCTGCGGGCCGGGTCGTCCGCGACGGCGCTGTCGATCTCGACGCCGCGGTTCATCGGGCCGGGATGCATGACGATGGCGTCGGGCTTCGCGAAGGCGAGCTTCTCGGCATCCAGCCCGTAGAACCGGAAGAACTCGCGCGCGCTGGGCACCAGCCCGCCGGTCATCCGCTCCTTCTGCAGCCGGAGCATCATCACCACGTCGGCATCGGCCAGGCCGGACTTCATGGAATGGTGCACCTCAACGCCCAGCCGCGCGGCTTCCGCCGGGATCAGCGTCGGCGGGCCGACGATGCGCACCCGGGCGTTCATGGTCAGCAGCAGGTGGATGTTGGACCGCGCGACGCGGGAATGCAGCACGTCGCCGCAGATGGCGACCGTCAGCCCCTCCAGCCGCCCCTTGCGCCGGCGGATGGTCAGCGCGTCCAGCAGCGCCTGGGTCGGGTGCTCATGCGTGCCGTCCCCGGCATTGATCACCGCGGCGTCCACCTTCTGGGCCAGCAGCGCCGGGGCGCCGGACTGGCCGTGGCGCACCACCAGCAGGTCGGTCTGCATCGCGTTCAGCGTGGCCGCCGTGTCCAGCAGCGTCTCGCCCTTGTTCACGCTGCTGGTGGAGACGGACATGTTCACGATGTCCGCGCCCAGCCGCTTGCCCGCGAGTTCGAAGCTGGTGCGGGTGCGGGTGCTGTCCTCGAAGAACAGGTTGATGAGGGTGCGACCCTTCAGCAGATCGCGCTGCGTGGTGCCGCGCCGGTTCTGCAGCGCGTAATGGTCCGCCAGGTCCAGCAGCGCGGCGATGTAGGGGGGCTCCAGGCCTTCGACGGCGAGGAGGTGACGGAAGGGATACTGCACGGGGAGAGTTTAGGCGCCGGTGCCGGGATTCGGCCAGTCCGGGCCATCCGGCGGCGCCCGCGTCGCGTCCAGCGCCGCCTGCAGCATGTAGGCCGCCGCCGCGGCATCCACGGCCTTCGCCCGCTTGGCCCGGGTCAGGTCGGCCTCGATCATCGCCCGCTGCACCGCCGCGGTTGAGAGCCGCTCGTCCCAGAAGGCCACCGGCAGGCCGGCCGCCTCCGCCAGGGCGCGGCCGAAATCCTTGGCGGCCTGCGCCGCCGGCCCGAAGGACCCGTCGAGCCCGAGCGGCAGCCCCACCACCAGCCCGCCCGCGCCTTCCTTCCGCGCGATTGCCGCGACCTCCGCCGCGTTGGCCGCCAGCTTGCCGCGCCTCAGCGATCCGTAGGGCGACGCCAGGGTCAGCGTCACGTCGGACAGCGCGATCCCGATGGTCCGCGCCCCGGGGTCCAGGCCGATCAGCCGCGCATGGCGTGGCAGCGCGGCGCGCAGCTCGGGCAGCGGCAGAGGCGGCATGCACCGTACAGGCCGGCATCCCGGCCTGCCGGTCAAGCCGCCCCACCCCGGGCTACTCGATGCGCTTCAGATGGTGGGTCAGTGCGAAGGTGCCGACCTGGGTGCCCAGGCGCAGGCCCGCCTCGCAGGCGAAGCGGAAATGCAGCCCGGCCATGACGCGGCTGTCCGCATTCTCATCCGCCGCGTCCGAGAAGCTGGCGAAGCGCCGCACCGGGTTCGCCGGCAGCGCCGTGGTGGAGGTGAAGGCGAAGGGCGTCGCGTCCCCGAGCAGCCCGGCCAGCACCGCCGCCGCGGCCGCGCCCAGCGCGCTGTGCGTGGAGGGATGGTCCTGGATGGGCGGCGTCGGCAGCAGCGGCTCCCACGTCGCGTCGGGCGCGGTGGCGGGGTTGCCGTCCTCCGCCGCGGCGCGGATCGCGGTGACCGGGCGCCAGCGGTCGTAGTGGAGCTTGGAGTCCCAGCCCGCGACATACGCGTCGGCCATCGCCATGTTGACCAGCGCGAAGAGCCGCGCGCTCTCCCACAGGTCGAGGCCGCGCGCCTGCGCCACCACGCGGGTGATGCGGTTCCAGCCGATGTCGGAGAACTCGTACCAGAAATGCGCGTAGCGCGTCTGGTCCTCGTTCCGCCCGGTGGAGGCGCTGCCGCCGAAGGCCTTCACCTCCTCGAAGGCGCCGGCATAGGCGTCGCTGTCGAGCGCGGGCGGCGCAGCGACGCGGAACTGCTCCGGCGTGCGCAGCGCGAAGGGGCGCAGCTGGCGCCACTGCGGCGCGAAGGCGAAGTCGAAGCCCGGCGTGAAGCGGTAGTCGCCGGGGCGGTTGCCTGGGGCATAGGGCAGCTGCGCCTCGGCCCCGTCGCCCTGGCGCGCGGCCAGGATCGCCCGTGCCGCCTCGGCGCCGAGCGCCCGGCCGCGCTCCACCTCCGGCCCGCGCCCGGCCTCGATCGTCACCTTCTCCAGCTCCATGCCGAGGATGCGCGCCTGGGCGGGAAGGGCGGCGAGGAGCACGTCATGCGCCGCGGTCGCGGCCGCCACGGCGGGGTCCGCCCCCGGCGCGCGCGACCGCAGCACATAGG
>NZ_JAPSMD010000423.1 GCF_027856955.1 Falsiroseomonas oryzae | reverse complement strand
GATCGGCGGCGACCTGGGCCGGATCGGGCACGCCGTAATGGCGGGGATCGAGCCCGTCCTCGTCCAGGCGCGCAAGACGCGCCGCCAGCCGGGTCAGCGGGTCGGCGGCGTACGGGGCGGGGGCGGCCGCCGCGGCGCGGGCCTCCGGCGCGAGCCGGCTGGCGGCAAGACCGAGGGCGGCGGCGAGAAGGGGTCGGCGGGCCGTGCGCATGCCAGCGTGATACAATCGCGCGGGCAGCATTGCAAAAGCTCAACGTCCCCCGGAGACGTCCAGCACCGCGCCGGTGACATAGGACGCCGCGTCGGAGAGCAGCCAGAGCACGGCCTCCGCCACCTCCTCGGGCGTGCCGAGCCGCTGCATCGGCACGGTGGGGACGATCCGCGCCACGCGTTCCGGGATGCCGGCGGAGGCGTGGATGGCGGTGTCGATCATCCCGGGCGCGACGGCGTTCACCCGGATGCCCTCCCCCGCCAGTTCCTTCGCCAGGCCGCGCACCAGCGGGTCCACCGCGCCCTTGCTCGCGGCGTAATGGACGAACTCGAAGGGCGCGCCGAAGGCGGGCGCGCGGGAGCCGATGCAGACGATCCCGCCGCCCTGCCCGCCGCGCGAGGTCGCCATGCGCCGCGCCGCCTCCCGACAGGCGGTGGCGAGGCCGAGCACGTTGATCTCGAAGACGCGCCGCCAGGTGGCGTCGGTGGAGTCGAGGAAGGTGGAAGCCAGTCCCGTCGTGCCGGCATTGGCCACGAAGGCGTCGAGCCGGCCGAAGCGGGCATCGCAGGCGGCGAAGGCACGCGCGGTGGCCTCGGCGTCGGCGGCATCGGCCTGGACGAGTTCCACCGTGGCGCCGGCCTCGCGGCAGGCCTCCGCCGTGCTTTCCGCAGCGGCCCGGTCGCTGCCCCAGGTCAGCAGCAGGTCATGGCCGCGCGCCGCGGCAAGGCGCGCGACAGCGGCGCCGATGCCCTTGCCCGCCCCGGTGATGAGCAGCACCCGCCTGGTCATGCCGTGACGTTCCGACCTCCGCACTGCGCCGCCGCCCCATGTCGGCATGCATCAAAGGGAAATGTCACCATTTCTTACATGCCCTGTCATCCCTCCGAGGGGAGGTGCGGACGCTCGTGACGCCTCGCCACCCTGGCCCGGAGCCAGTACTTCGCTGTTCTTCCCACGAGGGAAGACTGCCGTCGGCCTGGGCCGACGCGCTGCGCAGCCCGGCGGCTGTGGCAGTCCTCGGCCGCTGTCTCAGCGTCGGTCTTCTTTACAGCGCGCGTTGCAACGACCCGAGCGGCGCGGCCAAGTGACTGACGAATAAGGACGTTCTCACAGTGGCACGGATCGTGCTGCCACGGGTCCGGCGCATCAGCCAGAAGCAAGGGAAACGGGGTAGATGATCTGGAAGGTTCGCATGGTTCTCGCGGCGCTCGCCGTGGGCATGGTCATGGGCAGTGCTCGGGACGCCCAGGCGGCGATCTACTCGCCGCAGCTCGTGGGCGTCTCCCCCGAGGGATCGTTCTATCGTTGGCTTTACAACGTCTTCCTGACCACCTCGGGAGGGCAATTCGAGCTTGAACAGGGCAACGGGACGCTGTCGCCTGGCACCCTTGGCAGCCAGGATTTCCTCACGCTCTACGACATCGCGGGCTATGTCCCCGGCTCGGTTTTCGCCCCGGGGAGCCACGCCGCCCTGACCCCGACAGTCCTGTTCGGCATCACCGCTCCGCTCACGTTGCCCGTCGATTCGCCGAGTCTCGTCAACCTGACTATTCGTTACAACACCTCAAATCAGACCACAAACGCAATATTCACGGGCTTCTCGTTCCTGTCGACCAGCAACGTGGGTTCCCCCCTGGGCTTCTACACCAGCCAGTACACCATCACGAACACGGGCGATAAGGGCGCCGAGATCGGCCGCGTGACCCTCCCCACGGCCGCCGAGACGCCGGTCCCCGAACCCGGTACGCTCGGCCTGCTCTCGTTGGCCCTGGCGGGTCTCGCCTTGAGCCGGCGACGCCAGGTGGCCTGAGCGGCCGCCGTTCGGCGTCCGCTTTCAGCGCGGGCGTCCCCACCGGGACGCAACGCGACGTCGCTCTGTGCTGCCCTCGCAGCGGGCAATGAAGCTGAGGGCATGCTGCTGCACCGGGCGGTCTCGCCCGGGCTGCTCGGGGCGATGGTGTCCTGCTCGCGCCGTGCCGCGTGGCTCACTCGCTCCGACGGCGGCCGACGGCGCTCCTGTCCCGCCAGGCAATCGCGGCCGCCGCTCTGTTGCGGCGCCGCCGGCCGGCTGATCGGGCCCGACGCCGCCGCGCGGCTTCCGATCCGGACCGCGCGGCGGTAGTCAGGGCGCCCCAGCACAAGCGAGGAAGCGCCCGATGCCCGATCCCAGCCTCCGCAAGGCCCTCGACGCCAACGAGTTCATCCTCGCCCCCGGCGTCTTCGACATGATCTCCGCCAAGGTGGCGGACGGCATGGGGTTCAAGGCGCTCTACGCGACCGGCTTCGGCGTCACCGCCTCCCATCTCGGCGTGGCCGACGCGGGGATCGCGACCTACACCGACATGGTCTCCCGCATGGGGACCATCGCGCGCGGCTGCCGCACGCCGCTGATCTCGGATGCCGACACCGGCTACGGCGGGCTGCTCAACGTGCGCCACACGGTGATGGGCTACGAGGCCGCGGGCGTCACCGCGATCCAGCTCGAGGACCAGGAGATGCCGAAGAAGTGCGGCCACACGCCGGGCCGCCGCGTCATCCCGGCCGAGGAGATGGCGCTCAAGATCCGCGTCGCGGTGGAGGCGCGGAAGAGCCCGGACTTCCTGATCATCGCGCGCACCGACGCGCGCACCACGCTCGGCCTGGAGGAGGCGATCCGGCGCGGGAAGATGTACGCCGACGCCGGCGCCGACGTGATCTTCATCGAGAGCCCGGAGAGCGAGGCCGAGATGGCCGAGGTGGGCCGGCAGATCAGCAAGCCGCTCTTCGCCAACATGGTGGAGGGCGGGCGCACGCCGATCCTGCCGGCGGAGACGCTGCACAGATACGGCTACCGGATCGCGATCTACCCCGCGGTCGGCTTCCTGACCGCCGCGGCCGCGCTGGAGCGCGCCTATGCGACGCTGAAGAAGGATGGCCACTCCAACAACCTGCCCGCCGATGCCTCCTATGGCTTCGGGCGCATCTGCGAACTGATGGGCTTCCCGGAGGTCTGGGCCTTCGACCGCAAATGGGCCGAGATCGCCGGCAACCTGCCGCCGCAGAAGGCCGCGGAGTGAGCGCGATGCAGGGCGTGCAGGCGCTGCTGTTCGACACCTTCGGCACGGTGGTGGACTGGCGCAACGGCATCGCGCGCGACGCCGCGCCCTTCCTGGCGAAGCACGGCATCGCCGCCGATCCGCACGCCTTCGCCGATGCCTGGCGCAAGCGCTACCGGCCGGCGATGAAGGAGGTGATCGAGGGAAGGCGTCCCTTCACGCGGCTCGACGTGCTGCACCGGGAGAACCTGGAGGGCGTGCTGCGCGACCTCGGCGCCGACCCGGCGCGCATCCCGGAAGCCGAGCTGGACCATCTGAACCGCGCCTGGCACCGGCTGGATCCCTGGCCCGATTCCATCCCCGGCCTGACCCGGCTGAAGGCGCGCTTCATCATCGCGCCGCTGTCCAACGGCAACATCGCGCTGCTGCTGAACATGGCCAAGCGCGCCGGCCTGCCCTGGGACGCGATCCTGGGCGCGGAGGTGGCGCGGGCCTACAAGCGCGATCCCCGCGCCTACCTGAACACGGCCGACATTCTCGGCCTGCCGCCCGCCGCCTGCATGCTTGTCGCCGCCCACAACGACGACCTGGAGGCGGCGCGCGGCGTGGGCTTCGCCACGGGCTTCGTGCTGCGCGCCACCGAGCACGGGCCGGGGCAGACCACGAACCTGGCGCCGGAGCAGGACTGGGACGTGGTCGCGGCAGACCTGCAGGACATGGCGGAGAAGCTCGGCTGCCCGGCCTGATTGCGTTGCATGTTGGGCGACCCGATTCAGACCTCCGGGCCTGACGGCCCTCTGGTCATCGGGGCGCCACGGGCTTGATTGCCCGCCCGGCCTCCGCGAGATAGCCGTCATGTCCTTCCCCCATGACGACAAGGCCTGGGCCGACACGGCCGACTTCCTGCGCGGCCGGCTGGGCGCCGCCGACCGCCTGGTCGCCCCGGACCCCTTCCGCTACGTGCTGCCGCGCGCGCTGCGCTTCTCCCAGCTGCGGTCGGAGCCGGCGAAGGGCTTCGACTGGATCGTGGTGCACAAGGGGGAGCTGGAACGCATCCCGCGCCCCTTCCTGATGGAGTTGCCGGCCGCCGCGGTGCCGGTCTTCGCCAACGAGGTCTTCGTCGCCTTCGCCACCGCGCCGCCCGCCGACCTGGTGGACCTCAGCGAAAGCGACCACGTCCGCGCCTTCCGCGTGGGCATGGAGGCGCTGCCGCCGGCGCCGGTGGCGCTGGCGCCGGAGCCCGGCGCCGTCACCTCGGTGCGCCTGCCTTCGGGCGACGTCACGGCGCCGGTGATCCGCGCGCCGCGTGCGCCGCGCCC
>NZ_JAPSMD010000422.1 GCF_027856955.1 Falsiroseomonas oryzae | reverse complement strand
GCGGACCATCGCGGACCTCGCCGGCAGCGCGCGCGTGGCGCGCGCGCATGTCGCGGAGGCGCTGGCGTTCCGCCACCGCGTGCCCGGGCGCAGCTGACGCGCGGCCGCACCGCGCGCAGCCCAAACCCACTTCTACGCGATCCCGCTTCACCGTCGCGACACAGGCGACACGCGCCCGTCATCCCGCCGAGGCGCGTGACACGGACGTGATCCGGCTCACGACATGTGCAGTTTCGGTCTGTTCCCGCGGTGACATCGTGGGGAAGCGACCCGCGCCTAGGGTCCGGCCAGCTGCAACCCGAGAGGAGGACGCCGTCATGGCCGTCATCGCCACCTTCCAGGCCGGAAACCTGACCACCTTCGGCGACGCCGAGGAGAACACGATCGTCGTCAGCCGCAACGCGGCCGGCACCATCCTGGTGAACGACGGGGCGGTCGCCGTGCGCGGCGGCACGCCGACCGTCGCCAACACCTCCCTCATCCAGGTCTTCGCCCAGGCGGGCAACGACGTGGTCACGCTGAACGAGGCGAACGGCGCCCTGCCGCGCGCGAACCTCTTCGGGGGCAGCGGCAACGACACCATCACCGGCGGCAGCGGCAACGACATGCTGTTCGGCCAGGCCGACAACGACGTGCTGTTCGGCAAGGGCGGCAACGACTTCCTGTTCGGCGGCATCGGCAACGACACGCTGACCGGCGGCGATGCGGACGATCAGGTCTTCGGCGAGGCCGGCGACGACCTGCTGATCTGGAACCCCGGCGACGACACCGACCTGTTCGAGGGCGGCAGCGGCATCGACACCACGCAGGTCAACGGCGGCAACGGCGGCGAGGTGTTCACCGTGACCGCCAATGGCACGCGCGTGCGCTTCGACCGGCTGGACCCGGCCCCCTTCTCCATCGACATGGGCACGATGGAGAAGCTGGTCGTCAACATGAACGGCGGCAACGACAGCTTCTCCGCCACCGGCAACCTCGCCGCGCTGATCCAGATCACCGTCGATGGCGGGGCGGGCAACGACACCATCCTCGGCTCGAACGGCGCGGACCTGCTGCTCGGCGGCGACGGCGACGACTTCCTGGACGGTCAGCAGGGCAACGACGTCGCCTTCCTCGGCGCCGGCAACGACGTGTTCCAGTGGGACCCGGGCGACGGCAGCGACGTGGTGGAGGGCCAGGCCGGCACCGACACGATGCTGTTCAACGGCAGCGCCGGCAGCGAGCTGATGGCGCTGTCGGCCAATGGCGGCCGCGCACTGTTCACGCGCAACCTCGGCAACATCGTGATGGACCTGGACGACGTGGAGACCGTCACGGTGAACGCGCTGGGCGGCACCGACACGATCACCGTCAACGACATGACCGGCACCGACGTGGCCACCGTGAACGTCAACCTGGCCGGCACCATCGGCGGCACGGCGGGCGACGCGGCGGCCGACGTGGTGATCGTGAACGCCACCGGCGGCAACGACATCGTGGACGTGTTCGGCGCCGGCAGCAGCGTCACCGTCCTCGGGCTGGCGGCCCGGGTCAACGTCACGGGCTCAGAGGGCGCCAACGACGCGCTCGTCGTCAATGGCGGCGCCGGCAACGACGGCATCACCGCCACCACGCTGCCGGCCGGCGTCATCAAGCTCACCCTGGACGGCGGCGCGGGCGACGACGTGCTGCTCGGCAGCCAGGGCGCGGACGTGCTGCTCGGCGGCGACGGCGACGACTTCGTCTTCGGCGACAACGGCAACGACACGGCACTGCTCGGCGCCGGCGACGACGTGTTCCAGTGGGATCCGGGCGATGGCAGCGACGTGGTGGAAGGCCAGGCCGGCACCGACACCATGCTGTTCTTCGGCAGCAACGCGACCGAGACCGTCAACATCGTAGCCAATGGTGGACGCGCGCTGTTCCTCCGCGACATCGCCAACGTCACCATGGACCTGGACGATGTCGAGAAGATCGAGTTCCGCGC
Source organism: Falsiroseomonas oryzae (assembly GCF_027856955.1). GTDB lineage: Bacteria > Pseudomonadota > Alphaproteobacteria > Acetobacterales > Acetobacteraceae > Falsiroseomonas > Falsiroseomonas oryzae. Next base: position 2,605 of record NZ_JAPSMD010000422.1, on the reverse strand, counting down.
CCTCGGCGGGTCGGACAACATCGTGGTCGGCGACCTCACCGGCACCGACGTGACCAACGTCGCGCTCGACCTGCGCGGCCCGAATGGCGGCGGCGACGGCGCAGCCGACACGGTCACGGTGAACGCGACCCTGGGCGCCGACGTCTTCGGCGTGGCGGGCGATGCCGGCGGCGTGACGGTGTTCGGCCTGCAGGCGCGGATCGACCTGTTCAACACCGAGGCCGCGAACGACCGCCTGGTGCTGAACGGCCTCGGCGGCGACGACGTGATCGACGCAACCAGCCTGGAAGCCGGCGCGATCCGGCTGACCATGAATGGCGGCCTGGGCAACGACCTCTTCCTGGGCTCGGAGGGCGACGACCTCATCAACGGCGGCGACGGCAGCGACGTCGCGCTGATGGGCGCGGGCGACGACACCTTCGTCTGGAACCCGGGCGACGACAACGACGTGCTGGAAGGCCAGGCCGGCTTCGACACCATGCTGTTCAACGGCGCCAACGTGGCGGAGCTCATCGACATCTCCGCCAATGGCGGCCGCGCCGTGTTCTTCCGGAACATCGCCAGCGTCACGATGGACCTGAACGACGTCGAGAGCATCGACTTCAACGCGCTCGGCGGCGCCGACGTCATCACCATCGGCGACCTGACCGGCACCGACGTCACGGAGATCAACATCAACCTGGCCGCGTCCGGCGGCGGGGGCGACGGCTCGGTGGACACCGTCTTCATCAACGCGACCGCCGGCGACGACGTGGTGGTGGTGTTCGGCGATGCCGGCGGGGTCAGCGTGCTGGGGCTGGCGGCGCAGGTGAACATCACCGGCTTCGAGGCGACCGACCGGCTGGTGATCAACACGCTCGCCGGCGACGACGTGATCGAGGCCTCCGGCCTCGCGGCGGTGCTGGCCCTGACAGGCAACGGCGGCGCCGACGACGACGTGCTGGTCGGCGGCGACGGGGCGGACATCCTGAACGGCGAGGATGGCGACGACGTGCTGATCGGCGGCCCCGGCCTCGATGTCCTGAACGGCGGCCTGGGCGACAACGTCGTGATCGCCTGAGCCCGGCGCCCGCTCAGTCTCCCAGCCGGAACGCATCCGCGATCCGGCGCAGGCGGCCGGCGGCGTCCACCACCACCACGTCGAACCGCACCCCGGCCGCGCCATGGCCGGGGTGCGCGGCCATCCAGGCCTCCGCCGCCGCCAGCAGCCGCGCGCGCTGCCCGGCACCCAGCGCGAAGGCGGCCTCACCCAGCGTGGCGCGCGCCTTCACCTCGACGAAGGCGAGCAGCCCGTCGCGCTCCGCCACCAGGTCGATCTCGCCCGCCGGGGTGCGCACGCGCCGAGCCAGCACCCGCCAGCCATCGGCTTCCAGCGCGCCGGCCGCGCGGTCCTCCGCATGGCGGCCGCGCCGGTCGGCAGCCTTCCGATGGGCCTCGTCGCGCGGCATGCTCCGAGCCTCGCACGCCGAAGCGGAGACCGGAATGCGCCGCCTGCCGACCCTGCTCCTCGGCCTGCTGCTGGCCCTGCCCGCCGCGGCGCAGCCCGCCCAAAGGCACATGGTCGTCGCCCCGCACCCGATGGCCGCCGAGGCCGGGCGCGAGATGCTGCGCGACGGCGGCAGCGCGCTGGATGCCGCGATCGCCGCGGCAGTCATGCTCACCCTGGTGGAGCCGCAGGCCAGCGGCATCGGCGGCGGTGGCCTGATGCTGCACTGGTCCGCCGCCGCACGTGCGCTGCAGGCCTGGGACGGGCGCGAGACCGCGCCTGCCGCCGCCACGCCGGGCCTGTTCCTGCGCCCGGACGGCCAGCCCATGTCCTTCGCGCAGGCTGTGGAGGGCGGCCGCAGCGTCGGCGTGCCGGGCCTGCTGCGCATGCTGGAAGCCGCGCATCGCGAGCACGGCACCCTGCCCTGGCCGCGCCTGATGGAGCCCACGATCCGGGCCGCGGAGGCCGGCTTCCTGGTGCCGCAGCGCATGGCCGCCGCCGTCGCCGCCTCGGTCGAGGCGCTGCGCCGCACCCCGGAGGCCCGCGCCTATTTCCTCGACGCCGAGGGCAATCCCTGGCCGCCCGGCCACCTGCTTCGCAACCCGGCGCTCGCCTCCACCCTGCGCGCCGTCGCGGCGGAAGGCGCGGATGCGCTGCATTCCGGCCCGATCGCGGCGGAGATCGTCGTCGCGGTGCAGGGCCACCCGAATGCCGGCACGCTGACCGAGGCCGACCTCGCCGGCTACCGGCCGGCGCGGCGCGAGGTGGTCTGCGTGCCCTACCGCGCGCGCCGGGTCTGCGGCATGGGGCCGCCGACCTCCGGCGGCGTCGCGGTGGGGCAGATCCTGGCCATGCTGGCGCGCTTCGACCTGCCGGCGCTGGACCCGCACGGCGCCCCGGCCGCCCATCTGCTGGCCGAGGCCGGGCGCCTGGCCTTCGCCGACCGCAACCTCTTCCTGGCCGATGACGGTTTCGTGCGCGTGCCCACCCGCGGCCTGCTCGACCCTGGCTACCTGGCCGGGCGCAGCGCGCTGATCGCGCCGGACCGCGCCATGCCGCCGCCCGCCGCCGGCGACCCGCCCTTCCGCGAAGGCCGGCCGGCGCCGCAGGCCGAGGAGC
>NZ_JAPSMD010000421.1 GCF_027856955.1 Falsiroseomonas oryzae | reverse complement strand
GGCCGCGCGCCTGGCGCGCGCGGCGTAAGGGCCGCGCGCTTGGCGCGCGCGGCGTAGGCCGGCGGCTGGCGCGGGCTATCGCACCCCGCGCCAGAACCGGTCCAGCGCCGCGTGGAACGCCTCCGGCGCTTCGTACATCGTCCAGTGCCCGGCGCCGGGGATGAGCTCCGCCACGGCATCGGGCCGCGACTCCCGCACCGCGGCGATGCGGGACGGGATGTGGCCGACGGCCACCTGGTCCAGCTCACCCCAGATCGCGGCCAGCGGCATGGCGGTGCGGGCCAGCGCCGCTTTCAGCTGGGTCGCGTTGGCGAAGCCGCGGCTGCGGAAGCGGGCCTGGACGGTGTTGCGTTCCTGGATCTCCAGCGCCAGCGGGTCGATCTTCGCGGCGTCCGCGATCATCAGGCTGTTGAGGTTGAAGCGGTGCGCCGCGACGCGCGCCGCGCCTTGCTTGTCGCGGATCTTCTCGAGCGGCACGGCGTTGCGTGCGAGCCCCAGCGAGCCGGCGCCGAGCAGGGCCAGGGTCCGGATCGCTGGCCCCAGCTCCGCCGCTGCATGTCCGGCCAGGTTGGCGCCGAAGGAGAAGCCGACCAGGTCCACGGCATGCCCGCCCGCCACGTGCGGCAGCCCCGCGGCGACGATGCGTGCGGCATGCGGCGGGTCGTGCGGCTCGTCCGGCATGGCGCTGTCGCCGAGGCCGGGCAGGTCTGGCACGATCACGCAGCGCCTGGCCGCGTAGTGCGGGATCTGCCGGATCCAGTGCCGCCAGGACCCGCTGCCGCCATGCAGCAGCACCAGCGGCGACCCGCCGGCGGGATTCCAGATGCGCCACACCATGCTGCCCGCGCCGCAGGGCGTCTCCACCCGCGTCGCGGCCGCGTCCAGTTCCTCGAGTATCGCCAGACTCATCCGTGCCCTGCCATGTGGCGCCCTGCCGCGGCTTTGCCGCGGGAGGCTGGACCGCGCAACCCAGGCCGGGCGCCAACCCGGGGCCCCCACGGCGGTGCGAAGCGACACACAGCAACGTCGTGGGGAACTTCAGTAGCTCCTGGGCAGGCCCAGCACGCGCTCCGCGATGTGGCAGAGGATCAGCTGCGGGCTGACAGGAGCGATACGCGGGATGAAGCTCTCGCGCAGCAGGCGTTCCAGGTGGAACTCCTGCGCATAGCCGTAGCCGCCGAGCGTCATCACCGCGGTCTGCGCCGCCTCGAAGCCGGCTTCGCCCGCCAGCCACTTGGCGGCGTTCGCCTCGGCGCCGCAGGGCAGCCCCTGGTCGTAGCGCCAGGCGGCCTGCATCGTCGCCAGCCGCGCCGCCTCCAGCTTCATCCAGCAGGCGGCGAGCGGGTGCTGCACGCCCTGGTTCATGCCGATCGGGCGACCGAACACCACGCGTTCCCTGGCATAGGACGCGGCGCGCGCGATGGCGGCCTGCCCGATGCCCACCGCCTCGGCGGCCACCAGGATGCGCTCGGGGTTCAGCCCGTGCAGGATGTAGTCGAAGCCGCGGCCTTCCTCGCCGATGCGGTCCCCCTCCGGCACCTCCAGCCCGTCGATGAAGAGCTGGTTCGAATCCACGGCGTGGCGGCCCATCTTCGGGATCTCGCGCACTTCCACCCGCGACCGGTCCAGCGCGGTGTAGAAGAGGCTCAGCCCCTCCGACCGCTTGCCCACCTGCTCCAGCGGCGTGGTACGGGCCAGCAGCAGCACGCGGTCCGCGACCTGCGCCGTGCTGATCCACACCTTCTGCCCATGCACCACGTAGCGGTCGCCCCGGCGCGCCGCGAAGGTCCGCAGCTGCGTCGTGTCGAGCCCGGTGTTCGGCTCCGTCACCGCGAAGCAGGCCTTCTCCCGCCCGGCGATCAGCGGCGGCAGCATGCGCGCCTTCTGCCCGGGCGTGCCGAACACCACCACCGGCATCGGCCCGAAGATGTTCATGTGGACCGCCGAGGCGCCGGTCATGCCGGCGCCGGATTGCGCGATGGCCTGCATCATCACCGCGGCCTCCGACACGCCGAGCCCGGCGCCGCCCACCTCCTCCGGCATGCAGATGCCGAGCCAGCCCTCGGCCGCCATCGCCTGGTGGAACTCCTGCGGGAAGCGGTGCGCCCGGTCCGCCTCCAGCCAGTAGGCATCGCCGAAGCGGGCGCAGAGCCTCTCCATCGCCTCGCGCACGGAACGCTGGGTGTCGGTCTCGGCGAAGTCCATGCGGCCTGCTTCCTGCGTCTCCCCGCGCGGCTGTCGCCGGGACACCCAGCGTGCCAGTCTCGGCGCCCGACGCAACCACACGGACCGCCCGATGCTGCAGCCGCCGCCCGCCGAACCCGGCATGCGCGAGGAGGAGGTGGACACCCCCGCCCTCCTGATCGATCTCGACGCCTTCGAGCACAACCTGGACACGATGGCGGCGCTGCTCGCCCCCACCGGCACGAAGCTGCGCGCCCATGCCAAGACCCACAAGTCGCCCGTGGTCGCGCTGCAGCAGATGCGGCGCGGCGCCGTCGGGCAATGCGTGCAGAAGGTGGCGGAGGCCGAGGCGCTGGCCTGGGGCGGCGTGCCCGACATCCTGGTCAGCAACGAGGTGATCGCGCCGCGCAAGCTGGCCCGCCTCGCCGCGCTGTCCGCCATCGCGAAGGTCGCCGTCTGCGCCGACGACGCGCGCGGCATCGCGGCGATCGAGCAGGCCGCCGAGGCCGCGGGCCTGCGCATGACCGTGTTGGTCGAGATCGATGTCGGCTCCGGCCGCTGCGGGGTGGAGCCCGGCCCGCCCGCCGTGGCGCTGGCCGAGCGCATCGCCGCCAGCCCGCACCTGATCTTCGGCGGGCTGCAGGCCTATCACGGCAGCGCGCAGCACCGCCGCACGCCGGAGGAGCGCCGCGCCGCCATCGCCGGCGCTGCGGAGGGCACGCGCCGCACGGTGGAGCAGTGCCGCCAGCGCGGCCTGGACTGCGCCATCGTCGGCGGCGCCGGCACCGGCAGCTTCGCGCTGGAAGCGGCCAGCGGCGTCTGGACCGAGATCCAGGCCGGCTCCTACGCCTTCATGGATGCCGACTATGCCCGCAACCAGGACCCGCCGCCCTTCCGCCAGGCGCTGTTCGTGCTGGCCCAGGCGATGAGCGCGCCGCGGCCGGGCATCGTGGTGCTGGATGCCGGGCACAAGGCCGTGCCGACCGACAGCGGCTTCCCGCTGCTGCACGGCTTCCCCGGCGCGACCTATGCCTCGGCCTCGGACGAGCACGGCACGGTGAAGGGCGAGGGGCTGCCGCGCCTCGGCGAGAAGGTCCGGCTGGTGCCCGGCCATTGCGACCCGACCGTGGACCGCTACGACTGGTATGTCGGCGTGCGAAAGGGGCGGGTGGAATGCCTCTGGCCGGTCGCCGGGCGCGGCGGGATGGCGTAGCGCCCGCCCTTGCGGAACGCGCCGATCGGGCAGACCTTCCGGGCAACGCACCGGGAGGGAACTCGATGTCCAGGATCGCACGCCGCGGGATGCTTGCGGCTGCCCTCGCCGCCGGGCTGTCGGGCGGCGCCGCCGCGCAGGGCTCGGCGCCCGCCTTCCCGACCCGGCCGGTCACCATGGTGGTGGGCTTCGCCGCCGGCGGCCCGGCCGACGTCATCGCGCGCCTGATCGCGCCGGGGCTGTCGGCCGATCTCGGCCAGCCGGTGGTGGTGGAGAATGTCGGCGGCGCCGGCGGCTCCATCGGCCAGGCGCGCATCGCCGCCGCGCGGCCGGACGGGCACGCCATCCTGTTCGGCAGCCTGGCCCAGGCGACCATCCCGACGCTCTATCGGCGCCTGCCCTTCGACCCGCTCGCGCTGGAGGCGCTCGGCATGGTGAACGAGGTGCCGATGGCCATCATCGCGCGCCGCAACTTCCCCGCGACGAACCTGGCGGAACTGGTCGCCGCGATCCGGCGCGAGGGGCGCAACCTGAACCTGGGCAATGCCGGCGTCGGCTCCACCAGCCACCTGTGCAGCCTGCTGCTGCTCTCGGCGGTCGGCACGCCGGTGACGCTGATCCCCTATCGCGGCAATGCGCTGGCGATGAACGACCTGATGGCCGGCACGCTCGACATCTCCTGCGACCAGACAACGAACAACGCGGAGCAGATCCGCGCCGGCACGATCCGCGCCTTCGCCATCACCACGCCGGCGCGCGCCGCCGCGCTGCCCGATGTTCCCACCACCGCGGAGGCCGGCCTGCCGGAGATGCGCATGTCCGGCTGGAACATGCTGTTCGCGCCCGCCGGCACGCCGCGCCCGGTGGTGGAGCGGCTGAACCGCGCCCTGCTGGCCACGCTGCGCGACGAGAACGTGGTGCGCCGGATGGGCGAGCTGGGCAGCCTGCCCGCCAGCGGCGAGCGCACCACGCCGGCCGGCGCCCAGACCTTCTGGCGCGCCGAGATCGAACGCTGGAAGCCGCTGATCGAGGCGGCCGGCCAGTACGCCGACTGACGCAGCCGCGCGCGGTCAGCGCAGTTCGGCGGTGCGGATCGTGCCGGTGCCGCGCGGCGTCGCCGGCAGCGTCCCGAGCGGCTGCACGCCGCGGTTGGGCGACGCGGCGGTGGCGGGGCGGGGCGCCGT
>NZ_JAPSMD010000420.1 GCF_027856955.1 Falsiroseomonas oryzae | reverse complement strand
CGACGCGGCAGCGTGCCGAGACGGCGTCCGACCAGGCGAATGAGGAGCGCCGCCGCCGCGAGGCCGCCGCGAAGGAGGCAGCTTCGAGCCAGCCCGCGCCGGGCGGCCGCAAGGGCTGAGCCGGGGGGCGGGGCGGCCGGGTGGCCGCCCCGCTCATCCGCGGCGTGGCCAGGTCGCCAGCAGGAGGCTGCACATCAGCAGCACGAAGCCGGCGGCGTGCACCGTGGTGAAGGGCTCGCCCAGCAGCCCGACCGCGACGGCCGCGGCGGTCGCCGGCAGGAAGGCGGTGAAGACGCCGGCGATCCCGGCCGGCGCCCGCCGCATGCCGGCGTACCACAGCAGCAGGCAGATCACGGAGCTGGTCAGGCTGTGGAACACCAGCAGGCCGGATACCGCCGGATCCGCCAGCGCCGCGGCGGCGCCCAGCACCGGCAGGCAGAGCGGCAGCAGCATCAGGAACGAGAACAGCTGCATCCAGAAGGTCGCCGTGACCACCGGCGCCTGGCCGGCGATGCGCCGCGCCAGCAGCACGTACATCGCCTCCCCGCAGACGCCCAGGAACACCAGCAGGTTGCCGAGCAGGCTCCCATGCCCGTCCGCCGCGACGCGGGCCAGCACCAGCGCGCCCATGCCGAAGGCGGCGAGCGTAACGGCGGCCCATTGCCGCGGCGGCAGCCTCTCCCGCAGCCAGAGCGCGCCGCCCACGGCGACCACCGCGGGCAGCGTCGCCAGGATCAGCCCGGCCTCCAGCGCCGTGGTCAGCCGGAGGCCCGCCAGCAGCGCCAGGTTGTAGAGCAGCGTGCCGAACAGAGCCTGCAGCGCCAGGTTCCACAGCAGCCGCGGCGACATGCCGAGCCGCCCTTCCATGGCGCGCGCCAGCGGCCACAGCACGATCACCGCCAGCAGGCAGCGCAGGCCGAGGATCATGGCGACCGGGAGGCTGTCGGCCAGCAGCTTGGCCACGCCGACATTGGCGCCGACGAGGGCCATTGAGAGCGCGAGTTGCGAGTAGGCAAGGAGCACGGGCGGGCTTCGCGGGTGTGGCGCGCCGTCTGTGCCTCCGTCCGGCCGGCACCCGCAAGCCGGGGCAGGCCGGTCAGCGCCGCCGCGGCTTCGGGGCCTCCGCCGGCCGCGTCTGCTGCGGCACGCCATGCGGCAGCGCCGACACCTCCACCCGCCGCGCCACGAAATCCGTGATGCGCCCGTCCGGGTCGAAGGCGGCGCCCTCGGCGGCCAGCAGGGTGCGCTGGGGCGTGCCATCCGCCCCCGCCTTGGGCACGCCGAGCGTGCCGTCCGCGCCGACCGTGCGATGCCAGGGAAGCGTCGCTTTCTCGATCTCCGACAGCGTGGCCAGGATGTAGGCGACATGGCGCGGCATCACGTCGAGATGCGCGCCGACATCGGCGAAGGTCACCACGCGCCCCGGCGGCACCGCGGCGACGATCAGCAGCACGTCGCCCTTGATGCGCGCGAAGAAGGGGGAGCCCATCAGCCCTCCTCGCCATCCCGCTTGAAGGGCGAGAGGGTGGCGAGGGCCTCCATCTCGCGCAGCATCGCCGGGCGCTCGCGGTCCAGGAAGTCCGCGATGGCGCGGCGCAGCCCGGCATGGGCGATCCAGTGCGCGGAATAGGTGGGCACCGGCAGGTAGCCGCGCTGGATCTTGTGCTCGCCCTGCGCGCCGGCCTCGACGCGCGGCAGCCTGAGCTCGATGGCGAAGTCGATGGCGCGGTAGTAGCACAGCTCGAAATGCAGGAAGGGCGCATCGACCACGGCGCCCCAGTTGCGGCCGTACAGCGCCTCCTCCCCCAGCAGGTTCAGCGCGCCGGCCACCGGCTCGCCATCCTGTTCCGCCACCATCAGCACCACGCGGTCGCCCAGCGCCTCGCCCAGCAGCGGCCAGAAGCGCGCGTTGAGGTAGGCGCTGCGGCCCCACTTCTTGTCGGTGGTCGCCATGTAGAAGCGGTGGAAGGCGGCCCAGTGCTTCGGCGTGATCTCGTGCCCGCGGAGCGTCTTCAGCACGAAGCCGCTGGCCTCCGCGTCGCGCCGCTCGCGCCTGATCTGCTTGCGCTTGCGGGAGGAGAGGGCGGCCAGGAAGTCGTCGAAGCTGCCGTAGCCCTGGTTGGTCCAGTGGAACTGCGTGCCGATGCGTTGCAGCCAGCCGGCGCGGCCCAGCGCCTCCCATTCCGCCGCCGTGCAGAAGGTGACGTGGACCGAGGAGAGGTCGAGCTGCCCGCAGGCCTGCGCCAGCCCCTGCGCCATCGCTTCCGGGCCGAGTCCGGACTCCGGATGGAGCAGCAGCCGCGGTCCGGGCACCGGGCTGAACGGGGCGGCGACCTGCAGCTTCGGATAGTAGCGCCCGCCCGCACGCTCATAGGCGTCGGCCCAGCCATGGTCGAAGACGTATTCCCCGTAGCTGTGCGACTTCGCGTACATCGGCGCGCAGGCCAGCAGCCGGCCGCCCGCGTCGCGGAGCGCGGCGTGCTGCGGCAGCCAGCCGCTGCGCCCCCCGACGCTGCCGCTGGCTTCCAGCGCCGCCAGGAAGGCATGGCAGACGAAGGGATTGCCGCCGCCGGCGCAGGCATCCCACGCCGCCGCCGGGATCTCCCCGATCGCGCGGTGCAGCGTCAGGCTCAGCTCGGGCGCGCCGTCGGGCATGCGGCGTCAGGTCGGGATGCGCGGACCGCGCGCAAGCCTCACGCGATCTCGAACATGCCTTCGACCTCCACCGCGGCGTCGCCGGGCAGGGCGGGGACGCCGATGGTGGTGCGGGCGTGGCGGCCCTTGTCGCCGAACACCGCGACGGCCAGGTCGGAGGCGCCGTTCATCACCAGCGCATGCTGCGTGAAGTCGGGCGGGGAGGCGATGAAGCCGCCGAGGCGCACCACGCGCTTCACCCGGTCCAGGTCGCCGCCGGTGGCGGCCTTGAGCTGCGCCAGCAGGTTGACGAAGCAGATGCGCGCGGCCTGCTGGCCCTGCTCCACGCTGACGCCGGCGCCGACCTTGCCGGTGACGGCGATCTTGCCGTCCACCAGCGGGATCTGGCCCGAGACGACCACCAGGTTCCCGACGATGTTGTAGCCGATGTAGTTGGCCATCGGCGCGGCGGTGGCCGGCACGCTGATCCCGAGTTCGGCAAGCTTGGCGTCAATGGTGCCGGGCATGCGTCAGTCCTCTGCTGTTCCGTGGGCGTCCCGTATCATGGGCGGGCCGATCCGGCCCTCTGGGCTGCGCGCCCCCTGGGCCATCGGGCCGCTCAGCCGGTGCCCTCGAAGGTGATGTCCACGTAGATCGGCCGATGGTTGCTCTGCCGGTAGATCGTCTCCTGGTTCGAGTTCATCGGTATATAGAAATTGCCCCGCGCATCCTTGTCGTCGTCCATATCCCCGTCGCTTGGCGGCGGCCGCCGCGATTCCGGCAGGATCACGCCGGCGGCGTCGACCGTGATGCGGCGGTCGAGGATCTTCCCCTTGTCATAGGGCATTCCGCCATCCGTGGTGGGCCGGTCGCCCAGGATCGTGTTGCTGTTCGCCGAGCGGGGATGGCTCGACCGCACGGTGCCGAGCGAGCCCATGTTGGTGTCGCCCACATAGAGGTCGGCGCCCAGCCCCTTCAGCCAGGATTCGAAGCTGGCCATCCAGTCCGCCGTATGCGTGCCGTCCAGGCGGCCGCTGGTGAACTGTGCGTGGCAAAAGCCGATGCCGATCTGATCGTTGCCGTCCTTGAACTGCACGAAGCCCGCCTCGCCCGACTTGCCGATGTCGTTCGTCCGGGCCAGCACGAGTTCGAGCGACTCGTTGTGGAACACATACATCCGGCGCCGCCCGCCGAGCGTCACCTTCTCGAAGTTCGGGGAGGTCACGCGGTCGAAGGCGCCGGCCGGCTCCGCGACGCAGAACACGTCCGCCCCGGCCTGGTACGCCAGGTTCAGCGCGAAGGAGGGCGGGATCGCGCCGCCCAGCGTGTTCCAGAACATGATGCGGATGAGCATCGACGCCCTCTTCCGGAGAAGGACACAACCATAGGGCGAAGGATGCCAAGACCGGAAGCGCGCCTGTACAGGGCGTCGCGCGCCTCACCCGACCAGCTTCAGCTGCCGCCGCCGGCTGCGCGGGGAGGGAGACTCGGGCAGTTCCAGCGGTAGCAGCGGCGCCTGCTCCACGGCGCGGCCCACCGCGTCCGGCGCGCAATCCGCCTCGGACGGGTCGGGCAGGTCACGGCGGCCGAGATACTCGCGCGCCAGCTTGCGGAAGGCCCAGTCCAGCACGCTGGTCGCGCGCTGGATGGCCGGGTCGCCCTCCACCGCGCCGGCCGGGCCGAAGCGGGTATAGGCGTAGGCGTCCACATAGGCCGCGAGCTTCACGCCGCCGGCGAGACCGATCGAGACGGACTGCATCATCGCGTCCATCAGGCTGCGATAGGCGGCGCCTTCCTTGGTCAGGGCGACGGCGACCTCGGTCGGCCGCCCGGCATGGTCCTCGGTGGTGCGCAGCACCACCTTGTGCCCGCCCACCGTCACGCGCCACACCGCGCCGCCCGGACGCAGCGGCAGCGGCTGCGGGCGGGGCGGGGCCGCGGCGGGGGGGCGCGCG
>NZ_JAPSMD010000419.1 GCF_027856955.1 Falsiroseomonas oryzae | reverse complement strand
GGGGTGGCGGAAGGCGGCGTAGCGGCGGCGGGGGCGCCCCTCACCCCGACCCTCTCCCCCCTGTTGGGGGGAGAGGGAGAAGAAGCTGGGGAGAGGGGCTGCGCGCGGTCAGAACACGAAGCGCGTGCCGACCAGCAGGCTGCGGCCCGGGGTGACGAAGCCGTTCGCGGGCTCGAAGCGGCTGTTCGTCAGGTTGCGCCCCTCCGCGAAGACGGCGATCGCCGGGGTGGCCTGCAGGCTCGCCGTCAGGTTCAGGATCGTGCCGGACTTGTTGTAGGTCTGCGTGACGAAGGCGGTGCCGTTGTCGCGATAGGCGGCGAAGGCGCCTTCCGGGGAGGGGCCGGTGAACAGCACCTCCGGCACCACCACCACGCGGTCCACCGCGATGCGCGCATTCGCGGTGATCACGTTGCGCGGCCGCCGCGGCAGCGCCAGGCCCGTGCTGCGGTCCTCCGTCTGCGTGATCGTCCAGGCGCCGTAGAGCTCGAGCCAGCCGGCCGGGCGGAGCGTGAGATGGAATTCGGCGCCCTGCGCCTCGGCCTCGTCCACGTTCTCCAGGCTGGAGAAGGCGGCGTTGAAGTTGATCAGGTTGTTGAAGCGCGTCTGGAACCAGGTTGCGCCGGCGGTGGCGAAGTCGCCGCGGCCGAACAGCGCGATGTCCGATTCCAGCCCGGCTTCCCAGCTGAAGGAGTCCTCGGGCTTCAGGTCCGGGTTGCCGCGGAAGCTGCGGCCGATGGTGCCGAAGCGCTGGTAGAGCGACGGCGCCTTGAAGGCCGTGCCGGCGGAGAGGATGACGCGCGAGCTGAATTCCGGCAGCGCCAGCACGCCGCCCAGCCGCCAGGAGGTGAAGCCGTCGTAGTCCGCCGCCTCGTCCTGGCGCAGCCCGGCGGTGATGTCGAAGCGGTCCAGCAGCCGTGCCTGGGCCGAGAGGTTGAAGGCGGTGCTGCGCGCCGTCGCGTCCGTCACCACCTGGAAGGGCAGCGTGCCGGAGCGGCTGTCGGTCGATTCGATCTCGTGGATCACGCCGAACAACAGGTTCACGTCCTGCGCGGGGCCGAAGCCGCCGAGCCGCAACTGGTTCGCCCATTCGTAGCCCTGCCGGTCGCCGCGGAACATGTCGTCCGTGGTCGTCCTGGTCGTGCCGTCCGGCAGGTTGAGGTTGCGCCGCTTCGCGCCGGTGAAGGAGGCGCGCAGCCCGCTGGTCCAGGCGCCGTCCAGCAGCGTCGTCTCGGCCCGGGCCTGGCCGTAGAGCAGGCGGTCGGTGATCTCGTTGTTCGGGTCGTCGCGCGGGATGTTGTCGAGGTTGGTCCGGGTCTCGCGGAAGCGCAGCAGCGCCTCGCCCTGGGTGTTCGCGTCGGGGCGGAAGCCCAGCCGTGCGGTGCCGACGGCGCCGCGGAAGCTGTCGCGCTCCCCGGTGTTGGACAGGAAGCGCGGCGCGGTGGCGTCGAAGCCGCGGGTCGAGGCGCCCTGGCCCATCAGCAGGTAGTTCCAGCGCGGATCCGTGCCGGCGATGCCGAGCGTGCCTTCGGCGCTGCGCTGGGTGCCGAGCCCGGCCTCGCCGAACAGCTGCAGCCGCGTGCCGGCCGGCGCGCGGCGGCTGATCATGTTCACCACGCCGCCGATCGCGCCCGACCCGTAGAGCGAGGAGGCCGGGCCGCGGACCACCTCGATGCGCTCGATGTCGCCGAGCAGCTCGTTGCCGAAGTTGAAGGCGCCGTTCGGCTCCGACGGGTCGTTCAGCGGCACGCCGTCCAGCAGCACCAGCACCTGGCGGGAGGCGCTGCCGCGCAGGAAGGCGCTGGCTTGCTGGCCGGGGCCGCCGGCCTGCACCAGGCGGACGCCGGGCACCGAGCGCATCGCCTCGGCCAGGGTGCGGTAGCCGCGCTGCTCGATGTCCTGGCGGGTGATGACGGTGACGGCGGCAGGCACCCGCTCGGCGGGCGTGGGGATCCTGGTGGCGGTGACGACGGTCTCGGGCGGTGTGCCCTGGGCCCGTGCAGACATGTGGGGCGCGAGGCCAAGGGCCATCGCGGCGGTTGCAAGCAGCAGGCGTCGCATCGGTGTCCTCCGTGCGGCGTGACGACAATGCCCCGATGCGGTTGCCCGCACCGGAACGGCTGGCGTCGTCGCCGCAGGCGGAGGCGAGCGCCGCCCTCGCGGACGGCTGTCGCTCCGTTGCGCCGGTGCACCCCGCCCGGCACGCGCGGGACGTCTCTGCGCCGGCCGGTCTCCTGGCTCGCGGAGTGCCGGGGTGATCCCCGGGGTCCCCTCCGCCTTCTCGGGCCGATGGCCCAATGGCGTGTGGAGAGGACGGCTCCGCCTACAGTTGCGGGGGCAGCCGCGGACTTGGACTTGCCTCCGCGATTCACGCTTCGCGACCTCCGGTCGCTACGCGATCGCGTCGGATCCTTCGCGCGTTCCCGTTTCAGCCCTTGCGGGCCACCGGCGCATGGCCGTCACTGTAACGTCGGATTGACAGTGGCGCCAAGAGCCGGCGCGCGGCCAAGCGGCTGGATGGCCCGCCCGGCGCGTGAGGGCGTCAGAACAGCCAGCTCAACGCCTCGAAGCCGAGCCAGGCGAGGATGCCGAGCACCACGGTGGCGAAGACGCAGCCGCCGATGGTCAGCGCCACGCCCCAGCCGGCCACCTTGCTGTCGTGCTCGATCAGGCCCAGTGCCATGACGATGTTGCCGAAGGCTGGCGGGCCGTTCGTGCCGGGGCCGGGCAGGATGAGCATGATGGCGACATAGGCCGTCAGCCAGCCGATGATCCGCTCCCCGGGCGGGGTCAGGAAGAAGCCCGGGCGCGGCTTGACGTAGCGCTCGATCTTCGCCAGCCCCTTGGAGGAGGCGGAGGCCAGCCGCAGCAGGTCGGACCGCTTGATGGATTGCCGCGCCAGGATGCCCGGCAGCTTCGGCACCCGCAGCCCGAGGCCCATCTGGATGCCGAGGATCAGCAGCGGCGTGCCGAAGACGCTGGCCATGCCGGGCAGCAGGCCGGGCAGGAGCAGCAGCAGCAGCAGAAGGCCGAAGGCGCGGTCGCCAAAGGCTTCCGCCATCTCGCCGAGGGTGATGCGCTCGCCCGGAAAGGCGGCCGCCACCTCCGCGACGATGCGCGAGATCGGCGCGGTATTCTCGGCATGGATGGCGTCGGCACTCACCGGCGCGGCAGCCGCGGGGTTGGCGGATGCGCCCGATGTGTCAGCCGGGATGGCACCGGCGTTCGCATGCCCCGCATGCGGCGCGTCGCGCAGGCCGTCGATGGTCCGCCACTCCCTGTTCCAGACCTGGCGGCGTGCGGCCGCGCTCGCTCCCCGAGACGGATAGTTAGCATGCGCGCGGGCCGGCCGACAGGGGGCGGTTCACACCCTCGCGAGGAGCGCAAGCCTATTCGGGCTGGAAGTTGGCGATCCGCAGCAGCTGGTCGCTGCGCTCGAAGTCGCGGCGGATGAAGGCGGCGAAGTCGGGGCCGATCTCCGCCAGCGGCTCGATGCCGAGGGTGCCGACGCGCTGCAGGACATCGGCCTCGAACATGCCGGTGCGCAGCACCTCGCCGATGCGGGCGGTGATCTCGGCCGGCAGGGCGCGCGGCCCCCACAGCGCCCACCAGGACTGGATGTCGAGGCCGGGCATCCCGGCTTCCTCGGCGGTCGGGATCTCCGGCGCGGCGGGGCTGCGGCGGGACGCGGTGATGGCGAGGCCGCGGACGTTGTTGTTCCGCACCTGCGGCAGGGTGGCCAGGATCGGGTCGAACATCAGCTGGACGTTGCCGGCCACCACGTCGGTCAGCGCCGGGGCGGTGCCGCGATAGGGCACATGGGTCAGCTCCACCCCGGCCTGCCGGGTGAACTCGATGGTGGCGAGGTGGCCGGCGGCGCCGAGGGAGGAGACGGCGAAGGGCCAGTCGCGCGGGTTGGCGCGCACCGCGGCCAGCAGCTCCGCCAGCGTCTGCGGCGGGCGGGCGCGGTTCATCACGAGCAGCAGCGGGCCCTGGCCGACGCGCGCCACCGGGGCGAGGTCCGCCACCGGGTCATAGCCCGGATTGCGCATCACCAGCCGTGCCAGGATCTGGATGGAGGCGGAGAAGCACAGCGTGTAGCCGTCCGGCGCCGCCTCGGCCACGGCGCGGCCGCCGACCGCGCCGTTGGCGCCGGCGCGGTTCTCGACGATGAAGGGCTGGCCGAGCTTCTCCTGCAGCTTGCCGGCGGTCACGCGGGCCATGCCGTCGGTGGCGCCCCCGGGGGTGAAGGGGACGATCACGCGCACCGGGCGGTTCGGCCAGGCGCCTTGCGCCAGCGCCGGGGCTGCGAGCAGGCCCGCCCCCGCCGCGGCGGTCCCGATGAGTGTGCGACGCCCGATCATCTCTCTGCCCCCCGGCGTTGTCCGGGAAAGCAGATGGCGGGAAAGCCGCCGCTTTGCAACAAAGCGCGCGATGGAGCCCGTGGACGTCGCCCTCTGCCTGGCCATGGATGTCTCGGCCAGCGTGGATTTCGAGGAGTTCGCGCTGATGGCCGGCGGCACCGCCGCGGCGCTGCGCGACCCGGCGGTGCTGGCGGCAGCGTCCTCCGGCCCGCGCGGCGCGGCGGCGGTGGCGCTGCTGCTGTGGTCGG
>NZ_JAPSMD010000418.1 GCF_027856955.1 Falsiroseomonas oryzae | reverse complement strand
CGCCCGGCGGGCGCGACGGCGGCGGGCCACCTGGGCCCCCGGCGGCCGCCCAGACCAAGAGCCCCAGCAGCCCCAGCACGCCGCCGCCAAGCCATAGCGCGCGTCGCCTCGGCCGGCTGCTGCGCCGCGCCGCGACCCCCGATCTCTCCCGTGGCATGGTTCCGAATCCGTCCCGACCGCGCGCGCTCACACCGCCGCGTTGCCGCAACGCAGCAGCAGGCGCGCGGTTGCCGGCCCCGGCCCGGGGCCGGCGCGGATCAGGCCTGGCCTTCGCGCTCCGCCTGGGACTGGGCGGCCAGGGCGCGGGCCATCTGGCTCAGCGCCTCCTGGTGCTTCTCGTTGTCGATCAGGGCGAAGTTGCGCGCCAGCTCCAGGCACATGCGCTGGCGCGGGCTGGCCTCCTGCGTCTCGGTATCGGGAGAGAGCCCGTCGAAGAACCAGGACACCGGCACGCCGAGCACCTGCCCGATCTCGAAGAGGCGTCCGGCCGAGATGCGGTTCAGCCCGCGCTCGTACTTGTGGGCCTGCTGATACGTAACGCCGATCATCTTCGCGAGCTGCTGCTGCGAGAGACCCATCATCACGCGTCGTTCGCGGATGCGGGCGCCGACATGGCGGTCGGCTGCATTCGCCCGCTGCCCCGGCCGCTCGGCGGAGCCGGCGGTGCGACGCTCCGTCTCGGTGGTGGCCATGCCTCTTGTCCTCACCCCGGTTGAATGGTCGCCGCCTGCAATGCCCGACATGGCCATGCGTTCCACCGGAACGCGCATGACAAGGTCGTGAGTTTCGCCTGACCGGCAATTTTCAGGGTCTGATACCATCACAATTGCGGTAAGCGAAATCGCAATTCCTTATCTTTTTCTAATGGAAGATGGGCTGCCAGGCGCGGCGGGTGGCGAGCAGCACCACCAGCCCCTGGATGCCGACCACCGCCGTGCCGGTCGTGGCGCCCAGCCATTCGGCCAGCAGGCCCAGTTGCAGGAAGCCCAGCAGGCCGGTGCCGATGGCCGTGGACAGCACGCCGAGCGCCTGGCCACGCAGTTCCGTCGGCGCCGACAGGTAGATCAGCGTCGCCTGCGCGGTGGAGAAGGCGGCCCCGCCGATGCCCACGGCCACCAGCGCCGCCCCGGCCGCGAGCGGGCCGGGCGCAACTGCGAAGCAGACCATCGCGCCGAGATAGAGCGCTGTGCCGCACAGGTAGATCGCGGCATAGCGCTCCACGCGCGCCAGCAGCCCGATCAGCGCCGCCCCGGCCAATGCGCCGAGCCCGTCCATGCTGGCCAGAACGCCCACCCCGTCGGGCCCGAGGCCAAGCGAGGCCTGGCCGATCACCGGGATCATGCTGGTGCAGGGCCAGGCGTAGACGTTGAAGATCACCGTCACCACGAGAACCGCGCGCAGCCGCGGCAGCCGGAGCGCCAGGCCGAAGCTGTCGCACAGCGCGCGCCACACCGGCACGCCGCGCGTCGGCGCCGCCGCCAGCCCGACCCGGAGCCCCGCCGCTGCGGCGATCGCGACGAGATGGAGCAGCAGCCCCAGCCCGAATGCGGCGCCCGGCCCGAGCAGCGCAAGCAATGCCCCGCCGAGCGCCGGGCCGGCCACGCGGCTGGCATTGTTGGCGATGACGTCGAGCGACATGGCGGGGCCCATGCGCGCCGCGCCGACCGCCTCGCCGATCATCATCCGGCGCACCGGGTTGTCCGTGGCCCAGCCGAGCCCGCCCAGCACGCAGGCGACGGCGATCTGCCACACCTGCAGCGTGCCCGCGAAGGCCAGGGCCGACAGACCGGCCAGCGCCGCCGCCTGCAGCACGAGCACCCCGACCAGGCTGCGCCGTCGCGGCGCGCGCTCCGCCAGGACGCCGAGCAGGGCGCCGAACAGGCCCATGGGCGCCAGCCGCAGAAGGGTCATCGCGGCGACGAGGAAGGCGGAGCCGGTCTGCTGGAAGACCACGACGCCCATCACCAGCATCTCGAGCCACCGCGCGACGGAGACCATGAGTCCGACCAGCCAGAGCCGCCGGAAATCCGGTATCGCCAGGACGTTGCGTCCTGTTCCCCCGCCCAACGCTTCCACCCGATGCGATCTTGCCGGCCAGCTTCGCAGGCGGGGGGGCCACGTTCAATCCGCGCCCGCGCCGCGCCTGCGGCCTGTCGCGGGAGCGGGCCGGGCAGCCGTCAGCACGGCGAAGCCGAGACGCCGGACGGATCCGGGCCTCAGCCCACCACCTCGTCGGCGTTCACGATGCGGCCATCCTCCATCGCGACGATCCGGTCGGCGATGTCCAGGATGCGCGGGTCGTGGGTGACGAGCAGGATCGGCACGCCGCGCGACTTGGCCAGGTCGCGCAGCAGCTTCACCACCTCGTGCCCGCTCGCCTTGTCGAGGGCGGCGGTCGGCTCGTCGGCCAGCACCAGGCCCGGATCGGCCGCCAGCGCGCGCGCCACGGAGACACGCTGGCGCTGGCCGCCGGAGAGCTTCGCCGGCACGCGGTCCTCGTGCCCGCCGAGCCCGACCGCCGCCAGCAGCTCGCCGGCGCGGGCCAAGCGCGCCCGCTCGTCCAGCGCGCTGTCCTGCTCCAGCGCCATGGCCACGTTCTGCCGCGCGGTGAGGAAGCCGAGCAGATTGTGGTTCTGGAAGATGAAGCCGATGCGCCGGCGCAGCCGCACGCGCGTCGCCTCGCTGGCGCCGGTCAGCTCCTCGCCCAGGACGCGCGCGCTGCCCTCCTGCATGGCGCGGAGCGCGCCGATCAGCGTCAGCAGCGTGGTCTTGCCGCTGCCGGACGGCCCTGTCAGCAGCACGATCTCGCCCGCGCCGACCGTCAGGTCCACGTCGCGCAGCACGGGACGGCGCAGGTCGCCGGTGCCGTAGGCGTAGCAGACGCCGCGGAGCTCGACGGGGTTCATCAGAACATATCGGCCGGATTGGCGTCGCGCAGCTTGCGCACGGCCAGCAGCCCGGCGCTGGCGCACATGCAGAAGATCATCGCGAAAACCGAGAGCCCCATCTGCAGGTCCAGCCGCAGCGGCAGGAAGGTGGCGCTGCCGACCAGGTCGTAGAGGAAGAAGGACAGCGCGAGCCCCGGCAGGAAGCCCGCCACCGCGAGGATCAGCGCCGCGCCCAGCACCACGCGCGAGAGGTAGAGGCCGGAATAGCCCATCGCCTTCAGCGTCGCGTATTCCTTCAGGTGGCCCGCGATGTCGCTGAACAGGATCTGGTAGACGATCACCATCCCGACCACGAGGCCCATGATGCTGCCGAAGGCGAAGATGAAGCCGATCGGCGTCGCCTCCTCCCAGTAGCGGCGCTCATGCGCGCGCAGCTCCGCCTGGGTCATCACCATGACGTCGGGCGGCAGCACTGCGCGCAGGCGGGCCTGCGCGGCGCCAAGGTCGGTTCCCGGCCGCAGCTTGATCGCGACGAGGTCCACCGCGGCCACCTGGCGTTCCTTCACCACGCGGCGGAAATTCACCTCCGACAGCACGACGTTGCCGTCGGCGCCGAAGGACGGCCCGATCTCGATCAGCCCGACCACCTCCATCCGCCGGTTGCCGATCTCCGCCTCGATCGGCCCGCCGCGCTCGGCGAGCAGGCGCTCGATCGGGCCGAATTCCGGGCGGGAGCGCTGGTCGAAGGCGACGGTGTCGGCGCGCTTCAGCTGGTCCACCAGCGGGGCGAGGCCGGGGAAGTCCAGCACGCCCGCGGCTGTGTCCACGCCGATCAGCTGGATCGTGCGCCGCGTTCCGTCCACCGGGTTCCGCCAGGTGGACTGGGCCAGGTAGATGGGCGCCGCACGTTCCACCTCAGGCAGAGCCAGCGCCTGCTGCGCGCGCACCCGCGGCAGCGGCTCGGGGCGGAAGCTCGCCAGCGTCAGCGGGTGCATCAGGAACAGGTCGCCGCGCATGCTGCCGATCAGGTTCGTCGCGCTCTCGAACAGCGCGCCGCGGAAGCCGAGCTGCATGAACACCAGCACGCAGGCGAACAGCACGCCCGCGATGGCAGAGGCCAGCCGCGCCTTCTCCGACCACAGCTGCCGCCAGGCCAGCCGGACCGCGAGCAGGGTGGAGGCGGCGAAGCCTGGCCCGCGGCGCGACGGGCCGGTCGCCGGAGCCGGCACCGGCGGCGCGGCGTGGGGCTCCCCGGTGCGCTCCGGCGCCCAGGGCAGCAGCTTCTCGGGGCGAGGCACGTCGTTCATGGCCGGATCGCGACCTGGACCTGCATGTTGGACCGCCGCGCGAGCGCCGCGGTGCCGTCAGGCGTCAGCGCGAGGCGGACCTCCACCGTGCGCGCATCCACGGCCGCGACCGGATCGGTCGTGGCCTGGGTGTTGCGGCGGACCTGCCAGCCGATCTCGCGCACCGCGGCGGGGAAGCGCTGCGCCTCGCCGGGCACCACGATCTCGGCTGGCGCGCCGATGCGCAGCCGCGGCAGGTCGGTCTCGTAGACGTCGGCGACGACGTCCATGCGGCTGAGATCGGCAATCTCCAGCACGCCGTCATTCGCCGCGCGCTCCCCGGTGCGGGAGATCACGCGGATCACCGTGCCGGCGATCGGCGCGCGCAGGCGGGCCAGCGTCGCCTCGGCGCGGGCGCGGGCCAGCGCGGCTTCCGCCGCGGCCAGCTCGGCCTCGGCCAGCGCGACGTCCTCG
>NZ_JAPSMD010000417.1 GCF_027856955.1 Falsiroseomonas oryzae | reverse complement strand
CGAAGCGGTCGCCGGCCAGGCGCGCGACCAGGTCCTCGCGCCGGACCGCGCCGCGCAGCCGCGCGCCCACCAGCCGCAGCGCCAGGTCGCCGCCGCCGCGGCCATGCGCCTCGTTCACCGCCCGGAAATGGCGAAGGTTCACCACCAGCACGCCGACCTGCCAGCCCTGCCGGCGGGAGAGCGCGACCGTCTCCTCCAGCCGTTCGCGGAAGCCGGCCTGGTTCGGCAGGCCGGTCAGCGGATCGTGCAGGAGCGGCTGCGCCTGGGCCGAGGCGTCGTGGCGCCGTGCGAGCCACAGCGCGCCGAGCCCGGCCAGCGCGGCCGCCGCCAGCAGCCCCGCCGCGGAACCGGTATGCGTGTGCGTCGGCTCGCCATCCGGATGCGGGATGGCGATCAGGCCGAGCGCGGCGCCCACCATCAGCAGGGCGATGAGCCCGACCAGCAGCGGTGCGGCATGGCCGGGCAGCGGGGAGCGGACGGGTCCTGCCATGGACCGGATCATGCGCGCGATTGGTGAACCGGTGGTTGAGGCCGCGGCGGATTCCCGCCTGTCCGGCTCGGAATTGCCGCCGGGGCGCTGACCCCGGTATAGGGGCCGCCGCAACCCCGCCCCCCTCGGACGAGACGAACGGAGCCATCTGGCCATGGCCGGCCATTCGCACGCCAAGAACGTGATGCACCGCAAGGCCGTGCAGGGCGCCAAGCGCGCCCGCGCCTACGGCAAGCTGATCCGCGAGATCACAGTCTCCGCCAAGGCGGGCCTCCCCGACCCGGCGCACAACCCGCGGCTGCGCGCCGCGGTGAAGGCGGCGCTGACCGCCAACATGACCAAGGACACCATCGACCGCGCGATCAAGCGCGTCGCGCAGGGCGCCGCCGGGGAGAACTACGAGGAGGTGCGCTACGAGGGCTACGGGCCGCACGGCATCGCGGTGATCGTCGAGGCGCTGACCGACAATCGCAACCGCACCGGTGGCGACCTGCGCTCCATCTTCGCGAAGAACGGCGGGGCGCTTGGCGAAACCAACTCGGTCGCCTTCCAGTTCGAGCGCAAGGGCGTGCTGCGCTATCCGTTCAGTGCCGCGACTGCCGACGCGATGCTCGAGGCCGCGATCGAGGCCGGCGCGGAGGATGTCGAGAGCACGGAAGACGGCCACGAGGTCTCGACCTCGGTCGAGGATTTCGCCGCCGTCCGCGACGCGCTGGAAGCGCGCTTCGGCACCGCGGAGGCGGCGCGGCTGGAATGGTGGCCAAGCACAACGCTGACGCTGGAGGAGGCCCGCGCGGCGGAGGTGATGAAGCTGCTCGACGCGCTGGACGACCATGACGACGTCCAGCAGGTCTACGCCAACCTCGAGGCGGAGGAGAGCGAGATGGAGAAGCTGACGGCGTGACGGGCCCGGCCGGGCGCCGGGGCGCCCTGCCAGGCTGTCTGCCAGCCGTTCATGCCGCGCCGGGCGGGATGCGCGTCCAGGGGAAGCCGCGGCGGGCCAGTGCGAAGGCGTGGTCGTAGAGCGCCCGCATATAGGCTTGCTCGAACGGGACCGTGTACTCCGTGTCGAATTCGGGGCCGATATAGGCCAAGTTGAAGTCGATGCCGTCGCGCATCGTCGAGAAGTAGATCCGCATCACGTCGTTGTAGCCGCTGGCGCTGATCATGGTGGAGACGGCGCGTCCGGCGATGCTCACCGTGCGGCGGCTGGTCTCCGCCCATTCGGGGTCGAGCCGCCCGTTGCGGATGACCCAGGCCCTCGCCGGCGCGACGCGTCGGTTGCGTGCCAGCGCCTCGCGGCGCGAGCGCGTGACAATGGCCGGGTAGAGGAAGGCCTGCGCGAAGGCGCCGCCGTCCACATGCATCTCATGGTGCGGCCGCCCGTCGAGCTCCACGTCGAACAGCACCGGCGGGAACGCTCCCGGGATCGCCGCGGAGGCGAGCAGGATGCGCCGCACCGTGTCCAGCGCGCGCGGATGGCCGCTCTTCGCGATGGCGCCGACGTTCCAGATCACCGGCACCTGGGCGTCGATATCCGTGCTGGCGACCATCAGAAGCCGCCCCTCGTCGTAGGCGGCGGCGATCGCCGCCATCATCTGCTGGTCGAGATAGGTGGAGATGGTCTCGAACAGCGGCGTGGTGTCGGCCAGCGCGTCGTTCCAGATCGCAGCGGTGAACCAGCGGCGGATCGCGACCCGTTCGGGCGAGATGTCGGTGTAGACCGCCTTCAGCTTGTCGTCCCAGGCGCTGCCGAGGAAGGCGAAGGGCGCGGTCAGGGCCCCGGTGCTGACGCCGGTGACCAGGTCGAAGACGGGGCGGCCGCCATGCGCGGTCCATCCGTTGAGCAGCCCGGCCCCGAAAGCGCCGTTCTCCCCGCCGCCGGAGATCGCCAGCAGGTCGAGCTCGGGGAGTTCCGTCGGCTGGGCGACGCCGAGCCTGCGCTGCTGGCGGGCGAGAGCCGCCACCACCTCCTGGTCGAAGGCCTCGAAGCCGCCGGGCTGGTCGGGCCGGAACCGCTCGTTCGGCACGCCGAGCACGCTGACCGCACCGGAGCGGCCGCGCGGCACCGGCGGCTCCCGGACCGGCAGGGCACAAGCCGTCAGCCCGGCAGCCATCGCGAGCCCGCCGGCGCCACCCAGCAGGCGCCGTCGGCCCGGATGCCCCGGCGGGCGGTCATTCGGCCTTGAGGGCATGGGGCGGGGCTCCGGCACGCGAGAGTTCACGAAGCGTATAGCGCAAGGCGCAATGACGCGCAGCCCACGGGCCGGCAGGCCTGCCCTTCCGGGGGGCGAAGGGGCTATGCAGGGTCATGGCGCAGGTCCCGATTCGCATCCTCGGGCTGGACCCCGGCCTCCAGCACACCGGCTGGGGGATGGTGGAGCATGACGGCTTCCGGTTGCGCTTCCTGGCCGACGGAGTTGTCTCCACCTCGCCGGGCGAGGAGCTGGCGCGGCGGCTGCTGGTGCTGCATCGCGGCCTTGCCGAGGTGATCGGTCGCTGGACGCCGGACGAGGCGGCGGTGGAGCACACCTATGTCGCGCGCAACCCCGAAAGCGCGCTGAAGCTTGGCCAGGCGCGCGGCGTGGTGCTGCTGGCGCCGGCCCTGGCGGGGCTTCCTGTTCGCGAATACGGCGCGATGGAGGTCAAGCGCGCGGTGGTCGGCACCGGCCATGCCGCGAAGGAACAGGTGCAGGCGATGGTGCGCCAGCTGCTGCCGGGGGTGACCTTCTCGCGCGCCGATGCGGCGGATGCGCTGGCCATCGCCATCTGCCACGCGCATCACCGCAGCACGCGCAACGCCTATTCGGCCGCGATGCTGAGGGCGGCGCGATGATCGGCTCGCTGCGCGGCATCGTCGAGAGCGTGCACGAGGGCGGCTGCGTGCTGGACGTGAACGGCGTGGGCTATCTGGTCGCCTGCAGCCGCAAGACGCTGGACCGGCTGACCGCGAAGGAGGGCGTGCAGAAGCTGCTGGTGGAGACGCGGGTCAGCCAGGACGCCATCACCCTCTACGGCTTCTTCGACGCCGCGGAGCGCGAGGCCTTCCGCGCGCTGATCGAGGTGAAGACGGTCGGCCCGCAGAAGGCGCTGCTGGTGCTGTCGGGCCTGACGCCGAACCAGCTCGCCGCCGCCATCGCGGCGAAGGAACGCAAGCGGCTGTCGGAGGTGAAGGGGCTCGGCGCCGCCACCGCCAACCGCATCATCGACGAGCCGGCGATGCAGAAATGGGCGGTCGGCCGCGCCACGCCGGAGGCCGACGGGCTGGGCGGGGTCGCCATCGCCGCGCCGGCGCCGGAAGGCGCCGAAGCGGATGCCGTCTCCGCGCTGGTCAACCTCGGCATGAAGCGGCCAGAGGCCGCGGCCGCCGTGGCACGCGCCGCGAAGCGCGTCGGCGACGCCGTGCCGCTCGAGGCGCTGATCACCGAGGCGCTGAAGGAGATGGCGCCGCGATGAGTGACGAGCGGCTCACCGCCGGCGCGCGGCAGGAGGAGGACGCCACCGAGGGCAGCCTCCGCCCGCAGACGCTGAAGGAGTTCATCGGCCAGAAGGCGCTGCGCGAGAACCTGGAGGTCTTCGTCGGCGCCGCCCGCGCCCGCGGCGAGGCGCTGGACCACGTGCTGCTGTTCGGCCCGCCGGGCCTGGGCAAGACGACTCTGGCGCAGATCGTCGCGCGGGAGCTCGGCGTCGGGTTCCGCGCCACCTCCGGCCCGATCCTGCAGCGCGCCGGGGATCTCGCGGCGATCCTGACCAACCTGCAGCCGCGCGACGTGCTGTTCGTGGACGAGATCCACCGCCTGCAGCCCGCCATCGAGGAGACGCTGTATCCCGCGATGGAGGACTATCGGCTGGACCTCATCATCGGAGAGGGGCCGGCGGCGCGGACGGTGCGCATCGACCTTCCGCCCTTCACCCTGGTCGGGGCCACCACCCGCGCCGGCCTTTTGAGCCAGCCGCTGCGCGACCGCTTCGGCATCCCGCTGCGCCTGCAGTTCTACGACGTCGACGAATTGTTGCTGATCGTGAAGCGCGGCGCCGAGAAGCTCGGCTTCGCCCTGGCCGAGGACGGCGCGCTGGAGATCGCGCGGCGGTCGCGCGGGACGCCGCGCGTGGCGGGCCGGCTGCTGCGCCGGGTGCGGGACTTCGCCCAGGCGGCCGGGC
>NZ_JAPSMD010000416.1 GCF_027856955.1 Falsiroseomonas oryzae | reverse complement strand
GCGGGCAGCGGCGCGGCAGGCGCATGGCGGGCCGCGGCGACCACCTCGTAGCCGGCGGCGGCGAGGCGCGCGGCGCAGGCCAGCCCGATGCCCTGCGTGCCGCCGGTGACCAGCGCGACGGGCGCGGTCATTCCGCGGTGGTCCCGCCATCCACCGGCATGACGATGCCGGTGACGAAGCTGGCGTGGTCGCTGGCCAGGAAGGCGACGACGGCGGCGATCTCCAGCGGGTCGGCGAAGCGCCCCAGCGGCACGGCCGCGGCATAGGCGGCCGCGCTGCCGGCGGCGTAGCGGTCCGGGTAGCGGGCGGCGAGCTCCGCGATCACCCGGCGCAGCATCGGCGTGTCGGTGCTGCCCGGCGCGATGCAGTTGAAACGGATGCGCTGCGGCGCCCAGTCCAGCGCGGCGCTGCGCGTCAGCTGCGCGATGGCGGCCTTGCTCGCGCCATAGGCCGCCGAGACGCGCTTGCCGATGAGCGCCTGGTCGGAGGCGATGTTCACCACCGCCCCGCCGCCGCCCGCGGCCATGTGCGGGATGGCCGCCTGCAGCACGGCGAAGGGCGCGAGGACATTGATGCGCAGGATGCGCTCCGCCTCCGCGATCGGCGTGTCCACCAGGTCGCCCAGCGCCGTGGCGCCGGCGTTGTTCACCACCACCTCGAGCCCGCCGAGCGCGGCGATGGCGGCTTCGACATGGCCTGGGACGGCTGCGAGGTCGCCGAGGTCCACTTCCGGCAGGTCCAGCCCCGCGACGCGGCAGCCCGACGCCTCAAGCACGCGCCGGATCGCGTCGCCGATGCCACCGCGATGCCCGGTGACCAGCGCCCTCTTGCCGGCCAGCCCCTCGATCCGCGGCACGGTCATGCCGGCAGCCCCAATGGCAGCCCCATCGCGCGGAGTTCGGCGGCCAGGGTCGGTGCGTCGCGGAAATGGTGGGCGCGCATGCCCACGGCCTCCGCGCCACGGACGTTCCTCTCGCTGTCGTCGATGAACAGGCAGCGTCCGGCCTCCAGCCCGTTGCGGTCCAGCAGCACGCGGTAGATCGCCGGGTCGGGCTTGAGCAGTCGCTCATGCGCGCTGACGACCACGTCGCGGAAGCCGCGCAGGACGGCGAAGCGCGCCTGCGCCTCGGCGAACTTCTCGGCGGAAAAGTTGGTGATGGCGTAGAGCGGCACGCCGGCGGCGCGCAGCCCCTCCAGGATGGCGACGCTGCCCTCGACCTCGCCCGGCACCATCTCGTGCCAGCGTTCGGAATAGGCGCGGATCAATGCCTCCTGCGCCGGGAAGCGCGGCACCAGATGCGCGATCGCCTCCTCCCAGCTGCGGCCGCGGTCCTGTTCGAGGTTCCAGGCATCGGTGCAGACCTCCGACAGGAAGCGCTCCATCGCCGCGGCGTCGTCGAACAGCTTGCGGTAGAGGTGGCGGGGATCCCAGCGGATCAGAACGTTCCCCACGTCGAAGACCACCGTGTCCACCGCCATCATGCCCTCCCGCCGGTGGCGGAGGATGCGCACGATCGTGGCCGGGAAGGCAAGCCGCCCGGCCTCGGCACCCCCGTCAGCCGAACAGGCCTGATACGGCCTCCGCGAGGCCGGCGCCGGCGACCAGCAGCGCCACGGTCCAGGCTGCGGCTGCCACGGCCAAGCCGTAGCCAGCCAGCACGAACAGCCCGTCGCCGCGCAGGAGGCCGAGCCCGATGGCCGCGACCGCCAGGCTCGGCAGCTGGTTGCCGAAGGGGATCGGCAGCACGATCACCGCGCCGCAGGCCACTAGCACTACACCGGTCAGCGGGCGCGGCGAGCCATGGGTGCCGACCGCCGCCGGCAGCCGGCGGCGGAGCCGCAAGCCGCAGCGCCGCAGGATTCGGAACAGACGCGCCAAGCCGTCGGCGACCTGCCGGCGCCGAAGGCTGAGGCGCCGCGCCCAGCCCGGCAGCCAGGGCCGCGCGTGACCGAGGGCGATCTGCACGCCGATCGCCGCCATCGCGATCCCGGCCGGGATGCCGGTGGGCAGCGGCACAGGGAGGAAGGCGGGCACCGCCAGCAGCAGCAGCAGCGCGCCCGCCCCGGCCATACCGAAGCGGTCGGCCAGGGTACCGAGCGCGATCGCGCCGTCCCGTGCGGCGGGGCGTGGCAGGTCCTGGGCGTGCATGACAGACACGTAATCCGACGCCGCTCCGGATCAAGCCCGCGCCCTTGCCGGCCGGCCCGGCGGCGGGCAGAACCCGCCGCCTCCCCGGGATCACGACCGCATGACCGACCGCATCTCGCTTCCGAAGGACCGCATCCGCATCCTGCTGCTGGAGGGCATCGCCGATTCCGCGGTGGAGCTGTTCGGCAGCGCCGACTACGTGACCATCCAGCGCGAGAAGCGCGCCCTGGAAGGCCAGGCGCTGATCGAGGCGGTGAAGGGCGTCCACATCCTGGGCATCCGCTCCCGTACCGAGGTGACGGAGGAGGTGCTGGAGGCCGCGGACCGGCTGATCGCCATCGGCTGCTTCTGCATCGGCACCAACCAGGTGGACCTGCGCGCCGCGGCGCGGCGCGGTGTGGCGGTGTTCAACGCCCCCTTCTCCAACACGCGCTCCGTCGCGGAGCTGACGCTGGCGGAATCGGTGATGCTGCTGCGCGGCATCGTGGACAAGTCGAACGCGGCCCACCAGGGCGGCTGGGACAAGTCGGCGGCGAATTCCTGGGAGATGCGCGGCAAGACTCTCGGCATCGTCGGCTACGGCAACATCGGCAGCCAGCTCTCGGTGCTGGCCGAGGCCTTCGGGATGCGGGTGATCTATTTCGACCACACGGGCAAGCTGCCACACGGCAATGCCCAGCCGGTGGCCAGCCTGGCCGAGCTGCTGCGCCAGGCGGATGTCGTCACGCTGCACGTGCCGGAGACGCCAGAGACCATCGGCATGATCGGCGCGGCGGAACTGGCGCAGATGAAGCCGAGCGCGATCCTGATCAACAACGCCCGCGGCACGGTGGTGGACGTGGACGCGCTGGCGGCGGCGCTGCGCGAGAAGCGCATCCTGGGCGCCGCGGTGGACGTCTTCCCGGTGGAGCCGAAGCGCAACGGCGAGGCCTTCGAATCTCCCCTTCAGGGCCTGCCCAACGTGCTGCTGACGCCGCATATCGGCGGCAGCACGGCCGAGGCGCAGGACCGCATCGGCGTGGAGGTGGCGCGCAAGCTGGTGGACTACAGCGACACCGGCGCGACGGTCGGCGCGGTGAACCTGCCGCAGGTGCAGCTGCCGGCCCGGCCCACCGGCGCCCGCTGGACCCACCTGCACCGCGACGCGCCAGGCATCCTCAGCCGGATCAACGAGAGCTTCGGCCGGCGCGGCCTCAACATCGCCGCGCAGTACTACCAAACGGATTCCGAGCTCGGCTACGTGGTGGTCGAGAGCGTGGAAGCGCGCGCCGATGCCGACGCCATCCTGGCGGAGCTGCGTGCCCTGCCCGGCACGGTGCGCGCGCGCCTGATCTACGAACGCGGCTGATCGGCGCAGCAGAGCGCCGCTCCTGGCCAGCCCTGCACTATTCTTCATGTGGCCGACAGGCCAAGCGACTTGCCCCTCCATCGGAAATTTCGGATCTTAAATATATCGGGCATCGCATCGAATGCCCGTCTGGAGGAGTGCCCGACATGACGCGAGTCCGGAAAAGCCTGCTCGCCGCCGCATGCGGCGCCGCCCTGGCAACGGCGGGGGCGGCGCAGGCGCAGCAGCCCTCGCGCGGGCAGGAGGCCTACACGCTGGCCTGCGCGCAATGCCACGGGGCGCAAGGCCGCGGCGACGGGCCGATGCGGCAGTTCCTGACCGTGCCGCCATCCGACCTGACCACGCTGCGCCAGCGCGACCCGAACCGGGAGTTCCCGTTCTATCGCGTGTTCCTGGTGGTGGATGGCCGCACACAGGTGCCGGCCCATGGCACACGCGAGATGCCGGCCTGGGGCGCCGTGTTCTCGGTGGAGGCGGGCAACCGCTTCGGTGAGTTCGGCCGCGAGACCTACATCCGCGGCCGCATCGTCGAACTGGTGAGCCACATCGAGACGCTGCAGAGGTAGCGGAGGCGCCCGGAGGGGCGCGTTCAGGGGACGGGGGCGACCAGGCTGGCGTGGATCCAGCCCCAGGGTTCCTGGTCCCCCACCTGCATCCAGCTGCCGGAACGGGCGTAGAGCCGCAGGGTGATGCCCTGCGGCACGACCCGCACCGAAGGCGTCGATATACCCGGCCCCTCGCGCACATTCGCCATGATCCGGGTCAGCACCCGGCCGATCGGGGCGGGCGCGATGGCTGCCGGAGGCGCCTCTGGCGCAGGCGGTGCCTCAGTCGTGGCCGAAGGGGCCAGGAGCGCAGGGGCCGGCGGGGATGCGGGCGGCGCAGTCGGCCCGCGCAGCGGCGTCGGCGCGGGGTCGGGACCGATGACGCGGGGCGGCGGCGGGATGGCGGGCGGCATGGCTGCCGGCAGTTCCGGGGGCTCGGGCTCCGGCACGGATCTGGACGAGGCGCCGACCGGCGGGAATGCCGGCGCCTCCGGCGCCAGCTCGACGGGAACGGGGCCAGCGGCCACGGCAGGCGCGGGCATGACCGGCACCACCGCCGGTGGGGAGGGCGGCAAGGGCAGGTCGGGCGGGACCGGCGCGGGCGGCGGGATGGCCCCAGGCGGGCCCGGTGGCGGAGCG
>NZ_JAPSMD010000415.1 GCF_027856955.1 Falsiroseomonas oryzae | reverse complement strand
CGTCCCGGCCCAGGCATCCGCTGCGGCGCCCCGCTCCGAAGCCGGCACCCTGCCGCCCCGACCGCCACAGCCGCAGCCGGTCCAGGCGCCGCAGCCCGCGCCGGCCGTCGCCGTTGTCACGACCGCCTCCGCGACGGTGATCGCTGCGACCCTCGCACCGCCGCCCCGACCCCCACAGCCGCACCGCGTGCCCATGGGCGGGCCCTCCGGCCCGCATGCCGCGCCGCCCCGGGCGAAGAGCCCACAGGTCGAGTTCAAGGCAGGCGACCACGTGGTCTACCCCACCCACGGGGTCGGCCAAGTCCAGGGCATCGAGGACATGCCGGTCGCCGGCATGTCCCTGAAGGTGATCATCGTCACCTTCGAGGAGAACCGGATGACGCTGCGCGTCCCGGTGAACAAGGCCTCCTCCTCGGGCCTGCGCAAGCTGGCGACCGAGACGGTCATGAACGAGGCGCTGGACGTTCTGCGCGGCCGGGCCCGCATCAAGCGCACCATGTGGTCGCGCCGCGCCCAGGAATACGAGCAGAAGATCAATTCCGGCGACCCGCTGGCCATCGCGGAGGTGGTGCGCGACCTGCACCGCAATGCCGGCCAGCCGGACCAGTCCTTCTCCGAACGGCAGATCTACGAGCAGGCGCTGGACCGACTGGCCGCCGAGCTCGCTGCCATCGACCGCACCGACAAGGCCGTGGCGGCGGAGAAGCTGCAAGGCGTCCTGAAGTCGGCCTGAGACGACGGCCCGGGCCGGACCGCGCGCCAGGCGCAGGCACGACGCGGCCCGGCGGGGGTTCCGCTGCGGCCGCCGGCGTGCTTTCTCGCGCCAGCGTGACCGCATCCCGAGGATCCGACCTGACATGCGACCCGAGGCGGCAAGCCGGCTGACCCCCCATCTGCGCCGCCTGGAGGCCGAGGCCATCGGCATCCTGCGCGAGACGGCCGCGAGCTTCCGCAACCCCGTGCTGCTGTATTCCATCGGCAAGGACAGCTCGGTCGTCCTGCACATCGCGATGAAGGCCTTCGCGCCGGGCCGGCTGCCCTTTCCCTGCCTGCACATCGCCACCGGCTGGGACTTCCGCGCCATGCTGGAGTTCCGCGACCGGCGCGCGGCGGAGCTCGGCCTCAACCTGATCGTCCACACCAACCCGGACGGCCTGGCGCGCGGCATCAACCCGATCGACCACGGGTCCCAGGTCCACATGTCCGTCATGGGAACGGAGGCGCTGAAGCAGGCGCTGAACGCGCACGGCTTCGACGCGGCGATCGGCGGCGCCCGCCGCGACGAGGAGAAGGCCCGCGCGAAGGAGCGCGTCTTCAGCCACCGCTCGCCGGGCCATGTGTGGGAGCCGCGCGGCCAGCGGCCCGAACTCTGGGGCCTCTACAACACGCGGATCAACCAGGGCGAGGGGATGCGAGTCTTCCCGCTGTCCAACTGGACCGAATTCGACGTGTGGGACTACATCGCCGCCGAGCAGATCCCCATCGTGCCGCTCTACTACGCCGCGCCGCGCCCGGTGCTGCGACGCGACGGCATGATCATCATGCGCGACGACGACCGCATGCCTCTGCTGCCGGGCGAGCGGGTGGAGGAGCTCTGGGTGCGCTTCCGCACCATGGGCGACTGGCCGCTGACCGCCGCGCATGAGAGCCGTGCGGCCACGATGGAGGAGGTCATCCTCGAGTTGCGCGAGAGCCGCGTGAGCGAGCGCGCGGGCCGCCTGATCGACAAGGACCAGGAGGCGTCGATGGAGCGCAAGAAGCGCGAAGGCTACTTCTGAACCGACCCCCGGCGTCCGCAGGGCGCCGGATGGGCGGGCGCGCGGCGCGCCGGCACCCGATGCGTGAAGACACGAAAAAACCCCGGGGGTTGCCCCCCGGGGTTCCGTGCAACCGGCGTTATGCCTGTTCTTGTCGGATCGTCACTCGCTGTTCTGGCGCACGCCCATGAACTGCAGCAGCAGCTGGAACAGGTTGACGAAGTTCAGGTAGAGGCCCAGCGCGTCGAACACGCTGCGCTTGGCGGCCAGTTCGGTGCCCTCGGCATAGGCGTACTCGACGTAGTCCGCCTTGATCCGCTGGGTGTCGTAGGCGGTGAGGCCGACAAACACGACCACGCCGATCACGCTGATGGCGAACTGCAGCGCCGAGCTCTGCAGGAAGATGTTGACCAGGCCGGCGATCAGGATGCCGATCAGGCCCATCATCATGAAGGTGCCCAGCTTCGTCAGGTCGGCCTTCGTGGTGTAGCCGTAGAGGCTGGTCGCCGCGAACATCGCCGCCGTGATGAAGAAGGTGCTGGCGATGGAGGCCGAGGTGTAGATCGCGAAGATGTTCGACATCGACGCGCCCATCACCGCGCAGAAGGTCCAGAACAGGGCCTGGGCGGTGGTCTTGCTCATCCGGTTGATGCCGAAGCTCAGCACCAGGATGAAGGCCAGCGGGGCGAACATCGCGACCCAGCCGAGGATGGTCGGCACCGTCGCGTTGCCGCGCGGCGTGCGCACCACCTCGTAGAACATGCTGGCCACGGCGGGGTTGTGGGCGATCAGGAAGGCCACGATGCCGGTCAACAGGAGGCCGGAGGCCATCCAATTGTAGACGCGCAGCATGTAGCTGCGCAGGCCCTCGTCGAGCTGCGCCTGGTCAACGGCCGTGGACCGCCCGAAGGGCTGGGTCCAGGCCGACGCGCCCGTCTGGAAGCGGTTGTCGGGACCGAAAGCCATGGTGAGATCATCCTCCCGGCGGGACGAGGGGTGGAGGTGAGAAAGGTCCGTCCCGGCGTCGTGCATCATATGGAGTTTTGGTAATCCGGATCAACCCGTCTCTGCGGTCGTTGCCAGCATAGGAAGGCTAATCCTGGTGACAGCCGCGTCAGGCGGCGCCGACGGCCCAGTAGCCCTTGTGTGGCACCTCGCCTTCCGCCTCGAGGCAGGGGCCAACGACCTCGACCTTTTCGGCTGCGCTGCCCAGCACCGCCCGGCAGGACAGCGAGAGGCCAGCCGTGTGCGGCTGGGCGTTGCGCAGGTGCAGGATGGCACCCGCCGAGAGGCCGTACACCACCCGCCCGACGCCGGTGTAGAAGATCGCCGCGGCGCACATCGCGCAGGGCTCGCCGGAGGAATAGATGGTGGCCCGGCGCAGGCGCTCGCGGGGGACGCCGGCGGCGATCGCCGCCTGGCAGGCGTTCATCTCGGAATGCGCCAGCGTCCCGCCGCCCCCCGCGCCTTGGGTGGAGAGCCCCTCCGCCAGGGTCGCGCCGTCCTCCGCCACGATCACCGCGGCGAAGGGCCGGTCGCCGCGGGCGCGGGCCTCCCCGGCCAGGGCGAAGGCGCGGCGGAGGCGGGCGGCGTCGGGCGCGGAAAGCGGCGTGTCCATCCGCCGATCCAAGCCCGGCGCTACTCGTTCCGCAACAGCGGCGCCGGGCGGACGCGCAGCGCCAGCGCGGTGCCGACATAGCCCAGCGCCAGCGTCAGCAGCACGCAGCCCAGCACCACGACGGCCAGCGTGCCGGGCAGGAACACCCACTCGCCGCGCATGACGAAGCGCACCACAGCCCAGGAGGCGGCGGAGCCGGCCGCGGCGGCCAGCAGCCCCGCGACCAGCCCGAGCAGCCCGAACTCCACCAGCCAGGCGCTGCGGATCTGCGAACGCGTGGCGCCGACCGTCTTGAGCACCACGGCGTCCCGCACCCGCCGCCGCTGCCCCGCGGCGACCGCCCCGGCCAGCACCAGCATCCCCGCCAGCAGCGTCACCGAAGAGGTCGCCTGCAGCGCGACCCCGACGCGGGAGAGCAGGTTCGCCACCGCCTCCAGCGCGTCGCGCACGCGGATGCCGGAGACGTTGGGGAAGGCGTCGGTCAGCGCGCGCAGCACGCCGGTCTCGGCCTCCGGCCGGCTGCGCACGGTCGCGATGTGGGTGTGCGGCGCGGCTTCCAGCAGGCCCGGCGAGGCCACCATGACGTAGTTGATGCCGAGCCCCCGCCACTGGATCTCCCGCAGGGAGGCGATTTTCAGGTCGATGTCGCGGCCCAGCACGTTGACCGTGATGGTGGACCCGATCCCGATGCCCCAGCCCCGCGCGATGGCGGCGTCGAAGGAGAGCAGCGGCGGGCCGTCGTAGTCGGCCGGCCACCATTGCCCGGCGACCAGCCGCGTGCCCTCGGGCGGGGTCGCGGCATAGGTCAGGCCGCGGTCGCCGCGCAGCGCCCAGCGCGTGTCCTCCGTCACCACCATCCGCTCCGCCGGCACGCCGTCCACCGCGACCACGCGGGCGCGCAGGCTCGGCGCGCGGCGCACGTCGTCCACCCCAGGCTGGGCCAGGGCGAGCCGATCGAAATCGCGGGCCTGGTCGGACTGGATGTCGATGAAGAAGAAGGACGGCGCGGCGTTCGGCAACTGGTCCGCCAGCTGCCGGCGAAGGTTGCCCTCGATGGTGGCGATGGCCGCCAGCGTGGTCAGCCCGATGCCCAGCGCCACCAGCATGGTCGGTGTCGGCGCCCCCGGCCGGTGCAGGTTGGCCAGCCCGAGCCGCCAGGCCGGGCGCCGCACATGGCGCAGCCCGCGCGCCGCGCGCATCAGCAGGCTGGCGCCGATGCGGAACAGCAGCAGCGTTGCCGCGGCGCCGGCCACGAAGCCGAGCGCGAAGGCCGGCTGCTCCGCCGTGCCGACCACCAGCACGGCCAGCGCCAGCGCGGC
>NZ_JAPSMD010000414.1 GCF_027856955.1 Falsiroseomonas oryzae | reverse complement strand
GTCGCGCGCGCCGTCCAGGGCGTCCCGCTCCTCCGCCGGGGCCGGCGCCGCATCCAGGATGCGGCCGCCCATCGCCGCCAGCGCGGCGGCCAGCGCCCCCGCCTGCCCCGGCTGCTGCGGGCGCAGCCAGGCCTCCGCCATCGCGACGACGTCCTGGACGGCAGCGGCGAAGGTCCGCCAGCGGCAGTGCTGCAGCGCGCGCCGGAAGTCGGGGTCGGCGAACATCTCGCGCTCCTGCCGGCCCGCCTTGACCCGGCAATAGTCCAGCACGGTCTTCTGGGCGACGAAGGCGGCGCGTGCGGCCAGGAAGCTCTCCAGCGCCTCGGGGGTGGTGTCGCGCCGGCGGCCGAGGAGGCGGGAAAGCCACATGGACATATGTTAATGTTCCATCGGGGGTGGCGGATGTTGCCTGTCTAATCGGTTACATGATAGCGGCCCGCCTGAAGAAAATTTCACGGTCCGTGCTCGCGGAACCGTTCACGAAAGCCGACGGTCGGGACGGTCCGGCGCGGCGCTACCGGGGGAGTGTCAGCGGAATGCCATTGGTGGAGGACGTCAACGTCCGGAGCGCGTCCAGCGCCGCCGTCGACCGGGCGACCGGCGAGGCGTACTGGAAGAAGACCTCCGGACTGATGTGGACGGTGCTGGGAATCTGGTTCTTCGCCAGCTTCGCGGTCCACTTCTTCGCGCCCATGATCAACCCGATCCATATCCTGGGCTTCCCGCTCGGCTTCTACATGGCCGCGCAGGGCAGCCTGATCATCTTCGTCGTCGGTCTGTTCTGGTTCGGCAAGCGCCAGAACCAGATCGACGAGGAATTCGGCGTGCAGGAGGACTGAGCCCATGTCCGCCAGCACCGGGGGCAAGGACCCCTTCATCGCCTCGCTCGGCAAGATCTACGCCGGCTACACCGGCGGCTTCGCCGCCTTCGTCGTCGTGCTCGCCATCCTCGAGCAGATGGGCGTGCCGGACCGCATCATCGGCTACCTGTTCGTCTTCCTGACGATCGGCGTCTACGCCTACATTGGCATCATCAGCCGCACCGCCGTCGTCTCGGAGTACTACGTCGCCGGCCGCCGCGTGCCCGCGCTCTACAACGGCATGGCCACGGGCTCGGACTGGATGTCGGCCGCAAGCTTCATCGGCATGGCCGGTTCGCTCTACGCGCTCGGCTACGGCGGCCTCGCCTTCATCCTTGGCTGGACCGGCGGCTACATGCTGGTGGCCATCCTGCTCGCGCCCTACCTGCGCAAGTTCGGCCAGTACACCGTGCCGGACTTCCTGGGCGCCCGCTACGGCGGCAACCTCGCCCGCGCCGTCGGCGTCACGGTGCTGATCACGGCGAGCTTCGTCTACGTCGTGGCGCAGATCGTCGGCGTCGGCATCATCACCCAGCGCTTCCTGGACGTCTCCTTCGGCCTCGCGGTCTTCGTCGGCCTGGCGGGCATCCTGGTCTGCTCGATGCTGGGCGGCATGCGCGCCGTCACCTGGACCCAGGTGGCGCAGTACATCATCCTGATCATCGCCTACCTGATCCCGGCGGTCCTGATGTCGGTGAAGGTCACCGGCGTGCCCTTGCCGCAGATCATGTACGGCTTCGCGCTGGAGCGGATCGAGGGGCTGGAGAACGGCTTCCGCGCCGCCGGCATGACGCCCCCGCCCGGCGTGACGGGCTGGCACACCGCGCCCTTCATCGGGGCGAACGGCGCCTTCTCCTGGTCGGCGGCGTTCAACTTCTTCGCCCTGGTGTTCTGCCTGATGGTCGGCACCGCGGCCCTGCCGCACATCCTGATGCGCTACTTCACCACGCCGTCCGTGCGTGAGGCGCGCCAGTCCGTGGCCTGGTCGCTGTTCTTCATCTTCCTGCTCTACTTCACGG
Organism: Falsiroseomonas oryzae; assembly: GCF_027856955.1. Classification (GTDB taxonomy): domain Bacteria; phylum Pseudomonadota; class Alphaproteobacteria; order Acetobacterales; family Acetobacteraceae; genus Falsiroseomonas; species Falsiroseomonas oryzae. The sequence goes on along the minus strand of NZ_JAPSMD010000414.1, from coordinate 2,827 downwards.
CGCCGGCCTACGCCGCCTTCGGCAAGCTCGAGATCTACCAGACCGTCATCGGCCAGCCGATCGCGGCCCTGCCGGAGTGGATCAAGAACTGGCAGATCGTCTCCCCCTACGGGGTGCCCTGGGTCAACATCGTGGACGTGAACCGGGACGGCATCGTCCAGTGGGGCGAGTTCCGCATCCACCCCGACGTCGTCGTGCTCGCCACGCCGGAGATCGCGGGCCTGCCCTATGTGATCGCCGGCCTGGTGGCCGCCGGCGGCCTCGCCGCCGCTCTCTCCACCGCGGACGGCCTGCTGCTGGCGCTGGCCAACGCCCTGTCGCACGACGTGTACTACAAGATGATCGACCGCAACGCGCCGACCGCGAAGCGCCTGATCATCTCGCGCGTGCTGCTCGTGATCGTCGCCATCCTGGCTGCCTGGACGGCAGGCAACATGGGCGCCGACATCCTGTTCCTCGTCGCCTGGGCCTTCTCCATCGCCGCTGCGGGCCTCTTCGCCGCGCTGGTGATGGGCGTCTGGTACAAGAAGACGACCAACGCCGCGGCCGTCTGGGGCATGGTGGTCGGCTACGTCTTCACCTTCGGCTACCTGATCTGGACGGAGTTCTACGGCCTGTCCTTCATGGAGCTCTTCGGCACCAAGGAGGCGATCCTGGCCGCCGCCCGGCAGACCGCGGCGCTGCCGCAGGCCTCGGCGGAGCTGAAGGCCTATGCCCAGGGCCTGGTCAACAACGCCGCCCAGATCCAGGACGGCGCGATGGCCTGGTTCGGCCAGCTGATCCTGACGACCGACAGCGTGGTCCTGCGCGGCCGCACCGTCGCCCGTCTCTGGACGCTGAACAACATCTCCGGCGGCATCATCGGCGTGCCGCTGTCCTTCCTCACCATCTGGCTGGTGTCCAAGTTCACCACGGCGCCCAGCCAGGCGATGCAGGACTTCATCGACGACATCCGCATCCCGAAGGGCGGCGTCCGCCTGGCGGATGCGCGCGAAGCCGTCGAGTGATCAGCGCCGGCGGCGCGACGCGCCGCCGGTTCGCGCCTGATGGGGGCGGCCGCTTGTCGGCCGCCCCTTTTTCTTGCACAGGCAGCGCAGGCCGCGCTCGGGGGGGCGATGCAGTCCTTCGTCACCGACCACCTCGTCTTCTGGGTGGTGATGTACGTCCTGGCGCTGACGGCCTGGGCTTGCATCGGCCGCTTCATGATGCAGGTCTTCGTCCCGCACGACAGCCCGAACTACATCTGGCGCGGCTTCCGGCTGCTGACCGACTGGGCCGTCTGGTGCGCCCGCCGGATGATCCCGAGCTACGTGGAGGGTCGCTTCCTGCCGCTGGTCGCCGCCTGCTGGCTGTTCGGCATCCGCCTGGTGGTGGGCGTGCTGCTGGTCGGCATGGGCATGGCGCCCCGCATCACGCCGCCCGGGGCGGGGTGAGCGCGATGAGCCCGCAGAACCTGTTCGTCGCGACCGTGGCGCTGAGCCTGGTGAACGGCCTGATCAGCCCGGCCCTGCCGATCATGATGGCGCTCTGGCCGGTCTGGATGCCGGAGATGCTGCGGCCGTCGAACGAGACCATCTTCTACGGCGCCAGCCTGCTCGTCTCGACCGGGACGCTGCTGCTGTCCGGCCTGCCGGCCGCGGTGGCGGAGCGCGCCGGCCTCGGCCTGGATCGCGCCATGTGGGTGTGGCTCGGCACTGCCGGCCTGCTCCTGCTGCTGGGCCTGGGCTGACCTGGAAGCACCCGCCAGCGGCCTGTGCCGGGCGAATTGCGTCCGGGTTGATACCCAATCTGCCAGCCATAACCCATTGGTTCGCCACGTAATCCCAGATAGAATACAATTAGACTGGACATTCCATCCCAAGTTGCGGACTCACGCTGTCGCGAGCAGATCGCACCGCCGCGAACAGGCAGAGGACCGCCAATGGGCACGTACAACGACGTCAACCCCGCGCCGCTCGACATGACGGGCTGGCAGACAATCTTCTTCGACGGCTTCAACGGCACCGCCCTCGAACACGCCAAATGGCCCATCACCTATGGCGGCTCGATGTACTGGAACAACGCGTTCTGGTGGGACAACGGCCAGCTCTCCGTCGGGAACGGGGAGCTGACGATCGGCATGGACGGCCACGACAACGGCATCTGGACCGTCGGCGGCCTGTCCACCGCGCCCTATCCGAACGCGCCGGCCGGCCTCGGCCACGGCTTCCTGTACGGCCGCGTCGAGATCCGCGCGAAGACCAGCGTCGAGGTGGAGGGCGCCGGCCCCTGCTTCCTCCTCTGGCCGACCTCCAACGACCATTGGCCGCCGGAGGTGGACATCCTGGAGACGCCGAAGAACGGCGACGGCATGTTCACCAATCACTGGGTCGGCCCCAACGGCGAGCACTTCTATGCCTCGCAGTTCTTCGAGCTCGACCACAGCCAGTGGCACACCTACACGCTCGACTGGTTTCCCGACCGGATGACGCTCTACGTCGACGGCGTGAAGGTGGCGGAGACCCGCGAGAACATCCCCACCGAGAAGATGTCGGTCGGCCTTCAGGGCCATGTCGGGCTCGAGAACGATGGCTGGTACGGCAACCCGAACGACACCGGCGTGCGGAGCGTGGACATCAGCGTCGACTGGGTCCGCGTGTCGCAATACACCGGCACCGCCCCCCAGGATCCGCAGCCCCAGCCTGCGCCCCAGCCCGCGCCCCAGCCCGAGCCTGAGCCGGATCCGCAGCCCCAGCCCGCGCCCCCGCCCGAGCCCGAGCCCGTCACGCCGCCGCCGGCGGGGCTGGTGCTGGACGGCACGGCGGGCGACGACGCGCTGCGCGGCTCG
>NZ_JAPSMD010000413.1 GCF_027856955.1 Falsiroseomonas oryzae | reverse complement strand
GCTGGCGCTGCTCGGCCTGGCCGTGCTGGTGCGCCGGGGCCAGGCGGCGCTGACCGCGGCCAACGCCGGCCTGGAGGCGCGCGTGGGCGAGCGAACCGCCGCCCTCGTCGCGGGCGAGCGCCGCCTCAACCAGGCGCTGGAGGCGGGCCACGTCTTCGCCTTCGAGTTCGACCCGGCAGCGGATCTCGTGCTGCGCTCACCCGGCGCCGCGGCGATCCTCGGCCTGCCCGAGGCGGCGGCCGCGTGCGAGACGGGCTCGGACTTCCTCGCCACCCTCCACCCGGAGGACCGCGGGCGGGTCCTCGCTGCCCTCGCCGGGGCGACCCCGCATCGGCCCGCCTACGCCGTGCGCTTCCGCTACCGCCGCCCGGACGGGCGCGACGTCTGGCTGCAGGACGAAGGCGCCGCGGAGTTCGCGCCGGACGGGCGGATCCGACGCCTCTCCAGCCTGTGCCGGGACGTCACCGCCGAGGTCGACGCGGAGCGGGCAGCCCGCGCGGCCGAGGCGCGGCTCCGCGCCGCCACCGAGGGCGCGGGGCTCGGCACCTACGAGATCGACTTCGCACGCGGCGCCGCCTGGTTCGACGCGCGCGCCGTGGAGATCCTCGGCGGCGGGCTGCCCGTCGCCGCCTGGTTCCCCCTCGACGGGCCCGACTGGGCGACGCTCGAGGAACGTGTGCACCCCGAGGACCGCGCCAGCTTCGTCGCCGCCTGGGAGTCGGTCGCCTCTGGCGGGGCGGGCGGCTGGGCGGCGGAGACACGGATCCGCCACCCGGACGGCCGATGGATCTGGAACTGGTGCCACGGCTCCGTTGTGGAGCGCGACGAAGCGACGGGCCGCCCGCGGCGCTTGGTGGGCATCGAACAGGACGTGACCGAGCGCCGCCGGCTGGAGGAGGAGCTGCGCCAGGCGCAGAAGATGGAGGCGCTGGGCCAGCTCGCGAGCGGCATAGCGCACGACTTCAACAACATCCTCCAGGCCGTCTCGAGCGGGGCGGCGCTGGCCTCGCAGCGGGCCGAGGAGCCGGCCGCCGTGCGGCACCTCGCACGCCTGATGTCGGAGGCGGTGGGCCGCGGCGCGACCGTGACCGGCCGGTTGCTCGCCTTTGCGCGCCACGGCGAGCTGCGCGTCAGGTCGGTCGCGCCCGCCGCCCTGCTTGCCGGGCTGCGCGAGATCCTCGAGCCCGCGCTCGGCCCCCGCATCGAGGTCCGCGTCGCGGCCGCTCCCGACCTGCCGCCGCTGCTGGCGGACCGCGACCAGCTGCAGACCGCGCTGATCAACCTGGCAACCAACGCCCGCGATGCCATGCCCGAGGGCGGCGTCGTGACCTTAGAGGCTATGGAGGAGACTGTTGGCAGCGCCGGCAGGGACGCCGAGGCCGGACCGGGGCCGGGCCGGTACGTCAGGCTCTCGGTGCGCGACACCGGCACCGGCATGGACGCCGCCACGCTCGCCCGCGCGGCGGAGCCCCTCTTCACGACCAAGCCGGTGGGCAAGGGGACCGGCCTCGGCCTGGCCATGGCGAAAGCGTTGGCCGAGCAGTCGGGTGGCGCCATTGCCATCGAGAGCGCGCCCGGTCGCGGCACGGTCGTGACCCTCTGGTTTGACCGGGCGGAAGGACAGGCCGTCGCGGCCCCTGAGGCGGTCCCGGAGGCATGGCCGGGGGAGGAGGGCGTGCGGGTCGGGCTGCGCGTCCTCGTCGTGGATGACGAGGAGCTCGTGCGCGGCGCGCTTTCGGAGGAGTTGGCCGCCGCCGGCCTGCACGTGCAGGTGGCGGGCGGGGGCAGCCAAGCACTGGCCCTGCTCGACGCGGGCGCGTTGGTGGACGCGCTCGTGACCGACCTGACGATGCCGGGCCTGGATGGTCTCGCGCTGATCCGCGAGGCGCGGCTGCGCCGACCTGGCCTGCCCGCCGTGCTTGTCACGGGGCAAACAGGGGACACTGAGACGTTTGCCGCCCGCGGCGCGGAGGGCGGGCGCTTCGCGGCGCTGCGCAAGCCGGCACGCGGACAAGAGATCGCCGCGTGCGTCGCGGCTCTGCTGGGCGCCTGAGCGGGGCGGCGGGCGGGCCCGGCGGCCGCCCGCATACAGGTCTGCTCAGGGTCGAAAACGGCTGTGCGGCCCGCGTGTGAAGCGGCATCCTACCTTGCCGTGGCGATCCGCTCCGCCTCCGCCAGATCCTCCGGCGCATTGGCGTTGAAGAAGGGGTCGAAGGGGTCGGTCGGCCAGTCGGCGGCGGCGCAGCCGAAGCGGGCGGTCCAGCGGTCGATCTTGCGCTCGCCGGCCAGCAGCGCCGCGCGCAGCTCCTCCCGCAGGGCAACGGGCCATAACCCGATGGGCGGATGCGTCTGGCCGGCGGAGCGGGCGCAGGCGAGGGGGACGCCCTCGGCCTCGCGCGCCGCATGCAGGCGGGCGACGAGGTCGGCGGGGATGAAGGGCGCGTCGCCGGTGACGGAGACCATCCAGGGCAGGTCCGGATGGTGCGCCGCGGCGTGGTCCAGCGCAGCGAGGATGCCGGCGAGCGGGCCGGGATGGTCGGGCAGGCCGTCCGGCACCACCGGCAGGCCGTAGGTCGCGAAGCGCGCCGGGTCGCCGTTGGCGTTCAGGATGATCGCGGGCACCTGCGGGCGCAGCCGGTCCAGCAGGTGATCCAGCAGCGGCCGGCCGGCGACCAGGCGCAGCGGCTTGTCGCCGCCGCCCATGCGCCGTGCGAGCCCGCCGGCCAACACGACGGCGAGGGTGTCACTCCGCATCGCTGCCCATCGCTTCCGCGCTGTTCTTGCGCCAGTGCTTCGCGCTCTCCTCCGGCACATAGGCCAGGTCGGCGTCGAAGACGATGCGGCCCTCGCCGGCGAGCGCGACGAAGCGCTTGCCCTTGCAGCGTCCGATCAGGGTCAGGTTCGCCTCCCGCGCCAGCTCCACGCCCCAGGCGGTGAAGCCGGAGCGCGACACCAGGATCGGGATGCCCATGCGGACGGTCTTGATGACCATCTCCGAGGTCAGCCGCCCCGTCGTGTAGAAGATCTTGTCGTCCGGCCCTTCGCCGTGGCGGAACATCCAGCCGGCGATCTTGTCCACCGCGTTGTGGCGGCCGACGTCCTCCATGTAGACCACCGGCTGGTCCTGCACGCAAAGCGCGCAGCCATGGATCGCCCCGGCTTCCAGGTAGAGGCTGGGCAGCGTGTTGATCCGGTGCAGCAGGCGATAGAGCCAGCTCGTCCGCAACTGCGCCGCAGGCGCCAGGCGCACCTGGGAAAAGTCCTCCATCAGGTCGCCGAAGGCAGTGCCCTGGGCACAACCGGAGGTCAGCGTCTTCTTCTTCAGCTTCTGCTCGAAATCCGTCTGCCGTTCCGTGCGGACAACAACGACGCCGAGATCCTCGTCGTAGTCCACCGCCGTGACACGGTCGTCGCGTTTCAGCATGCCCTGGTTCAGCAGGTAGCCGAGCGCCAGGTCCTCCGGCCGGTCGAGGATCGTCATCATCGTCACGATCTCCTGCCCGTTCAGGTAGAGCGTGAGCGGCCGCTCCACCGTCACGGACGTCTCGATGCGCGCGCCGGTGTGGTCGAGTCCGGCGACGCGGCGCGTCAGGCGGGGATCGGTCGGGTCCGGCTGGACCCGGAGCAGGGGCGTGTCCATGCGCAGAAGGTTGGGGCGGCGGATGTGCGGTCGCAAGCGGCGGGCCCGGCTCACCCGTTCAGGTGAGAACAGACGTTCCTTTTCAACCGATGGGTCTTGCGGGGCGCACCGCGCATGCGCCAATTTGGGAGAGCAGAACGCATAACTGCAACGATCCCCCGGACGCGCCGCGCGGCGCGATCCGCCGTGCCGGTCCCGCCTGACCGGTCGCGCGGTGCCCGCCGCCGTGGCGGCGGGCCCGTTCCTCCGCCGCAGGAGCAGCATGGCATCCGACGCCGCCGCACTCGCCCTGGGCCTCTACGAGGCGCTGCTCGACGGCCAGGGCGTCGTCGCCGCCATGGCCGGGCTGGCCGATCGGCTCGGCGCCTCGAGCCATGCCGTGCACCGGATCCGCTACCGCGACGCGCGGCCGGTGGGCAGCATCTCGACCGGGCGCGGCGGCGTGGCCGGCAGCGCGCTGGAGGACTATGCGCGGTTCTGGGTCCGGCACGATCCCTGGGCGCGGCTGGGCGGCACGCTGCCCCTCGGTGTGCACGACATGGCGGCGATCGTGCCGCAGGCGACCCTGCGGCGCAGCCGGATCTGGAACGAGTGGGGCCGGCCCAACGACGCCGCCTTCCACGCACTCGGCGTGCCGCTGCTGCGTGAGGGCGACACGGTGGGCGGCGTCTATTTCCACCGACGGGAGAAGGAGCCGCCTTTCACCGGGGCGGACACCCGCCTGCTCGAGGCGCTGTTCCCGCACCTGCGCCGCGTCTTCGCCGGGGAGGCGCAACTGGCCGCCGTGCGCGAGGTGCCGGGCGGGGCGTTGCAGGCCGGGCTGGATGGCCTGCCGGACGGCGTCGCGGTGCTGGACACGGAGCGGCGCGTGGTCTTCGTGAATGCCGCGCTGCGCCGGATGGCCGCTGAACAGGACGGGCTGGTGCTGGGACCGGGCGGTCTCGACGCGCCGGACCCGGCGGTGCGGCACGCGCTCTCGCGGGCGGTGACGGCGGCGCTGGCGGCCACGGTGGGGCAGGTCGGGCTGCTGCCGGCGGCGGGAAGCCTGGCGCTGCCGCGCCCCTCCGGCCAG
>NZ_JAPSMD010000412.1 GCF_027856955.1 Falsiroseomonas oryzae | reverse complement strand
GGCCGCGCTCCGCCAGCGCGCCGACCCAGGCCTCGGCCAGGCGGGGCAGCAGCACCGGGCCGGCGCCCGGCGCGATCGCGGCCAGCGCGGCGGCCTCCTCCTCGTCCCAGGCGACGGGGAGGGCCACAGCGCGGGTGGGGGAATCCGGGTCCGGCGCGGCGCGGACCCGCCACAGCGCCATTCCTTCCCACAGCGTTCCACGCAGGCTGGACATGGCCGCATGGTGGCGACGACTCGGGACGGAGGCAACCCGCATCTAGGGGTATTCCGGTGCCGCAACCGCAACATCCTGTGGACAACCCCGGTCGGACGCCGATCCCCGCCCTTGCTTTGCGCGCCCCCCGCGGTTGTGCGACAAAGCCGTACCACATGAGATGCGAACGCCGCCCCAGCCCCGGGGCGGATCGAGGGTCACCGATGTTCGAGCGCCTGCTCGCCCGCCTCTCCGGCCGCCAGGTCGGCACCGACCGCTTCGGCAATGCCTATTTCGAGTCGCGCAAGGACTTCCTGGGCTACGGCCGGAAGCGCCGCTACGTGATCTATGCCGGCGAGGCCGAGGCCACCAAGGTGCCGCCCGAATGGCATGGCTGGCTGCACCACACCACCGACGCGCCGCTGCCCGAGCAGAAGCGCCACGCCTGGATGGTGGAGCATCGCCCGAACCCCACCGGCACGCCGCAGGCCTACCGTCCGCACGGCCACGACTACCAGGGCGGCCAGCGCCGCCCGACGGCCGGCGACTACGAGGCCTGGACCCCGGGGTCCTGAGCGCCGGTGTCCCGCCGGGAAGTAGCCCCCCCGCTTGGATCGCCTCATGGCGATGGCGGCCAGGGCCGCAACCGCGGCCCCGCGCGCAGCGCAACCGCTTGGCCCGACGCAGCACCGCGTAGGCGCGCAGCCAAGGCCGCGGATGCGGCCGCCCGGCGACTGAGGGCATAAGAAAGATGAAATCGCGTTCCATCGCCGAGGTCGCGGCCGGCGCCGTGGTGCTGCTGGTCGCCGCGGCCTTCCTGGTCTTCGCAGTCACCAATTCCGGCCGCGGCGGAATCTCCGGCCCGGCGCTGACGCTGACGGCGAAGTTCGACCGCATCGACGGTCTCGCGCCCGGCGCGGACGTCCGCATCGCGGGCGTGAAGGTCGGCTCGGTGACGGACCAGCGCATCGACCCGCAGACCTTCCTGGCCGTGCTGACGCTGCGCATCGACGGCAGCCTGCGCATCCCGGCCGACAGCTCCGCCGAGATCGCGAGCGAGGGGCTGCTCGGCGGCCGCTTCGTCTCGGTCGTGCCGGGCGGCGCGGACCGCATCCTGGCCAATGGCGGCGAGATCACCATCACGCAATCGGCGGTCAGCCTGGAAAGCCTGCTCGGGCGCTTCATCTTCTCCATGACGGAAGGCCAGGGCAGCGGGTCCCGGGGCCAGGGCGAGGGCGGCACGGCCACTCCGCGATGACGCAGGTCAACGGCCCGCGCGCCTCCGGCGCGACCGAACCCCCGCGCGCCTCCGGCGCGACCGAACCGCCGCAGGTCTGGCCCGGCGCGGACGGCGCGCCCGTCGCCTGCCGCGAGAAGCTGAAGATGCTGGCCGAGAACCACCGCGAGGCCGCGCAGGTGCTGCGTGACACCTTCGAGGATGCGGTGCTGATGGGCGTGGAGGAGGCGGCGATGCGCCGCATCCTGACCAACCTCGTCGCCGCACTGCCCAGCCCGAAGCGCGGCGGCTGATGCGCCGCATCCTGCTGCTGGCCTGCGCGGCCCTGCAGCTGCCCGCGCTTGCCCAGGCCTGGCTGCCGCAGCGCGTGGCGGAGCTGCAGGCGCTGGACAAGGTGACGGCGCGCGTCACGACGCTGCGGGTGCCGCTGGACAGGCCGGAGCGCTTCGGCACGCTGACCATCACGGTGCGCGCCTGCCATGCCCGGCCGCCGGACGAGGTGCCCGACGCCGCCGCCTGGATCGAGATCACCGACAGCCGCGCGCCGGCCAATGGCGCGGCCGTGTTCCGCGGCTGGATGTTCGCCAACGCGCCGGGCGTGAACATGCTGCAGCACGCGGTCTACGACATCCGGCTGCTGGAGTGCCGCGTGGGATAGCGCACGCCGCCTGAGCGTGATCCGCCTCGGTCGATCACGCTCAGGCCTTCGTTCGGGCCGCTGGCTCACCGCTTCGGCGATTCCGCCTTCGCGGATCAGGCGCTACGCCTCCTCCGCCCGCCGCAGCGCGCGGATCTCCGCCTCCAGCGCCGCCGGGTCGGGGTTGTCCTGCCAGGTCACCGCCTCCTCCAGCGCTTCCGACAGCAGGCGCTTGTAGTCGGCGCGCGGCACCTCCCGGCAGCCGAACTGCGCCAGGTGCGCGGTCTGGAACTGCGCGTCCAGCAGGCGGAAGCCGGCCAGCCGCAGCCGCGCGACCAGATGCACCAGCGCCACCTTGGAGGCGTCGCGCATGCGGCTGAACATGCTCTCGCCGAAGAAGGCGGCGCCGAGCGAGACGCCGTAGAGCCCGCCGACCAGCCGTTCCTCCTCCGGCTTGCCGAGCCAGACCTCCACGGAATGCGCGTGCCCCAGGCGGTGCAGCGCGAAGAACAGCCGCTCGATCTCCGGGTTGATCCAGGTCTCCTCGCGCCCCTCCGCGGGTTCCGCGCAGCCGGCGATCACGCCGGCGAAGTCGCGGTTGGCGGTGACCGTGAAGGGGCCGGAGAGCGTGGTGCGCAGCAGCCGCCGCGGCAGGTGGAAGCCATCGAGCGGGATGACGCCGCGCAGCTCCGGGTCGAGCCAGTACAGCCGGTCGCCGCGCCGGCTCTCGGCCATGGGGAACAGCCCCGCGCGATAGGCGCGAAGCAGGAGTTCCGGCGTGATGTCGAACTGGCGGCGGCTCACCCGCGCAGTATGCGCACTTCCGGGGGCGGGTGCGAGATTCGCGACACGTCCTTGCAGTCAGGCCGTCGAGAGGGCCGGCGCGCCCGCCGGGACCGCAGCCGGTGTCGTCCGGCCATCCGGCCGCCGGTCAGTTCTCCCGCATGCGGGAGACGAAGCGCTCCAGCCAGTGGATGGTGTAGTCGCCGGCCTGGAACTCGGGATCGGCCACGATGTGCTGGTGCAGCGGCAGGGTGGTGCGGATGCCGCTGACCACCATCTCGGCCAGCGACCGGCGAAGCCGGGCGATCGCCTCGGCGCGCGTGGCGCCGTGCACCACGAGCTTCGCCACCAGGCTGTCGTAGTGCGGCGGCACCACGTATCCGCTGTAGAGCGCGCTGTCCACGCGCACGCCGAGGCCGCCCGGCGCGTGGTACATGTCCACCCGCCCCGGGCTGGGCGCGAAGGTTTCGGGGTCCTCGGCGGTGATGCGGCACTCGATCGCGTGGCCGGAGAAGCGGATGTCCTCCTGCCGGTAGCCGAGCGGCTGGCCGGCGGCGACGCGGATCTGCTCCTTCACCAGGTCCACGCCGCAGACCATCTCGGTCACCGGATGCTCCACCTGCAGGCGGGTGTTCATCTCGATGAAGGCGAACTGGCCGTCCTGCCACAGGAACTCCAGCGTGCCGGCGTTGCGGTAGCCGAGCTCCTTCAGCGCGCGCGTGACGTTGGCGCCGAGCGCATCGCGGTCGGCGGCGGTCAGCACCGGGCTGCCGGCCTCCTCCACCAGCTTCTGGTGGCGCCGCTGAAGGCTGCAGTCGCGCTCGCCGAAATGCACGACGTTGCCATGGGCGTCGGCCAGCACCTGCAGCTCGATGTGGCGCGGGCGGTCGAGGTACTTCTCCATGTAGACGCTGTCGTCGCCGAAGGCGGCCTTGGCCTCGGTGCGGGCGACGCGCCAGGCCTCCTCCAGCTCGTCGGCGCTGCGCGCCACCTTCATGCCGCGCCCGCCGCCGCCGGCGGCGGCCTTGATCAGCACGGGGTACTTGATCTCGTCGGCGATCGCCTTCGCCTCCTCCAGCGTCTCCAGCGCGCCGGGGGAGCCGGGGACCAGCGGCACGCCGAGCCGGCGCATCGCGTCCTTGGCGGCGATCTTGTCGCCCATCATGCGGATGTGGTCGGGCGTGGGGCCGATGAAGGCCAGGCCATGCGCCTCCACCATCTCGGCGAAGGAGGCGTTCTCGGACAGGAAGCCGTAGCCCGGATGGATCGCATCCGCGCCGGTGATCGCCGCCGCGGAGAGGATCGCCGCCATGTTCAGGTAGCTCTCGCGCGCCGGCGGCGGGCCGATGCACACGCTCTCATCGGCCAGGCGGACATGCATCGCGGTGTTGTCGGCGGTGGAGTGCACCGCGACGGTCTGGATGCCCATTTCCTGGCAGGCGCGGTGCACGCGCAGCGCGATCTCGCCGCGGTTCGCGATGAGAACCTTGCGGATGTTCATGTCCTACCCCGCGCCGCTTCGCGGCGCCGCCGGCCGGTTCAGACCTGCGCAGCGCTCCGCGCCGCTGCGGTCATCGGACGGCGTGCTCACTCGATCACCAGCAGCGGCTCGCCGTATTCCACCGGCGACCCGCTCTCCACCAGGATGCGCGTGACGGTGCCGGCGCGCGGCGCGCGGATCTGGTTGAAGGTCTTCATCGCCTCGATCAGCAGCAGCGTCTGGCCCTGCGCGACGCGGGCACCCAGCGTGATGAAGGGCGCCGCGCCCGGCTCCGGCGCCAGGTAGGCGACGCCGACCATGGGCGAGGTGACGGTGCCGGGATGCGGGCCCTCGGCTTCCGGCGCGGCGGCGACAGCCACCGGGGCGGCTGCGGCCGGCGCCGCCGCGGCCGGGGCGGCGA
>NZ_JAPSMD010000411.1 GCF_027856955.1 Falsiroseomonas oryzae | reverse complement strand
GGGCGCGCAGCGCGCGGACGCGCATCGCCGGCAGCGCCAGGCTGGCGGCGAGCGGCGGGCCGCCTCGCTGGACCGAGCCTTGGGCTGCCTCGGCAGGCCGGGCTGGGATGTGTGTCTTCTGGGGGCTCATGCGGGTGGGCTGGCGCGCGGCCATCCTCGGGGCGCAGGGCGCATGTTGCAACCGCATTGCGGCGGTCCGGTGGCAGGGCTGCCCCGCGCCCGCCGCGCAGCCGCCTTGCCCTTGCCCCGGGCGGGCGCCACAAGACCGGCGTGGAGCCCGCCGAATACGACCTCATGGACGCCGCCGAGGAAGGCATGTGGTGGTATCGCGCCGCCCATGCCCGCGTCCTCGATGCGCTGCGCGAGCGGCCTGGCGCGCCGGGCCCGCTGCTGGATGCGGGCTGCGGCACCGGCGGGCTGCTCCGCCGCCTGGCGGATGCGCTGCCGGCGCGGGAGGCGGTCGGGCTGGACTTCATGCCCAGCGCCGCCCGTCGCGCCGCTGCGAAGTCCGGCCGGGCGGTGGCCGCCGGCGACGCCAACCGCCTGCCCTTCCCCGATGCCAGCTTCGGCGCCGTGGTCAGCATCGACGTGCTGTGCCACGTCGCGGTGGAGCCGGCGCGCGCGCTGGGCGAGATGCGCAGGGTGCTGCAGCCTGGCGGCACGCTCGTGCTCAACCTGCCCGCCTATGAATGGCTGCGCAGCGCGCATGACGCGCGCGTGTACAATGCCCGGCGTTTCACCCGCAGCGGCGCGGCCCGCCTGCTGCAGGATGCCGGGTTCGCCGCCATCTCCGGCCGCTACTGGAACAGCCTGCTGCTGCCCCTGATGGTGCTGCAGCGCAAGGTGCTGCAACGCCGCCCCGACGCGCCAAGTGACGTGACGCAGTTCCCTGCCTGGATCGATGCAACCCTGCACGCCGTGTCGGAGACGGAGCGCTGGATCGCCGGACATGGCCTGCCCATGCCCGGCGGCGGCTCCGTGCTGATGCTGGCGACCCGCCCGTGACGGAGATCACCGACGTGACCGAGACCCTCGGCCGGAATCCAACCGGCACGGCCGCCGCACCGGAGGCGGTCGGGCTGTCCATCGTCGTGCCGGTCTATCGCGGTGCGGCCACCGTCGGCGCGCTGGTCGCCGCGCTCTCCGCGCTGGAGCCGGTCGGCGGGCTCGAGATCATCCTGGTGAACGACGGCAGCCCCGACAATTCGGGCGAGGTCTGCCGCGCGCTGCAGAAGACCGCCACCGTCCCGCTCACCTATATCGAGCACGCGCGAAACTTCGGCGAGCACAACGCGGTGATGACCGGGTTGCGCCATGCACGCGGCGCCTTCGTGATCACCATGGACGACGACCTGCAGAACCCGCCCGAGGAGGTCGTGAAGCTCTACGACCATGCGCGGCTGGGCGGGTGGGACGTCGTCTATACGCGCTATGCCGTGAAGGAACATGAGGGCTGGCGCAACCTCGGCAGCCGCTTCGCCAACCGGGTGGCCGACCTTCTGCTGGACAAGCCGAAGGGGCTCTACCTCTCCTCCTTCCGCTGCATGTCGGCGCTCGCGGTGCAGGAGGTCACGAAGTATCGCGGCCCCTACCCCTATGTGGACGGGCTGCTGATGCAGGTGACCCAGCGCCTCGATTCCATCGAGGTCAAGCACCTGCCGCGCGCGGAAGGGCGCAGCAACTACACGCTGAAGCGCCTGGTGCTGCTGTGGCTGAACCTGGCGACCAACTTCTCCGTCCTGCCGCTGCGGCTGGCGATCGTGGCGGGCGTCGCAATGGGCGTCGCGGGGCTGCTCGGCGCGGTGCTGGTGATGGTGGAGGCGCTGATCGGCTACACGCCGTCCGGCTGGGCGTCGATGATGACGGTGACGCTGCTGATCGCCGGCGTGCAGTTCCTCATTCTCGGTGTGCTCGGCGAGTATGTCGGCCGCGCCTTCCTCTCGGCCAACGGGAAGCCGCAGGGCGTCGTGCGGGAGGTCCGCGGACCTGCCGTGCGGGAGGTGATCGCACTGCCCGCCGCCGCATCCGCGGCGTCGCAGCCGGGCGACGCGCCGCGCGTCCGCGCGGTCTCCTGAGCAGCGCGATGACCGCGGCCTGGATCACGCTGGCGATCGCGATCGCCACTTCGCTCGTCGGCCAGGTGCTGCTGAAGGTCGGCGCCTCCGGTTCCGTCGCGGCCTCGGCCGGGTTCCTGGACCAGCTGTTCCGCTGGCAGACCATCATCGGGCTGGGCGCCTATGGCGGTGCGGCACTGCTCTACATCATCGCGCTGCGCAAGATCCCGATGAGCGTCGCATTGCCCTGCACGGCGGCCAGCTACGTGGTGATCGCGCTGATCGGCTGGGCGGTGTTCGGCGAATCCCTCGGCGTCCAGAAGATGCTGGCGATCGGGCTGATCTGCGCCGGCGTGGTGCTGCTGGCGACGACGGCCTGACGCGCCGTGCGACTCCGGGCGCTCCTGCCGCTGGTGTTGCTGGCCGGCTGCGCCCTGCCCGCCGCGCCGCCGCCGACTGTCTCCGCCTGTCCCGCAGGCAGCCAGGCCGCGACGGTCGCGGAGGCCTATTTCGGGCGCAACGTCCGCGACCGCGCCGAGGTCAGCGAGGCCGAATGGTCCGCGTTCCTGGCGGAGATCGTGACCCCCGCCTTCCCCGACGGGCTCACCGCGCTGGATGGCCAGGGCCAGTGGCACAGCCGCGACGGGCGCATCCTGCGGGAACGCAGCAAGGTACTGGTGGTGGTGCTGCCCGGCGCCGACGCCGCGACCGCGCGGGCGCGGCTGCGCCCGGTGGAGGATGCCTGGAAGGCGCGGTTCCGGCAGGAGAGCGTGCTGACCGTGCTGCGCCCGGCCTGCATCGGCTTCTGACGCGCTACGCCGCCGCTGGCAGCGCGGCGTTCGCCTCCGCCAGCAGGCGGAAGCTCGCCTGGCGCGCGGCCGGGTCGTGGCAGGGTGTCAGCACCGCCACCTCCTGCGCGCCATGCGCGGCAGCCACGGCGGCGAGCTTCGCCACCACCTGCTCCGGCGCGCCGACCAGGGCACGCGCCCGCATCCGTTCGACCTGCGCGCGCTCGGCCTCGGTGTAGGGATAAGCCTCGGCCTCCTCCACCGAGGGCAGCGGCGGGAAGACGCCCTTGTCGCGCGACAGGCGCCAGAGCTCGCGGGACCGGAACAGACGCCAGGCCTCCGCTTCGGTCGAGGCGGTCAGCGCAAAGACGGCGACCGCGCCCTGCGGCGCGGCCAGGTGCTTCGAAGGCCGGAAGCCGTCGCGGTACAGCGCCATCGCCTCCTCGCTGCCGCGGCCATCCGTGATGAAGTGCGCGAAGCAGTAGGGCAGGCCGAAATAGGCGGCGAGCTGCGCGCCGAAATCGGAGGAGCCGAGCACCCACACCTCCGGCCGCGTCGGCCCCTCGGGCTGGGCGGAGACGCGGGCGAAGGGGTGGTTCGCCGGCAGCCCGTCGCCCAGCCAGCCCAGCAATTCCTGCACCTGCTGCGGGAAGCGGTCCGCGGCCTCGTTGGCGTTGGGGTTCAGCGCGAAGGCGGTGCGCCCGTCGCTGCCCGGCGCGCGGCCTACGCCGAGGTCGATGCGTCCCGGGGCGATCGCCTCCAGCACCTTGAACTGCTCGGCGACCTTCAGCGCGGAGTAGTGCGGCAGCATCACGCCCGCGCTTCCGATACGAATGCGCTGCGTTGTGGCCGCGATGGCGGCGATCAGGATCTCCGGCGCGGTCCCGGCGTGGCTGGCGCTGTTGTGATGTTCCGCCAGCCAGTAGCGGCGGTAGCCCCACTGGTCGGCCAGCTTGGCCAGCGCCAGCGTCTCGCGGATCGCCTCGGGCGGCGTGCGGCCGGAGGCCACGGTGGACTGGTCGAGGATGGACAGGGCGAGCGGCATGCCGGTACCTCCACGCTATCCATAAGGGGCGCCGGCGCGCCCCGTCGAGCCGGGGCCAGCCGATGTCATCCAGCGACGAAGCCTTCATGCGCCATGCCATCGCGCTGTCGCGCCGCGGCATGGAGGGCGGCGCCGGCGGTCCCTTCGGCGCGGTGGTGGTGCGGGACGGCGCCGTGGTCGCCGAGGGCTGGAACCAGGTGACCTCCACAAACGACCCGACCGCGCATGCCGAGGTGGTGGCGATCCGCCGCGCCTGCGCCGCGCTCGGCCGCTTCGACCTGCGCGGCGCCGTCCTCTACACCAGCTGCGAGCCCTGCCCGATGTGCCTCTCGGCCGCCTATTGGGCCCGGCTCGACGCGGTGGTCTACGGCAATGCGCGCGACCAGGCGGCGGCGATCGGCTTCGACGACGAGTGGCTCTACCGGGAGGTGCCGAAGCCGGTGGAGGCGCGGAGCCTGCCGATGCGACGCCTGCTTGCCGCCGAGGCGCTCGAGGTCTTCGAGGCCTGGGCGGCGAAGCCGGACAAGGTGCCGTATTGAGGCGTGGCACGCCTCAGGCCAGGGGATCGGCCTGAAGGCTCAGCGTCGCGGCCAGGAACCCCGCGAGGTCCGGCGTGGCGACGTCGTCCATGGCGACGGTCGTCGGCGCGGCCGCATCCGGCTCGGCGCCGCGGCGCAGAAGGCCCGGCGGCGTGTCGCGTTCGCCGTCCGAGGACGGCAGTGCAGCGATCAGATCGGCCAGGCTGTCGAGCACGGCGGCGAGCTCCGCGACCGCGCGGCCGGGTGGCACGTGGTCCGCCATGTCAGCGGCCTTGCCGGGCCGATCCTCGGGCGCCGTCGGCGCGGCCTCGGCCACCGCGCGGCCGGGCGGCACCTGGTCCGGCGCGT
>NZ_JAPSMD010000410.1 GCF_027856955.1 Falsiroseomonas oryzae | reverse complement strand
GCCGCCGCAGCGCTGCCTGCGCGGGCCCAGGCCCCCTACCCCGACCGGCCGGTGGTGATCGTCGCCCCCTTCGCCGCCGGCGGCGCCGCCGACATCGCAGCCCGCACGCTCGCCGCCCACGCCCCGCGCGTGATGGCGCGCGCGCTCGGCAAGACGGCCGAGCCGGTCATGGTGGTGGAGAACCGGCTCGGCGCCTCCGGCGCGGTCGGCACGGTGCATGTGCAGCGCGCCCGGCCGGACGGGCACACGCTGCTGCTGGCGCGCGTCGGCTCCGCCGCCATCGTTCCTGCGCTCGATCCGCGCGCGCCCTATGCCTGGGACGACTTCACCATGCTCGGCCTGCTGGACGAGAACCCCTACGTGGTGTGCGTGCGCGCCGACGCGCCCTGGCGAACGCTGGCCGAGCTGATCTCCGCCATCCGGGAGGCGCCGGGGCGGCTGAACTTCGCCACCAGCGGCCCGCAGACCATCCTCGACCTCGGCATGCGGCACATGATGGTGCAGGCCGGCCTCGCGCACGATGCCGCGGTGGCGATCCCCTTCCGCGGTGGCGGGGAGGCGCTGACCGCGCTGCTGGCCGGCCAGGCGCAGTTCGTCGGCAACAACCTGGCGGACATGGCGGGCGCGCTGGCCGGCGGGCAGATCCGGGCCTTGGCCGTCAGCGGCGCGGCGCGTCTGCCGGCCTATCCGGGGGTGCCAACGGCCGCCGAGGCCGGCGCGCCTGCGCTGGCCGACATGGCCGGGTGGAACGCGCTGTTCGGCCCGCCCGGCCTGCCGGAGCCGGTGGTGGCCGCCTGGACGCGGACGCTCTCCGCCATGGCGCAGGATACCGGCTGGCTGGAGGCCACGCGCCGGCTCGGCTCGGTCCCGCGCATCCTGGACCCGGAGGCGACGCGCCGGCACGTGGCGCAGCAGGTCGCGCTGTTCCGCGACCTCGCGCGGCGCATCGGCCTGACCTGAGCATCCGGCCCGGCGCTTGACGCCGCGGGTCGCGGCCGAAACCCTGCCGCGATGCACGACTCCCCGAAGGTCTGGCTGCAGTACGACCAGGCGGCGCTGGATGCCGCCTATGACCAGCGCGCCTGGTGCCCGGACATGCCGGACTGGCTGGCCCGCTACCGCGCGGAGACGGAGGCCGCGCGCGCCGCGCTGCGGCCGCAGGCACTGTCCTACGGGCCGCACCTGCTCGACCTCTATCCGGCACAGGGCGCGCGCCGCGGGCTGCATCTGCACCTGCATGGCGGCGCCTGGCGCGCGAACACGCGCGACGATGCGGGCTTCGTCGCGCCGGCGCTGTGCGCCGCGGGCTTCGAGGTGGCGGTGCCGGATTTCAGCCTGCTGCCGGCGAAGTGCCTGCCGCAGGTGGTGGCGGAGCTGCGCGCCTGCGTCGGCTTCCTGGCGCCGCACGGGCCGATCCACCTCTCCGGCCATTCCTCCGGCGCGCATCTCGCCGCGGTGCTGGCGACGGAACTGCCTTTCGCCTCCGTCACGCTGGTCTCCGGCGCCTACGACCTGGAACCCGTGCTGCTCTCCGCGCGGCGCGACTACGTCCACCTCTCGGCGGAGGAGGCGCATGCGCTCAGCCCGATCCGCCATGCCGCGCGAATCGCGGCGCCCGTGCTGATCGCCTGGGGAACGGCGGAGAGCCCGGAATTCATCCGCCAGGGCGAGGCGATGGCGACGGCGACCGGCGCGCGGCGCTTCGTGCTGCAGGGCGCGCACCATTTCGCTACGCCCTGCGCGCTGTCGTCCGGCCCTTTGCATGACGCGCTGGTCGCGCTCGCCGGACAGGGCACGCCATGACCGAGAATCCATGGTACGTCGGCGGCGCGCCGCGTCGCGTGGAGGATCCGCGGCTGCTGCGCGGCCTCGGCCGCTACAGCGACGACATCGCGCCGCGGGACGCCCTGCACGCCGTCTTCCTCCGCAGCCCGCACGCCGCCGCCCGCATCGCCGGCATCGACACGAAGGCGGCACGCGCCCTGCCAGGCGTGGTCGCGGTGGTGACGGCGGAGGACCTGGCCGATGTCGCGCCGCTGCCCTGCCTGGTGCCGCGGCACCTGCCGGACGGCTCCCCCATGCCGCGCCCGCCCTATTGCGCGCTGTCGGGCGAGGCCGTCCGCCATGTCGGCGATCCCGTCGCCCTGGTCGTCGCCACCAGCCAGGCCGCTGCGCGGGACGGCGCCGAGGCGGTGGCGGTGGACTGGGAGCCGCTGCCCGCGGTGACGGACGCCGAAGCCGCGCTGTCCCCTGGCGCGCCGGAGGTCTGGCCCGGCCTGCCTGCCGGCAATCTCTGCTTCGAGTTCCGCCTGGGCGACCACGCCAGGGTCGCCCAGGCGATCGCAAGCGCGCCGCATGTGGTCAGCTTCGACGCCCGGATCAGCCGGGTCTGCGGCGTGCCGATGGAACCGCGGGCCGCCATCGCCGAATGGGACGAGGCGGAGGGCCGCTACACCCTGCGCACCAGCGTGCAGGTCGTGCATACGCTTCGTGACCTGCTGGCCGCCGCACTCGGCGTGCCGGCCAGCGCCATGCGGGTCGTCTCGCCCGACATGGGCGGCGGCTTCGGGCTGCGCAGCCACCCGACGCAGGAACAGCTCGCTCTGCTGCGCACTGCGCGCGCGCTGCGCCGCCCGATCCGCTGGGTCGCCGACCGGACGGAGGCGATGCTGTCCGACGCGCATGCGCGCGACACGCACAACCGGATCGAGCTGGCGCTGGACGCGGAGGGCACCTTCCTGGCGCTGCGCGTCACCAGCATCGCCAATCTCGGCGCCTATCTCGGCACGCTGACGCCGCACAGCAGCACGAACAACCTGGGCGGGCTTTCCGGCGTGTACCGCACCCCGCTGATCGCGGCGACGGTGCGCGGCGCCTTCACCAACACCCAGCCCCAGGCGCCCTATCGCGGCGCCGGCCGGCCGGAGGCGAGCTACGCCATCGAGCGCGCCATCGACATCGCCGCCGCGCGGCTCGGGATCGACCGGCTGGAGCTGCGCCGGCGCAACCTGATCCCCGCCGCGGCGATGCCCTGGCGCACCGGCTTCGTCTTCACCTACGACAGCGGCGACTTCGCCCACGGCATGGCGATGGCGGAGGAGGCCGCCGACCTGGCGGGCTTCCCCACGCGCAAGGCGGCGAGCGAGGCGCGCGGGATGCTGCGCGGCCTCGGCATCGCCAACGCCATCGAGATCAGCGCCGGCCCGCCCGGCGCGCCGATGGACGAGGGCGCGGAGCTGCGCATTGCCGCCGATGGCAGCGCGACGCTGCTCCTCGGCACCCACAACCACGGCCAGGGGCACGAGACGGCGTTCCGCCAGGTGCTGGCGGAACGCCTGGGCATCGCGCCGGATCGCCTGCGCATCGTGGCTGGTGACACGGATCTCGTCCCTCATGGCCGCGGCACCTTCGGCAGCCGCAGCCTGGTCGCCGGCGGCGCCGCGACCGTCGCCGCCATCGCCCGCGTGGTCGAGCGCGGCAAGCGCATCGCCGCGCACCTGCTGGAAGCCGCGCCCGCGGACATCGAATTCACCCCCGGCCGCTTCGCCGTCGCCGGCACCGACCGCGCGGTGACGCTCGACCAGGTGGCGCGCGCCGCCCATACGCCGGGCGCGCGCCGGCCGGGGGAGGATGCGGGGCTCGCGGCGCAGGCGGCCGTCACGCCTGGCAGCGAGACCTTCCCGAATGGCTGCCACATCTGCGAGGTGGAGGTGGACCCGGAGACCGGCGCGGTCCGGCTCGACCGCTACACGGTGGTGGACGATGTGGGGACGGTGGTGAACCCGCTGCTGCTGAAGGGCCAGATCCAGGGCGGCGTCGCGCAGGGCGCGGGCCAGGCGCTGATGGAGGAGATCCGCTACGACGAAGCGGGCCAGATGCTGACGGCGAGCTTCATGGACTACGCCATGCCGCGCGCCGCCGACCTGCCCTTCGTCCAGGTGCTCTCCAACCCGCAGCCCACCGCCGGCAACCCACTCGGCGCCAAGGGCGCAGGCGAGGCCGGGACGGTCGGCGCGCTGCCCGTGGTGATCTCCGCCGTCTGCGACGCCATCGGCGTGCCGCATCTCGACATGCCGGCGACGCCGGAGCGGGTCTGGCGCGCGCTCGCCGCGCGCGGCACCTGACGCCGTCAGTCCAGGTCCACCACCACCTCGCCGAAGCCCTCGAAGCCGCCGACCACGCGCTGGCCGCCGGCCACCCACAGCAGCCCGGTCCAGCTGCCGGTCGTCACCACATGGCCCGCCTGCAGCATCAGGCCGACACCGTGCAGGTGGTTCGCCAGCCGCGTCAGCGAGGCGAGCGGATCGCCCGCCGGGTTGCTGCCGCGCTTCTCCACCTGCACGACGCCCCCGCAGCTCTGCCGCACCGTCAGGTCGTTCAGGTCGCGCGCACGCCAATCCGCCACCGGCGCGCCGCAGACCAGCCCGGCATGGGAGATGTTGTCGGCCAGCGTCTCCTCCAGCGTGACGGCGGTGCGGTCGGCGTAGCGCGTGATCACCATCTCGACCGCGGGGAAGCAGGCCTCGATGGCGTCCACCACCTCCGCCTGCGTCCAGGGCGTGCCGCGCGGCGGCAGGTCGCGGCCCAGGCGGAAGGCAATCTCCGTCTCGATCCCGATCGTCCCGCCAGCCGGCACCGGCCAGCGCGCGGGCGAGGTCCGCAGCCCGGCGGCATCGAGCAGCGCCGCCGTGGCCGGCTGGCCCGGGGGCATGGCGCATTTCCAGCCGCCGATCCGCCCGCCCAGGCCCTGCAGCACGGCGCGCTGCACCGCCCAGGCCCCCGCC
>NZ_JAPSMD010000409.1 GCF_027856955.1 Falsiroseomonas oryzae | reverse complement strand
GAGGCGCGCGCCTGCGGTCGCGTCGGCGGCGCGCACGGCATAGCCGTCCATCGCGGAGACGTCGGCGGGCGGCTGCGTCAGCCGGGCGGGCACGGGGCGGGCCAGCACGCGGCCCCAGGCCTCGGCGAGCGGCACCGTCTCGGCCGGCGTCGCCTCCAGCGCGGCCAGCACGCGGGCACGGGCTTCCTCCAACGCGAGCATCACGCGGTCTCTTCGTAGGTGCCGGACTTGCCGCCGGACTTGTGCACGACGCGCACCGCCTCGATCCGCATGCCGCGGTCCACCGCCTTGCACATGTCGTAGATGGTGAGCGCGGCGACGGTGACGGCGGTGAGCGCCTCCATCTCCACGCCAGTCTGGCCCGTGAGCTTGACCATCGCCTCGATCTCGACGGCATCGGGTTCGGCGGGGGTGAGGTCCACGCTGACCTTGCTGATCAGCAGCGGGTGGCAGAGCGGGATGAGATCGGAGGTCCGCTTGGCCGCCATGATGCCGGCGAGCCGCGCCACGCCCAGCACGTCGCCCTTGCCGATCTCGCCCTGCCGGATCAGCGCCAGCGTTTCCGGCCGCATGACGATGCGGCCGCGCGCGACGGCGGTGCGGGCGGTGTCGGCCTTGCCGGAGACGTCCACCATGGCGGCGCGTCCGGCCTCGTCGAAATGGGTGAGCCTGTCTGTCATGGGGATCCCCGGATGGGGATTCTCTGCCCCCACCCAACCCTCCCCCGCAAGCGGGGGAGGGCCGCAAGGGTCAGGTCGGAATCGCGTGGATCAGCTCCGCGGCCGCCGCGGTCACGTCGCGCTGGCGCAGCAGGTGCTCGCCCACCAGCAGGCAGCGCGCGCCGGCCTTGCAGGC
Organism: Falsiroseomonas oryzae; assembly: GCF_027856955.1. Taxonomy (GTDB): domain Bacteria; phylum Pseudomonadota; class Alphaproteobacteria; order Acetobacterales; family Acetobacteraceae; genus Falsiroseomonas; species Falsiroseomonas oryzae. The sequence goes on along the minus strand of NZ_JAPSMD010000409.1, from coordinate 3,941 downwards.
GCGGCGGACATCCTCGGGCGTGCGGATGCCGCTCTCGCTCACCGGGATGCGGTCGGCCGGGATCAGCGGGACCAGCTCGTCGGTGGTGGCCAGGTCGGTCACCAGCGTCTTGAGGTTGCGGTTGTTCACGCCGATCAGCCGAGTCTCCAGCGCCAGGGCACGGTCCAGCTCCCGCCGGTCATGCACCTCGGCCAGCACGGCCATGTCGAGGGAGCGGGCGATATCCTCCAGCTCATGCGCCTGCTCGTCGGTCAGCGCGGCCATGATCAGCAGGATGCAGTCGGCCCCCATGGCGCGGGATTCGAAGACCTGCCAGGGATGGACCATGAAGTCCTTGCGCAGCGCCGGCAGCGCGCAGGCGGCGCGCGCCGCCGACAGGTCCTCCGCCGAGCCCTGGAAATACGGGGCGTCGGTCAGCACCGACAGGCAGGCGGCGCCGGCGGCCTCGTAGGCGCGGGCTAGTTCCTCCGGCACGAATGGATCGCGGATCAGCCCGCCGGAGGGGCTGGCGCGCTTGATCTCGGCGATCAGGCCGACCCGGCCATCCGCCACGGCGGTGCACAGCGCGCCGGTGAAGTCGCGCGGCCTCGGCGCCTCGGCGGCACGCTTCTCCATCTCGGCCAGCGGGACGGCGGCGGAACGCTCGCGCACCTCGGCGTGCTTGTCGCCGAGGATCTGCGCGAGCTTGTCGGAGAGCACGGAAGCAGGGGCGTTCATGGGGGATCTCAAGGCGAAGGGGTGTCGGGCGGCGGAGGCGCCGCGGCGGCGCGAAGCTTGCGCAGCACATCCAACGCGGCGCCGCCGTCCAGGCTCCGCGCCGCAAGCGCCACGCCGTCGCGCAGCGTGCCGACGCGGCCGGCGACGATCAGCGCGGCCGCGGCATTCAGCAGCACGCAGTCGCGATAGGGCCCCGGCGCGCCCTCCAGCAGGGCCTGCAGGGCGGCGGCGTTCTCCGCCGGCTCGCCGCCCTTCAGCGCCTCGGCCGGCGCGCGGGACAGGCCGGCGTCCTCGGGTGTGACCTGGAAGGCCCGCAGCGCGCCATCCTTCAGCTCGACCACCTCCGACGGGCCGGCGAGGGTCAGCTCGTCCAGCCCCTGGCCATGCACCAGCCAGGCCCGCTCCGTGCCGAGGCGGGCCAGCGTCTCGGCCATCGGGCGCAGCCATTCCGCGCTGAAGGCGCCCGTCATCTGGCGCTTCACACGGGCCGGATTCGCCAGGGGGCCGAGCAGGTTGAAGATGGTGCGCGTGCCCAGCTCCATCCGCGGGCCGGCGGCATGGCGCAGCGCGGAATGGTGGCGCGGCGCCATCAGGAAGCACATCCCGGCCTCCGCCAGCACGCGCGGCAGGGCCTCGAGCGGCGTCTCCATCACCGGGATGCCGAGCGCGGTCAGCGCATCCGCCGCGCCGGACCGGGAGGAGAGCGCGCGGTTGCCGTGCTTGGCGACCTTCACCCCGCAGCCGGCCACGACCAGGGCCGCGGCCGTCGAGATGTTCAGCGTGCCCGCCGCATCGCCGCCCGTGCCGACGATGTCCATCGCATCGGCCGGCGCCTCCACGGCGATCATGCGCGCCCGCATGGCCCGCACCGCGCCGGTCATCTCCGGCACCGTCTCGCCGCGCACGCGCATCGCCATCAACAGCCCGGCGATCTGCGCCGGCGTCGCCTCGCCGGCCATGATCATGCCGAAGGCCGCCTCCGCCTCGCTCTCCGCAAGCCGCTCGCCAGCCGCCAACCGCGCCAGGATCGCCTTCACCGAGAGGCCCCCGTCGCTGCGCGCCTGGTGCCTGCGCTGATGGCTCGCAGGGGGACGCTGTCCCCCTGCACCCCCTGCAAAGGGCCAGCGGGCCCTTTGAACCCATGCACACAGGGGCGGATGGAGGAGGGGCCGGCGGGCGCGCCGGTCCAGCGGACGTGCGGGCCCCTCCTCCATCCGCCCCTTTGACGGGGTCCAGGGGCCTTCCGGCCCCTGGCAGGGAGGGTGCGGGAGGGACGGCGTCCCTCCCGCATGCCGACAGTGCAGGCGCGGGCATGCATCGGTTGGGCCTCTAGGCGACGGCGGCCGGTGCGTTGCGGCCGGTGCGCACCCCGGCCAGCGAGAGGAAGTTGCGCAGCAGGTCGTGGCCGTGTTCGGAGGCGATGCTCTCCGGGTGGAACTGCACGCCCCAGATCGGCAGGTCGCGGTGCGCCAGGCCCATGACCAGCCCGTCCGAGGTGCGGGCGGTGGCGGTCAGGGTGTCGGGCAGGTCCTCGACCACAAGCGAGTGGTAGCGCGTGGCGCGGAAGGGGGAGGGCAGGCCGGCGAAGATATCCGTGCCGGAGTGGGTCACCTCCCACACCTTGCCATGCACCGGGACCGGCGCGCGCACGACCTTGCCGCCGAAGGCCTGGCCGATCGCTTGATGGCCCAGGCAGACGCCGAGGAGCGGCAGGCGGCGGGCGGCGGCGGCCTCGATCAGCGGCAGCGAGATGCCGGCCTCGTTGGGCGTGCAGGGGCCGGGCGAGAGGACGATGGCCTCCGGCTGCAGGGCGAGCGCCTGGTCCACGGACAGCGCGTCGTTCCGCCGAACCTCGACCACCGCCCCAAGGTCACCCAGGAAGTGATAGAGATTGAAGGTGAAGCTGTCGTAGTTGTCGATCAGCAGGATCATGCGGCCGGATCGTCGTCCCGCAGCCCCGCCGAATCAAGACTCCTTGCCGGCATGGCAGGCCGGCGCCACGCTTGTCGCCGAGGGGGCGGCGGGGCAGCGTCCCGGGCATGACCTTCCCGCGCCTGTTCTCCCCGATCGACCTCGCGGGGCGGCGGCTGCCCAACCGCGTCGGCTTCGCCGCGCTCTCCACCCGCTTCCCCGAACCGGGCCGCGTGAGCGAGCGGATGATCGCGCATCTCGCCGCGCGGGCTGCGGGCGGCGCGGCGCTGGTGGTGACGGAGGCGCTCTCCGCCGCGCCCTCCGCCGCAACGCCCGTGCGCGTCGCCGCCTTCGAGGAGGGTGCGCTGCCCGGGCTGGCGCGGCTGGCGGAGGCGGTGGGGCGGCATGGGGCGCTGGCCATCGGGCAACTCTGGCACGGCGGCAGCGCGCATCACGGCCCGCGCGGGCTGGATGCGGTCGGCGCCTCCGCCGTGCCGGACGGGATGAGCTGGACGGTGCCGCGCGTGCTCTCGGCCAGCGAGGTCGAGGGGCTGGTGGCGGACTACGCCGACAGCGCGCATCGGCTGCAGCGCGCTGGCTTCGCGGGGGTGGAGGTCTCGGCGGCGCATGGCTTCCTGCCGCTGCAGTTCCTCTCCCCCGTCACCAACCGGCGGGAGGATGGGTGGGGCGGCGATGCGGCGGGGCGCAGCCGCTTCCTGCGGGAGATCCTGCGGGCGATCCGGGCGCGCTGCGGGTCGGGGTTCGTCGTCGGGCTGAAGCTGCCGGCGGAGGATGGCGTGCCGGGCTCGATCGACCTGGCGGAGGCGCAGCGCCTGACGCGCGCCATCGTGGCCGACGTGCCGCCGGACTGGCTGTGCTTCAGCCAGGGGAGCCATGGCTGGTCGCTGCATCGCCACGCGCCTGACATGCACGATCCGCCCGCGCCCTATCGCGCGCTGTGGCGGGCCATGCGGGAGGCGGCGGGCGGCGTGCCGATCGCGGCGATCGGCCGCATCGACGACCCCGCGACGGCGGAGGCGATCCTGGCGGCGGGCGAGGCCGAGCTGGTGATGCTGGCGCGCCCACTGCTGGCCGATCCGAACTGGCCCGCCAAGGCCCGGGACGGCCGTGCCGCGGCGATCACGCCCTGCATCGCCTGCAATGCCTGCTGGGGCGAGATCCATCGGGGCGTCGCGACAGGGTGCAGCGTGAACCCGCATGTCGGCACGCCGCGCGACGGCGCGCCGGCGGTGCGCGCGGCGCGGGCCATGCGCGTCGTCGTGGTCGGCGCCGGCATGGCCGGTCTGCAGGCG
>NZ_JAPSMD010000408.1 GCF_027856955.1 Falsiroseomonas oryzae | reverse complement strand
CGCCGCCGCGATGGCGGCCAGCAGCGCCCGCCCCGCCCCATGCCGCCGCGCCGCGCGCCGGACATACAGCCGCCGCACCCGCCCGGCCTCCTCCCCGCGCAGATAGGGGTCGCGCGTCAGACCGCCGAGACCGAGCAGCGCCTGTCCGGCCGATGCGGCGAAAAGCGCCTCCCCCGGCGCGTCGAAGCGCATCCGGCCCGCCGCCCAGTCCTCGCGCAACACCTCCAGCAGCCGCACGCCATCGGCCTGGGCATCCGCCGCCAGCTCCTCGAACCCATCCGGCAGGTTCGTCACGCGCGCGAGGACGAGCGGATGGTGCAGCCGCATGTCACCCGACGCGGCGGTTGTCGCCGGGGCGCAGTCTGAGCCCGGGCCGCAGGTGCCGGAAGGGCAGCGTCGCCGGATCCGCCACCACCGGGCCGGGCGCCGCCGCGACCAGTACCGCCTCCGCGATCGGCTGGAAGTCGGCGCGGAAATGCACGCTGGACTTCAGCGCCAGGATCCGCTGCGCCGCCGGCTCCACGCCGAGATGCCGGAACAGCGCCTGGTCATACGCCTGCATCTTGCGCGAGGTGACGATGGCGACGACGCCGCCAATGCCGATCAGCGCCGTCGGCCCCAGCTCCGCCAGGTTCCCGCCGGCCATCGGGCCGGTGCACAGGAAGCGCCCGTCCGACAGCTTCAGCACCCGCGCCTCCACCTGCAGCGGCACGCCGTCGGACCGGCCGCCGAGCGCGAGCGAGACCGCCGCCCCCTCCCCCGCCGCATGGCAGGCCTCCGCGCTCTCGGCGTCGTTGATCAGCCCGAGCGCCGCGCCTTCCGCCCGCTGCGCCAGCAGCTCCGCCAGCAATCCGGTGGTGTCGCCATGCCCGCCGCCGCCGGGATTGTCCTGCGTGTCGGCGATGACGACCGGCCGCGACGCGCCGCGGGAAAGCCGGATCGCCTCCGCCACCGCCTCGTTCGCCGGCATGATGGGCTGCGCGAAATCGTGCTCGCGCGCCTTCACCTCCCGCAGCAGCGCGTCGGCCGCGGCATCGGCCGCCGCCTGCGTCACGCCATAGGCTGCGATCGCGCAGCCGCAATCGGCGAAATCCGCGTAGGGGAAGCCGAAGCAGAGCGCGAGCTCCGCCGCGCCCAGCCGCGCCGCGATGGACTGCCGCGCCGCCATCACCTCCGCCATGGGCGCCACCAGCGTGCACTGGCTGGTGATCGGGATCAGGTAGTCGAGCTGGCGGAACGCCTTGGCGAAGGGCGTCCCGCGCGCGATGCGCGCCAGCAGCAGCGCCATGGCGCGCGCGCCGGCCTCCTTCATGTCCACATGCGGATAGGTGCGGAAGGGCGAGAGCACATCCGCATGCGCCACCATCGCCGCGGTCAGGTTGCAATGCGGGTCGAGGCTGGCGGCGATCGGCACGCCGGGGCCCAGGATGGCGCGCGAGCGGCGCAGCAGCTCGCCTTCCGCATCGGGGAAATGCTCGGCGACCATGGCGCCGTGCAGGTCGAGGTAGAGCCCGTCGAGGGGGCCGTCCTCCAGCGCGGCGACCAGGTCGGCGAAGATCAGCGCCGCCAGCTTCTCGAAGGCTTCGGCGGTGACGGGGCCGGCCGGGTTGGCGAAGCCCCAGGAGAGCGGGGTGATGGTCGCGCCCGCCTCTTCCGCCGCGCGGATCGCGCCCGCGGCGGGCACCGCGGTGTCGCGCAGCGCGGCAACCAGCGTCGCCGGGCGCTGCACCGCCGGCCAGCCGCCGGGTTCCAGGAACTCCGCCCAGCCGGTCGGCCGCGGCGCGAAGGAATGGCTCTCGTGCAGGAAGCCGCCGATCGCGATGCGCATGCGCTCAGCCCTTCGCGATGCCCGCCGTCGCCAGGACGGCATCGGCCAGCACCAGCAGCCCGGCTTCCGCCCAGGCCGGCGTGATGCTCTCCGCCTCGTTGTGGCTCAGCCCGCCATGGCAGGGGCAGAACAGCATGACCGTCGGCACCTTCCGCGCCACATAGACCGCGTCGTGGCCGATGGCCGTCGGCATCTCCTTGTGCGGGATGCCGCGCGCCTTCGCCGCGTCCCGCAGATGCCCGACCAGCGTCGCGTCGAAGGGCGTGGCAGGCGAGATCCAGAAATCCTCGATCGCGATCTGCACGCCGCGCCGCGCGCCGATCGCCGCCGCCTCGCCGCGCAGCGTCGCGGCCAGCGCGGCCAGGTCGCGCTCGTGGTCGTGGCGCGTGTCCAGGCTGAACCAGACCCGGCCCGGCACGACGTTGCGGCTGTCCGGGTGCAGCGTCATCCGCCCGATGGTGGCCCGCGCGCCGCAGGCCAGCGCCGCGCCCTCGATCATCGTGGCGGTTTCCGCTGCCGCCATCAGCGCGTCCTGCCGCCCGGCCATGGCGCTGCCGCCATGCGCCTCCGCCCCCGTCACCCTCACGTCGAACCAGTGCTGCGCCAGCGCATGCGTCACGATGCCGAGGTCGAGGCCCTCCCGCTCCAGCACCGGCCCCTGCTCGATATGCAGCTCGAAATAGGCGCCGAGCGACTGCAGCGCGGCGGGATCGGCGCTGCCCTGCCAGCCGATGCGCGCGAGTTCCGCGCCGAAGGTCGCGCCGGCGGCGTCGGTCTTGGCCAGCACCTCGGCTTCCGGGAAGATGCCCATCGCGGCACCGGAGCCCATCATCGGCGGCGAGAAGCGCGCGCCCTCCTCGTTCGTCCAGTTCACCAGCACGACCGGCGCCTCGGTCTCCACCCCCGCCTCGTGCAGCGCGCGCAGAATCTCGAGGCCGGCCAGCACGCCCAGCACGCCGTCGAACTTCCCGCCGGTCGGCTGGGTATCCAGGTGGCTGCCGATCGCCACCGGCTTGCGCGATGGATCGCGCCCCGGCCGCGTCAGCGCCATGTTGCCAAGGCGATCCAGCGTGAGCGTCGCGCCCGCCGCTTCCGCCTGGCGACGCAGCAGGTCGCGCGCCTGGCCGTCCAGGTCGGTCAGCGTCTGCCGGTTGCACCCGCCCTTCGGCGTCGCGCCGATCCGCGCATACTCCATCAGGCTGTCCCAGAGCCTGGCGCCCGACAGGGGAATGTTGCTCGTCACGACACGGCCTCCACCCCGCACCATTCGGCCATCGTCAGCGCGATGGCGCGCGTGATGTCATGCATGCTGTCCAGCCCGACGCTCTCGTCGATGCCGTGGATCTCCTGCGCGTCCGGCCCGAAGCAGGCGACCGGCGTGCCCTGGTAGAGCTGGAAGAAGCGGCCATCCGTCAGCCCGGTCGCGGGATAGTGGCGCAGCTCCTGCCCGCTCACCTCGGCATAGCTGCGCATCGCCAGCCGCACGATGGGCGCCTGCAGGTCGAAGACGCAGGGATCGGCGTGGAAGCCCTGGAACGCGACCTTCACCTTGGCGCCCTTCATCGCCGGGTCGGCGGCGGCTTCGGCCACGATGCGCTCGATGTCGCGCTTCACCGCATCCGCCGTGTTGCCCATCATCACGCCGACGCGCAGGCCGAGCTTCGCGCGCGTGGCGACCGAGGAATTCCACTCGCCGCCCTCGAAGGTGCCGAGGTTGACGTTCACCGGGTGGTTCACGCCGCGGAAGCTGGCATGGATGCGCTCGGCGTTGTTCATCTCCCGCTCATAGGCCTCGAAGCGGTGCCAGACGGCCATCGCCGCCTCCACGGCGTTCACGCCCGCCTGCTTGTCGCGCACATGCGCCGGGCGGCCGGTGACGGTGACGAAGGCCCAGACCACGCCCACCTCGGCGGAATAGAGCGCCGGCAGGCCGGGCCCCGGCTCCGGGATGATCACGGCGTCGGCCTTGGGCATCGCCACCATGCAGGCCAGTGCGCCGTTGCCGCTGCACTCCTCCTCGATCACGCTGTGCATCTGCACCTCGGCCGCCGGCTGCAGCCCGGCCTCGCGCAGCGCGCGGAAGGCGGTGACGTAGCTGACGATGCCGGCCTTCATGTCGCCGGCGCCACGGCCGTACATCCGCCCGGCCCGGATCGCCGGCTGGTAGGGCGGCGTGGTCCACTCGTCCTCCGCCCCTTCCGGCACCACGTCCACATGGCCCTGCAGCACCAGGCTCCGCCCGGACGCCTGCCGTGGGCGATGCACCGCCACCACGTTGTCGCGCCCGGCATACGGGATCAGCGGCGGCGAGAAGCCGGGATGGCCCTGCAGCGCCTCCACCTCCACCGGCACGCGCCGGGGTGACAGGCCGATCCCCTCGTAGATGCGCGCCATCTCGTTCAGCGCGGATTGCTCGTTGCCCAGGGTGGAGGGGCAGCGCACCAGGCGTTCCAGCATCCGCACGCCGTCGTCGCGCAACGCGTCGCAGGCGTCGAGGATGGCGCGCCGCGCGCCGGGGTCCAGTTGCGTCATGCGCCTTCCATCTCGTCGGCCCGTTCCGTCCGGGCGGCTTGGGCCCTAACCTGCACCGGATGAAGGCCTTCGCCCACCCTGCCGAGGCGCGGCACGACCCGCGCTTCTTCCTGATGCGCGGCCGCGTCCGCCCGAATTTCGAGGTGCCCGCCCGCGCCGCCGCGCTGGCCGAGGGCCTGGCGCGGCTCGGCATCGTGCCGGAGGAGCCGCCGCCGGCGCCGCAGGCCGCGCTGCTATGGGCGCATGAGCCCCGCTATCTCGACTTCCTGCGCGACGCCTCGGCTGGCTGGGCGGCGCTGCCCGATGCCGGGCCGGAGGTGGTCGGCAACGTGCATCCGACGCCGGAGATGATCGCGCAGGGCGCGCGCCTGCCCGCCGGGCTAATCGGCCAGGTCGGCTGGTTCACCGCCGACACAGCCTGCCCGATCGGCCCCGGCACCTGGGACGCC
>NZ_JAPSMD010000407.1 GCF_027856955.1 Falsiroseomonas oryzae | reverse complement strand
TGGCGGCGGCGGCCGCGGCGGCCAGTGTGCTCGGCATGTCGGCGCAGCCCGCCGCGGCGCAGGCGGTGCGCAGCGCGCCCGTCAGCCGCGTGCTGGACCTGACGCACACGCTGCGCGCGGACTTCCCGACCTTCGGCGGCACGCCCGCCTTCGAGATGGAGCCGGTCTTCACGCTGGCGCGCGACGGCTACAACCTGAACCGCTTCACCTATGCGGAGCATGTCGGCACGCATTTCGACGCGCCGATCCACTTCTCGGCGAACGGCGCCACGGTGGACCGCATTCCGGTGGAAAGCCTGGTCTGCCCGCTGGTCGTGCTGGACGTGCGGACGCAGGCCGCCGCCGCGCCCGACTACGAGGCGACGCCGGAGGATATCGCCGCGCATGAGCGGCAGCACGGGCCGATCCCGGCCGGCGCCTGCCTGGCGCTGAATTCCGGCTGGGACGCGCGGGCGGGCGGCGCCGGCTTCCGCAACCTCTCCGGCAACGTCATGCGCTTCCCCGGCTTCCGGCCGGACGTCGCGCCGCTGCTGATCGCGCGCAACCTGGCGGGCGTGGCGGTGGACACGCTGTCGCTGGACCACGGTCCCTCCGCCACCTTCGCCTTCCACACGCAGTGGCTGGGCAGCGGGCGCTGGGGCATCGAGGCCGTCGCCAACCTGGGCGCGCTGCCGCCGACGGGGGCGACGCTGGTCGCCGGCGCGCCGAAGATCGCGGGCGGCACCGGCGGGCACGGCCGGGTGATCGCGCTGGTGTAGCGGCGTTCAGCCCCGCGCAAGCGCGCGGAACACCACCAGCACGATCACCGCGCCGACCACGCCGCCGAACAGCCCGGCCGTCTCGCCCTGCGCGTACCAGCCGAGTTGCTGGCCCAGGAAGGTGCCGACCATGGCGCCGACGATGCCGAGGCAGACCGTGACGAAGAAGCCGCCGGGCCCGCGCCCGGGCGTCAGCCACTTGGCGAGCGCCCCGGCCAGGAAGCCGATGACGATGGTGGTCAGGATGGACATCACGGGCGGGTCTCCACCGGCAGGAAGATGAACACCACGGCCGCCACCAGGCAGGCGCCGGCGGCCAGGAAGTTCCAGCGCAGCTGCTCGCCCAGGAAGGCGACGCTGAACACCGCGAAGACGGCCAGCGTGATCACCTCCTGCATGACCTTCAGCTGCTGGCCGGTGAAGGTGCCGTAGCCCAGGCGGTTGGCCGGCACGGCCAGGCAGTATTCGAAGAACGCGATCCCCCAACTGACCAGGATGGCCACCCACATCGGCCAGGACGGCGCCTTCAGGTGGCCGTACCAGGCGAAGGTCATGAGGATGTTGGAGCCGACCAGCAGCAGCGGCGTCAGCCAATAGGCGCTCATCGCGCGGCCTCCTCGGGGATCGGCAGCACGGCCGGCTCGCGGCGCGATTCGTCGGGCGGCAGGCGCTTCAGCAGGAACAGCATGATCGCCATGGCCGGCAGCGCGGCCAGGGTGGTCAGCACGAAGAACCAGGACCAGCCCAGCCCCTCCGCCAGCCATCCGCTGCTGCCGGCCAGCGTGCGCAGCGGCACTGCGGCGAGCGACGACAGCAGCGCATACTGCGTGGCCGTGAAGGCGCGGCTGGTCAGCATCGAGAGGTAGGTGACGAAGGCGGCGTCCGCCAATCCGTCCGTGAAGTTCTCGACGCCGACCTGCGCCCAGAGCATCGGCACCGAATGGCCGGCCTGGGCCAGCGCGACATACATCAGGTTGGACAGCATCTGCAGGATGCCGGTGACGACCAGTGCGCGCCCCGTGCCGAGCTTCGCCACCACCCAGCCGCCGGCCATCACGCCGCCCAGCGTCGCGCAGAGGCCGAAGACGCTGCCCACCGCCGCGACCTCCAGCCGGCTGAAGCCAAGCGCGCGATAGAAAGGCGCCGTCATCACGCCGGCCAGCGCCTCGCCCAGCTTGAACAGCGCGACGAAGAGCAGGATGGCCAGCCAGTAGCGCCGGCGCATGAAGTCGGCGAAGGGATCGACGACGGCGGCACGGATGCGCTGCGACCAGCGCAGCGCGGCGACGGGTTCCGAAGCGGGCTCCGGCCCGAGCAGCACGGCGAGGAAGCCGAGGCCGACCAGCGCGGCGCACATCGCGAAGGCAGCCGTCCAGCCCGCGAACTCGGCCATCGCCAGCGCGCCCGCGTTGGAGGCCAGCAGCGCGCCGCGATAGCCCCAGATGTAGCAGGCCAGGCCGTAGCCCTGCTGGCGTTCCTCCAGCACCTCGATGCGATAGGCATCCACCACGATGTCCTGGCTGGCGGACAGGAAGGCGACCAGTACGGCGACGGCGACGGTGACCTCCGCCGCGGTCCGCGGATCGGTGAAGCCGAGGGCGAGGATGGCGAGCATCAGCAGCGGCTGGATCGTCGCCAGCCAGCCGCGGCGCCGGCCGAGGCCGCGGAACAGCGGCGGCGCCGCATGGTCCAGCACGGGCGACCAGAGGAACTTGAAGGCGTAGGCCAGGCCGATCAGCGCGGTCAGCCCGATGGCGGCGAGCGAGATCCCGCTCTCGCTCATCCACTGGCGCAGCGTGAAGCCCGTCAGCGGCAGCGGGATGCCGGCCGCGAAGCCCAGCGCGAGCATGACCAGGAAGCGTCGGTCGCGGAACAACTCGGCCAAGCGGAACCCCCCCGGGCGTGGCACTCAACCTGTCGTAGCGGCGCGGCGCGGCGCGTGGAAGGCGCGGCCGTCAGGCCTCCGGTGCCACCACCACGGAGGCAGGCTCGAACAGCTCCGGCGCCGCGGTGCGGCCGCGCGCGGCCAGGTGCTCCAGATGCGCCACGGAGCGGTCCAGCTTGGAGCGGTAGGGCAGGTCCTCCTGCGGCAGGCAGATCTCGCGCACCGTGACCTGGCGGTAGCCGAAGCGGTCACCCAGCACGGGGGAAGCGGCCAGCAGGCGGTTGACCAGCGCGATCCCGTCCAGCTCCTGGTCCACGGGCACGTTGCCGCCCAGTTCGTTGCGGCGGTCGTCGATCTCCTCGAAGCTGCGGGGCTCGGCGGCGCGGCGGCGCGGGTTGATGCGCAGCAGCCAGATCTCCTCCGGCTTCTCCGGCAGCTCGAGCAGGGCGCGCAGCGGCGGGTTGTGGCTGTAGAGCCCGTCCCACCACAGCGTCCCGCGCGCCTGCACCGCACGGAACAGCGGCGGCACCGCGCAGGAGGCGACGACGTCGGAGAGCGAGAAGGCCGCGCTCTCGCCATCCAGCGCGGCGCCGCCGCCGCGCAGCACGTCGGCGACGCCGAGGCGGAGAAAGGGGCGGGAGCGGGCGGCGCCCGCGGCGGGCAGCTCCTCGGGCCGCACCCAGCGCTCCAGCAGCTCCCGCAGCCGCGGCTCGGCGGCGGGGGCATAGGCATAGGGGCTGGCATTGGCGGTGACGGGCAGCGCCAGCAGCAGCTGCGTCCAGGCGTTCAGCCAGGCCTCCAGCGGGTCGCTGGCGGCCAGGTCGTGCCAGAAGCCGCGCAGCCGTCGCACCGCCTCCCCGGCACCGCCGGCGATCAGGCCGGACCAGGCGAGGGCGGCGCAGACCGCGCCGCCCGAGGTGCCGGACAGCGCCAGCAGGTCGAAGCGGTCGCGATGCGCGGGCGAGAACAGCGCCTCCAGCGCGCCGGCGGTGAAGGCGGCGTGGCTGCCACCGCCCTGGCAGGCGATGGCGACCTTCGGGCGTATGGGCATGCAGCTCCCCGCGCGATGCGCGGAGAGCCTAGCCCGCGATCGCCCTGAGTGTGCACACCGAAGGTGGGCACGGCGAAGGGCGTGAATCGCCGGGCCAGAGAAGCTGGACAGGCGTAGCCCTGAACACAGTCAGGGCTACGCCGGTCTAGCGCCTGATCCGCGAAGGCGGAATCGCCGAAGCGCGGCGCTTCAGCCGCAGCCCGGCCCGTGCCGCGCGGCGCCCACCACGCGGCCGTCCTGCAGCTCGAAGCTCGTGGTGCAGGGCTGCGCGGTGCCGCCGAAATTGCCGAAGCTCAGGCCGAGACCGGTGCCGAAGCCCGTCGAACTGCCCCAGCCGCCCGAGCTGCGGCCGACGCCGAAGCCGATCGAGGGGACGACGGCCGGCCCCGGCGCCGCCACTGGCGTGTCGTAGGCCACGAAGCGGCGCCCTTCGACCTCGTAGCTGCGGCTCGGCACGCCGAGACTGGCGACCAGGTCCGCCTCGCTGCGGCCGATCCAGGCGGCGGGGGGAGGCGGCTGCGGCGTATCGGCGCAGGCGGCAAGGAAGCAGAGCAGCGGCAGGATGCGGCGCATGCCTGCAGAAGATCGCCGCGCCGGCGCGGGTTCCCGCGGTGGTCAGCCGCCCAGCTGGGCCGGTCCGAAAGCGCCGGGCAGCAGGGCGGCGATGGTGGTGGCCTGCGGCGTGCCGGTCGCATCGCGCGCGATCACCCGCAGCGCGCCGTCCGGCGAGAACTCCGACAGGACCTGGCGGCAGATGCCACAGGGGCTGATCGCCACGCCCGGCGGGCCGGCGATGGCGATGGCGAGGAAGCGGCGCTGGCCGCGTGCCACGGCGGCGGCAAGCGCGGTGCGCTCGGCGCAGATGCCGGCGGGGTAGCTGGCATTCTCGACGTTGCAGCCGCGCTGGATGCTGCCATCGGCGCAGAGCAGCGCGGCGCCGACCTGGAAGCCGGAATAGGGCGCATAAGCCGCGGCGCGGGCGGCTTCGGCCTCGGCGAGCAGGGCGGGGTCGGCGGCCTGGGTCACGCGCGGCAGGGTAGCGCGGATGCCGGGGCGTGCCATCGCACACCGAACGCCGCGGGCTTGGGCCGCGGCGTCAGGCGCGCGGCCGCCGCA
>NZ_JAPSMD010000406.1 GCF_027856955.1 Falsiroseomonas oryzae | reverse complement strand
CGCGGCCCGGCTTCCGTGCGCGCGACGCTGCCGGGCAGCCGCTGGCCGGCCCCGACCTGGAGCGCGCCCCGCCGGCCACGCCGGCAGCCGCACTGGAATGGCTGATGCCCTGGCTGCGCGACCGGCTGGCCGGGCGCGGCCTGACGGCGATCGGCCACCGGGTGGTGCATGGCGGGCCGAACCACGCCCGGCCCGCGTTGGTCACGCCGGCGCTGCTGGAGGAGTTGGAAGCGCTCTCTCCCCTCGCCCCGCTGCACCAGCCGCACAACCTGGCGCCGATCCGCAAGACGATGGAGATCTCACCGGGGCTGCCGCAGGTGGCCTGCTTCGACACCGCCTTCCACCGCACCATGCCCGAGGTCGCGCAGGCCTTTGCCCTGCCGCATGCCTTCCTGGCGAAGGGCGTGCGGCGCTACGGCTTCCATGGGCTGTCCTACGAATACATCGCCTCGGTCCTGCCGCGCGTCGCGCCGGCCATCGCCGGCGGCCGCGTGGTGGTGGCGCATCTCGGCAATGGCGCCTCGCTCTGCGCGCTGCGGGACCGCGTCAGCATCGCGACCAGCATGGGCTTCTCGGCGCTGGACGGCCTGCCGATGGGCACGCGCTGCGGCGAGCTGGATCCCGGCGTGGTGCTGCACCTCATGCGCGCGGAAGGCATGGACGCCGACGCGATCGAGGCGATGCTCTACCGGAAGTCGGGCATGCTCGGGCTCTCCGGCGTGTCCTCCGACTTCCGCGACCTGCTGGCCAGCGAGGACCCGCGCGCCCGCTTCGCACTGGAGGTCTTCGTCTATCGCGTTGCGCGCGGCATCGCCTCCCTGGCGGCGGCGCTCGGCGGGCTGGACGGCATCGTCTTCACCGCCGGCGTGGGCGAGAACGCGGCTCCGGTGCGTGCCGCGGTGTGCGAGGCCTGCCGCTGGATGGGCGTGCAGCTGGACGCGACGGCGAACGCGGCGCATGGGCCGCTCATCTCGCAGCCCGGCAGCGCGGTGGAGGTCCGCGTGATCCCCACCGACGAGAACCTGATGATCGCGCGGCACGCCCGCGCGGCGGTGCAGGCGTGAGGACCGCATGAGCACGGACCGCCTTCCCGCCGTCCTCGCAGGCCGCAAGGCGCTGGTGGTCGGTGTCGCCAACGACCGCTCCATCGCGTGGGGCTGCGCGCAGGCGATGCGCCGCGCCGGCGCCGACATCGCGATGACCTACCTCAATGAGCGCGCCCGCCCGCATGTAGAGCCGCTGGCCCAGGCGGTGGACGCCGGCATCTTCCTGCCGATGGAGGCGCGCGAGCTGGCGCAGGTGGATGCGCTGTTCGATACCATCGCCGCGCAATGGGGCCGGCTGGACGTGCTGGTGCACTCCATCGCCTTCGCCCCGAAGGAGGCGCTGCAGGGCCGCGTCACGGACTGCCCGCGCGACGGTTTCCTGACCGCGATGGAGGTCTCCTGCTGGTCCTTCATGGACATGGCACGCCGGGCGGAGCCGCTGATGACGCAGGGCGGCGCCATGCTGACCATGTCCTACCTCGGCGCGAACGAGGTCGTGGACAACTACGGCATCATGGGGCCGGTGAAGGCAGCGCTGGAATCGGCGGTGCGCTACATGGCGACGGAGCTCGGCCCCAAGGGCATCCGCGTGCATGCCGTGAGCCCCGGCCCGCTTGCGACGCGCGCTGCCTCCGGCATCAAGGATTTCGACGACCTGATGGAGAAGGTCGCGGGCCGCGCCCCGGCCCGGCGGCTGGTGACGATCGAGGAGGTCGGCGCCTCCTGCGTGTTCCTGGCCAGCGACTACGCGGCCGCGATGACCGGCGAGACGATCTATATCGACGGCGGCTACCACATCCTCGGATGAGGCGGCCGCCCTGAGGAGAGGCGAGTGATGTTCCGCATACCCGGCGTGACCGACTGGTACGAGTATGCCATCGACGCGACCCAGCGCAGCCTGCTGTACTGGGATACGCTGCGGCAGCGCGGCAACGAGTACCTGGCGCACAACGAAGCAGGCAACCCCGCGCTGCTGAAGTTCGGGCATGAGCTGCTGCTGGACGGCCGCAGCCTGGAGAAGCCGTGCAACTACGCGCTGCTCCGCATCCTGCCGCGCGAGAGCGATCTGCCGACCGATCCCGGGCTGCGGCCCTTCGTGGTGGTGGATCCGCGCGCGGGCCATGGCCCGGGCATCGGCGGCTTCAAGGAGGACAGCGAGATCGGGAATGCGCTCAAGCTGGGCCATCCCGTGTATTTCGTGACCTTCTTTCCCGATCCCGTGCCGGGCCAGACCCTGGTGGACGTGACGCTGGCGGAGGCACGCTTCCTCGAGTTGGTGCGGGCGCGTCATCCGGGCTCCAGCGCCCCCTGCGTGATCGGCAACTGCCAGGCGGGCTGGGCCATCATGGGGCTGGCCGCGGTTCGCCCCGAACTGCCGGGGCCGATCCTGATCGCCGGCTCGCCGCTCTCCTACTGGGCGGGCGCCTCCGGGCTGAACCCCATGCGCTACAGCGGCGGGCTGCTGGGCGGCAGCTGGCTGGCCTACATGGCGAGCGACCTGGGCAACGGGCGCTTCGACGGTGCCGACCTGGTGCTCAACTTCGAATCGCTGAACCCAGGCAACACCTGGTGGTCGAAATACTACAACCTGTTCGACAAGGCCGATACCGAGCCGCCGCGCTTCCTGGAGTTCGAGCGCTGGTGGGGCGGCTACTTCCTGATGAACCGCGAGGAGATCACGTCGATCGTCGACCAGCTCTTCGTGGGCAACAAGCTCGCGCGCGGCGAGATCGCATCGAAGGACGGCCGCTACCGCGTGGACCTGCGCAACATCCAGGCGCCGATCTGCGTGCTCTGCTCCTGGGGCGACGACATCACGCCGCCCCAGCAGGCGCTGAACTGGATCCTCGACCTCTACGCCTCGGACGAGGACCTGATCGCGCAGGGGCAGACCATCGTCTACTGCGTGCATCCGCACGTCGGGCATCTCGGCATCTTCGTCTCGGGCGCGGTGGCGCGGAAGGAACATGCCGGTTTCGTCGAACTGCTCGACCTGATCGAGGCGCTGCCCCCCGGCCTCTACGAGATGACGATCGAGGACAAGCAGCCGGACATGCGGGCCGCGACGCTCGTTCCCGATCGCTACGTGACGCGCTTCGAACGACGCAGCGTCGGCGACATCGCGGCGCTGTGCGGCGACCGCGCGAGCGAAAGGCCGTTCGAGGTCGTCCGCCGCGTCTCCGAGATCAATGCCGGGCTCTACGAGCAGCTCTGGGCGCCGCTGGTGCAGCAGGCGACGACGGAGGCCGCCGCGGAGGCGCGGCGGCGGATGCACCCGCTGCGTGCCCAGCGATGGGCGCTGTCCGATCTCAATCCCCTGATGCAGCCTTTGCCGATGCTGGCCGCGGCGGCGCGGGAGAACCGCCAGCCCTGCCGCGACGACAACCCGTTCCGTATGCTGGAGCGCGAATGGGCCAAGGCCGTGGAGCGCAACCTGGAGGCGGTGGGCGGGATGCGCGACAAGGCGGCGGAGACGCTGTTCCAGGGCCTCTACGCCACGAAGCTGGCAGAGGCGGCCACTGGCCTCGCCGGGGCGCCGCCGGCGCGGCCGCTCGGTGCCGATCCGCTGCGCGTGGAGCTGGCCCACCGGCAGGCGGAGGAGATGGTGGCGCAGGCCGCGACGGGGACGCTGCAGGACGGCGTGGTCCGTCTTCTGCTGCTGCTGCTCGACCACCACGGCGCCATCGACGAACGCGGCGTCCGCGCGCTGCAGGCGGTTCGGGCCGAGTTGCCGGGGCGGCAGCGCGTGACACCCGCCGAGCTGCGGGAGGTGGCGCGTCGCCAGGCGCTGCTGATCCGCGCGGACCGCGACGCGGCGGTGCGCGGTCTCGGCGCGATCTTCGCGGCCTCCAAGGACCGGGCGATCGCGGTCGCGGCGCTGCGCAAGGCCTTCGCGGCCATCGGCGCGGAGATCGACATGACCCCGAACGGCCCGGTCGCGGTGCTGCTGGACGAAGGCGCCAAGGCGCCCGCTTCGGTCTGACCGCGCGGATCCGCGCTGCGCTACCCGGCGCGCAGCGCGGCCGCGGCGGCCTCCACCGAATCCACGATCGCCTGGTAGCCGGTGCAGCGGCAGTAATTGCCCGAGAGGTGGTCGCGGATCGCCTCCCGCGAGGGCGCGCGATCCTGCTGCAACAGTTCGGCCGCCTGCAGGATCATCCCCGGCGTGCAGAAGCCGCATTGCAGGCCGGCATGGGCGACGAAGGCCGCGCGCAGTGCCGCGACCTCGGGGCCCGTCGCCGCCTCGATGGTTTCCACCGCGCTGCCATCGGCCTGCACGGCCAGCACCAGGCAGCCGCGCACCACCGTGCCATCCAGCCGGACATGGCAGGCGCCGCACACGCCATGTGCGCAGCCGACATGGCTGCCGGTGAGGCCGAGCTCGCTGCGCAGCCACTCCACCAGCGTCATGCGCAGCGGCGCGCGGCCGGCGACGGGGCGGCCGTTGACGGTGCAGGCGATCTCGCCGAGCGGTTCGTCAGGCGGCAGCATCGGCACCCTCCAGCGCCCGGCGCAGCAGCACGCGGGCGAGATGCAGGCGGTAATCGGCCGGCGCCTCCACCGAGCCAAGCGGCGCGAGCAGGCCGGACAGCAGCGCGCCGGCGTCCTCGCCAGCGGCCAGCGCCGCTTCCACCGCAGGCAGCCGGCGCGGCGCGGCTTCCACGCCGCAGAAGGCGAGCCGGGCTTCCCGGATGCGGCCGGCCTCGCGGCGCGCCATCATCGCCAGGCCGGCCAGCGCATAGTCGCCGCGACGCCGCGCGACCTCGGCGAACCAGGGCG
>NZ_JAPSMD010000405.1 GCF_027856955.1 Falsiroseomonas oryzae | reverse complement strand
GGCCAGGTCGGCCTCCGTCAGCATCACGCCCTCCGCCACGTCTCGCGCCAGCGCGACGCCATGCGCAAGCCCGATCGGCAGCGCGGCCTCGCGCAGCGAGCGCGTCGCGGGGACGCATTTCCCCCAGACGGTCGCGCCGCCCTCGCCGTCCAGCACCTCGCCCGCGCGCAGCGCGCGCTTCGCCACGGCGACGCAGTCGCCGCGCCATTCGCGCGCGCAGCCCGTCGGCTCCCGGCGCAGGGCGGCGGAGGCGACGGAGACGCCGAGCTCCAGCCCGATGAAGTGATAGGGCCGCCACAGCGCGGCGTAGCGGCCGCTGTCGTCGGTGGCGACGCCGTATTCGGCGAAGCAGCGGCGGGCGTAGTCGGTCTCGCCCTCGAAGACGACATAGACGCCCCAGCGCAGGTCGTCGGCGATGGGCGAGCCATCGCGGTTCAGCGAGGACACGACCTCCACCATGCCCTTGCGCGGCAGCACGCCGCCTTCGTTGTGCGGGCGCAGCACATTCGGAAGCTGCGACGTGCCGCAGGGCGGGAAGCCGAGCCCGTCATCCGGCGGCGCCAGGCCGCATCCGTTGGCGATGGCCGCCATCTCGATGCCGGACTTCGTGCCGTCCAGGAAGGAGTTGAACATGCGCGGGTTCATGCCGCCCGCAGCGGCCTGCTCCGCGCTCAGACCGTAGAACTCCCACACCGTCTCCGGCGTGGAAGCGTGGTAGCGCGGCAGGTATTTCGTGCCCTTGCCCGCGGCGACGACGGAGAAGCCCGCGGCGCGCACGGTGTCCACCATCTCCGCCACCAGGGCGGGCTGGTCGCCATAGGCCATGGAGTAGACCACGCCGGCCTGCTCCGCCTCGGCGGCCAGCACCGGGCCGGCGAGCACGTCGGCCTCGACGTTCACCATCACGACATGCTTGCCGTTGGCGATGGCGTGGCGCGCATGGCGCAGACCCGCGGCGGGATCGCCGGTGGCCTCCACCACCACCTCCACGCGTGGATCGGCGATGAGGGCGAGGCTGTCCTCCGTCAGCCAGGTGCCGCCGGTGGCCACCGCGTCCCCGGCGTCGCGCGCGGTGGCGCGCGCCTCCTCCCAGCCGATGCGGGAGAGCGCGGCGCGGGCGCGCGGGATGGAGAGGTCGGCGATGCCGAGGATGTGCAGCCCGGCCGTGCGCGGCGCCTGGTGCAGGAACATGGAGCCGAACTTGCCGGCGCCGATGACGGCGACGCGGATGGGCTTGGATTGCGCGGCGCGCTGGAGGAGGAGGCGATGGAGGTTCAAGGGCGGACCGTCGGGCTGAAGGTTGTCAGCGGATACGCGGATGCGTCGGTCAGGGCTGGCGCCACTGGCGCGGGCCGTAGCCCGGCAGCTGCGTGGTGCCGGGGCGGCGCAGGAGGTGCAGCGCGCCGGCCGCAGCCACCAGCGCGGCAACGCCCTGCGTGACGCCGCGCGCGCGGCGGCCACCGATGCGTACCGCCAGGACCAGCACGACCAGGCCGGCGCCGATCAGCAGCCAGCCCATCGGCTCAGCCGACCGTCAGCATGATCTTGCCGATATGCGTGCTGCTCTCCATCAGCCGGTGCGCCTCCGCGGCCTGGGCGAGCGGGAAGACCTGGAAGATGCGCGGGCCGCACTTGCCGGCGGCGAGCAGCGGCCAGACCTTGGCCTCCAGCGCGGCGGCGATGGCGCCCTTCTCGGCGGTGGTGCGCGGACGCATCGTGCTGCCGGTCACCGTCAGGCGCTTCACCATGATGGGGCGCAGATCCACGCTCTCGGCGACGTGGCCGTTCAGGAAGGCGATCATCACCAGCCGCCCGTCCAGCTTCAGGCAGCGGATGTTCTTCGCGAAATAGGGCGCGCCGACCATGTCGAGCACGACATCCACGCCCTTGCCGCCGGTGAGCGTCTTCACTTCCTCGACGAAATCCTGCGCGCGGTAGTCGATGCCCGCATCGGCGCCGAGCTCAAGGCAGGCGGCGACCTTCCCCGGGCTGCCGGCGGTGGCGAAGACCGTCGCGCCGAAGGCCTTGGCCAGCTGGATCGCGGTGACGCCGATGCCGCTGGTGCCGCCATGGATCAGCACCGTCTCCCCGGCGGAGAGGCGGCCATGGCCGAACAGGTTGGCGAAGACGGTGAAGTAGGTCTCCGGCAGGGCGGCCGCGCGCACCGCGTCGTAGCCCTCGGGCCAGGGCAGCGTCTGCGCCTCCGGCGCGGCGCAGTACTCGGCATAGGCGCCGCCATTCGCCAGCGCGGTGACGCGGTCGCCCACCTTCCAGCGCGCCACCTTGGCGCCCACCGCCACCACCTCCCCGGCGCATTCCAGGCCGATGATCGGGCTCGCGCCGGGGGGCGGCGGATAGCTGCCGCTGCGCTGCGCGACATCGGGACGGTTCACGCCGACCGCCATGGTGCGGATCAGCACCTCGTCCGGCGCGGGCTGCGGCAGCGGACCGCGGCTCGGCACCAGCACCTCCGGCCCGCCGCCGGCGCCATGTGCGATGAAGGTCATCTCCTGCGGAAGCGCAACCATGCCGTGCATCCCTTTGATGCGGTCGAGGGACCACGCGCCTCCGCCCCCGTCAAGCCGCGGCGGAAGGGTTGCGCGGCGCCCGCGCGCCGTGAAAGGTAACGCCTGCTTGCTGGGGGAGATGGGCGGGGATGGGCGACATCCTCCGCGGCGGTTCGGGCCGCGGGCGGCTTGGCTGCGGGCCGCGTGGAATCACCCGCCGGACGCTCGGCGTCATCGGTGCCAGCCTGCTCGCCCGACCCGCCCTCGCGCAGGCACCGGCGGAGATCCGCCTCGGCGCCGTCTTCCCGCTCTCCGGGCCGCTCGCGCTGCTTGGCGACGAGAGCTTCCGCGGCGTCGAGTTGGCCGTCGAGGAGCGCAACGCGGCCGGCGGCGTGCTGGGACGCCAGCTGCGCCTGGCGCGCGCCGATGCGCCGGACGACGCCGCCGCCGCGCAGGAGACGCGCCGCCTGGTGAGCGGTGCGGAGCGCGTCGCGGCGATCTTCGGCAGCTTCGCCTCCGCCGTCGCACTGCCCGGCAGCCAGGTCGCGGAAGCGGCGGGCGTGCCGTGGTTCGAGATCGGCGCGCTCGCGGATGCGGTGGTGGATCGCGGCTTCCGCTGGGTGTTCCGCGCCTCCCCGCATGCCGCCGACTACGCCGCCTGCGCGATCGCCGGGGTGACAGAGGTGCTGGCGCCGGCGCTCGGTGTCGCGCCGGAGAGCCTGCGGCTGGCCATCGCGCATGAAGAGGCGCCGGGCGGGCAATCCGTCGGCACCGCGCAGGAGGCGCTGGCGCGCACGCGCGGGCTGACGCTGGTGGAGCGCGCTGCCTATGCCTCGCGCGCGGCCGACCTCTCGGCACTCGTGCAGCGCCTGCGGGGGCAGGAGGCGCAGGTGGTGCTGCATACCGGCGCGCCCGGCGACGAGGTGCTGCTGTTCCGCGCGATGCGCGATGCCGGCTGGCGGCCGCGCATGGTGATCGGCACCGCCGGCGGCTACGGCCTGGTGGAGACGGCGCGCAGCCTCGGCGATGCGCTGCTCGGCGCGATGAGCGCCGACCTGCCGCCCTTCGCCATCAATGAACGCTTCGCGCCCGGCGCGCGCGCCTTCGCCGAGACATATCTGCGCCGCTACGGGGCGGAGCCGCGGTCGGGCCACGGGCTTGCGGCTTATGTCGGCGCACGGCTGTTCCTGGAGGCGCTGCATCGCGCCGGCGGGCCGGAGAAGGAGCGCGTGCGCACCGCCGTGCTGGCGCTCGACGTGGCAGAGGGCACGACCGCCGCGGGCTGGGGCGGGCGCTTCGACGAGCGCGGCCAGAACACCCGCGCGCGCCCGCTGCTGTGCCAGTGGCAGGCCTGGCCGCAGGGGCTGCGGCAGGTGGTGGTGCAGCCGGCCGCGGCGGCGGTGGCGGACGCGGTGCCGCGGCTGGGCGGCTGATCCTAGACCGGCGTAGCCCTGACTGTGTTCAGGGCTCCGCCGGTCTCGCTTCCACTGGCCCGGCGATTCACGCCCTTCGCCGTGCCCACCTCCGGTGTGCACACTCAGGGCGATCGCGGCCTACGGCTTCAGCAGCCCATAGACCGCGGCGCCGACCTCGAGCGCGATCATCAGCGCCACCGCCACTTCCAGCCCGCGCGACCGCCGCGCCTCCACCAGGGAGAGCAGCGTCTCCGAGGTCTCGCGGATCATGCCCAGCTTGCGCGACAGCGCCTCCGTCCGCTCCTCCAACTCCCATTCCTCGGCCATGGCCAGGTAGAGCGGTGACAGGCCGGGGTGGTCCCAGAGCAGGTCGGGCTTGGCTATGGTGTCCACCCGGGCCCCGGCGCGGGAGCGCGCGGCGATCACCTCCCCGATGGAGCGCAGCAGCACCGAGGAGGACGGCGCGAGCCGGCCCTGGCGCAGCCGCGCCAGCACGGGATCGAGCCGGTCCAGCGTGCGCTCCAGCATGGCTTCCTGGTGCGACAGCAGTGCGCTGCGGGCCAGAGCCTCCGCCACCAGCGCCAGGCGCGGCACGGACAGGTCGTTCAGGTGCACCGTGCCGTCGCGGTCGAGCCCTTCCTCGCCGGGACCGACGCGGATGGCGGCGGTCTCCTGCAGCGGCTGGGGCAGCGGGTCCTCGACGCGCGGTCGCAACCGCGTGGCCAGCCGCTCCGTCGCCTCGGCAGTCATGCCGATGGTGACGAGCGCCCCCCAGCGCAGGCCGAAGGCGTGGCCGGGCCCCTCCTCCGCGATGGCGACGATGCCGGGCAGCGGCGCGCCCGCGCGGTCCAGCCCGCGCGCGTCGAGCCGCTCGCCGAGCAGCAGCGCGCGGGCGGGGATGGTGC
>NZ_JAPSMD010000404.1 GCF_027856955.1 Falsiroseomonas oryzae | reverse complement strand
CGGTAGCCCAGCGTCGCCTTGCCGATGCCGGGCGGCCCCGCGACCAGCCAGGCATGCGGCAGCCGGCCGGAGCGCGCCGCCGCCTCCAGCGCCGCCGCCGCCGCCTGGTGCCCGACGAGGTCCGGGTTGCCGCGCACCGGCGCGTCCTCGTCCGGCTCGAACTCCACGGGCTTCGGCGCGCGCGCCATCAGGCCAGTCCCTGCATGGCGCGCATTCTCCCACCCGCGGCTGCGGGCGGGAACCCGCCCTCACACGCCCAGCCAGTGGTCGCCGTGGATGATCCAGGCGGCGCCGGCGCCGGCGTTGAAGCTCGACTGCCCGACGATCACGTCGTCCAGCCCGTCGCCATCCACATCCCCCGCCCCGGCAACGGAGCGCCCGAAGAACCCGTCCGTCCCCTCGAACTTGATCACCCCTGGCGTCGCCAGGCTCTGCACCGCCACGGTCGTGGCCGTCGGTCGGCCGAGCACCAGCCAGGCATCGCCGTTTCCGCCGCCGACCAGCAGGTCCGCGTAGCCGTCTCCGTTCACGTCGCCGGCGCGGCTGAGCCGGCTGCCCGCCCCATCCAGCGCGTCCACCCCGTTGAACCGGACGACGCCGGGCGCCGTGGTGAGGTTCAGCGGCGACGTCAGGCTGCCGCCCGGCACGATGAAGACGGAGCCGCGCGCGCCGTTGTTGCCGGGCGCGCCGATGGCGAAATCGTCGATCCCGTCGCCGTTCCAGTCGCCGATCACCGCCGCGGCCCGGCCGAGCTGGTCGCCCGCCACCGTGGGGCTGATGGTGACGAAGCCGGCCCCGGCGCCCAGCGAGATGGTCCCGCCCCAGCCATTCGCCTTGCCGAGCAGCACCCAGGCGCCGCCCGCCCCGCCATTCACGCCCGGCGAGCCGATGACCAGGTCGTCGAAGCCGTCCGCGTTCACGTCTCCGCCGCCGCCGAGCGAGGTGCCCTGGTCGATGCCGGTCAGCCCCGTACTGATGCGCGTCACCGACCCGTCGGCCAGCCCGATCTGCTTCAGCCGGTTCTGGCTGCCGAGCAGGATGGAGACGTAGCCGCTGGCCGCCTTGCCGCCGATGCCGATATCCGCCAGCCCGTCACCGTTCAGGTCGCCGGCCGCGACGTTCACGTCACCCACCTGGCCGGTCACGGCTTCGCCGAAGGCGACGGTGTTGCTGGTGCCGTCCGTCAGGAAGCCGGCCGATTCGCCAACGACGGCGAAATCCGACCGCGTCCGTCCGCGGAGCAGCGACACCACGCCATCCACCGGCTGCGGCGCCAGGCTGCCCTGCTCAAGGAAGGGCAGCAGCGGCAGGCCGATTCCGACATCGTCGTAGCTGTCGCCGTCCGTGTCGCCGAAGCCGCCCACCCAGCGCCCGGCCTGCGCACCGCTGAGCGCGTCGGAAATGAAGCGGACAGACCCGTCCGTCAGGCTGAAGTTCGTGCCGAAGCCGCCCTGCCTCCCCCAGACCAGCCAGCTTGCGCCGTCGCCGCCGTTGAAGCCGGGCGCGCCGACCAGCAGGTCCGGCCGCCCGTCGCCATCCGCATCCCCGGCGCTGCCGACCGCCGAGCCGAAGCCGCTGCCGGCCGGCCCGTCCAGCCTCGTCACGCGCAGGTTCCACGGCGTGGAGGGCCCGATGGGGACCACCGCGGGCGCGATCTTCCAGGTGACCTCGCCGAGTTGCAGTTCCTCGATGGAGAAGAGCAGGTCCGCGCCGGCGGGGTCGGTCATCAGCAGGGCGCCGCTGAGCAGGCGGCGCAGCGCCACCTCTTCCAGCAGGAAGGGCGAGACGATGGTGTCCCAGCCCAGCCCGCCTTCCAGCCGGTCATTGCCCGGCCCGCCCTCCAGCCGGTCGTTGCCGTTGCCGCCGCGCGCCGTGTCGTCGCCCGCGCCGCCGCGCAGCGTGTCGTTGCCCGCATTGCCCGTCAGCGTGTTCGACAGCGCATTGCCCTCGATCAGGTTGTCCAGGTTGTTGCCGGTGCCGGTCAGCGCGCCGGGCAGCAGCACGAGGCCCTCGAGGTTGATGCCGAGCGTCCAGTTCAGCGCCGTCCGCACGGTGTCGAAGCCCTGGTTCGGCCCCTCGATCGGCAGGTCGCCGGCATCCTCCACCTCGTAGGTGTCGTTGCCCGGCCCGCCGCGCAGCGTGTCCAGCCCTGCCCCGCCGATCAGCAGGTCGTCGCCGCCACCGCCGAGCAGCGAATCATTGCCACCCTCCCCCAGGATCGTGTCGGCACCGTTCAGGCCGGAAATCACGTCGTTCCCGGCCCCGCCTGCCAGCAGGTTCGCCAGGCCGTTCCCGGTCAGCGTGTCCGCCAGCGCAGATCCGACCAGGTCCTCCATGCCGAGATAGACGTCGCCGAGCGCCGCCCCGGCAAAACCGCCCTCCACGAGGGATGCACCGACGCCGACCACGTCCACCAGCGTGGCGAAGGACAGCGTGTCGCGCCCGGCACCGCCATGCAGCGTGTCGTTCTGCGAGATGTCCTCCAGGAACAGATCGTCGCCGTCGCCACCGGAGACGGAATCAGAGCCGCCGCCGCCGAGCAGCGTGTCGCCGCCCTGCCCGCCCTCCACCGAATCCGTGCCGTTGCCGCCGGCAAGCCGGTTGTCGCCCGCCGATCCGACCAAACTGTCCGCCTGGGCGGAGCCCGTCACGTTCTCGATGTCGAGAAGGACGTCGCCGGCTGCCTGACCGCCCAGGGCGAGCCCCGAGGCCAGCACGATCGTCACGGCCACGGCAGATGCGGCATAGTTCGCCGTGTCCCGGCCGCCGCCGCCGTTCAGCGTATCCGCGCCGTCCCCGCCATCGAGCAGGTCGTCGCCCTCGCCGCCGAGCAGCAGGTCGTTGCTGCCGAAGCCGTAGATGCTGTCGCCGCCGCCGAGGCCGGACAGCGTCTCCGCCCAGGGGTTGCCGCTGATCGTATCGTCGCCTTCGGTCATCGGCGCCGTTCCTCCCGCCTGGTGCACCGGGCGGAAGCGCTGCGTTCACGACGCTGGGCGAATTCCACTCACGGCTGCGGGCAGTGTCGCGCGCGTCACTTATATGCGTCCAGCGCGAATTTTTGGGAAATGGCGTTCGCCATGGCCGCGAAGACATGCTCTTGCGCCTGGCCGGCGTCGATGACTTGGCAGCGTTCTGGCTCCGCCGCGGCGATTGCCAGGAAGCCGGCCCGCACGCGGGCATGGAAACCGGTATCCAGCCGCTCGTAGCGGTCGGCTGCCGCGCCACGCGCCGCAGCGCGCGCCATCCCGGCGTCCGGCGGTACATCGAGGATCAGCGTCAGGTCGGGCGAGAGCCCTTCCAGGGCCAGTTCCGCCAGGCGGCGATAGACCTCGCCCGGCACGCCCTGGCCGTGACACTGGTAGGCGCGTGTGGAATCGGCGAAGCGGTCCGAGATCACCCAAAGTCCCGCCGCCAGGGCGGGCCGGATGGTGGCGACGACATGCTCCCGCCGCGCGGCGAACATCAGCATCGCCTCTGCGACGGGATCGAAGCCCTGCCCGTTCAGCAGCACTGCGCGGATCGCCTCCGCTCCGGCCGAGCCGCCGGGCTCGCGCGTCAGCAGTACCGGGACGCCGAGGCCAGAGAGATGGGCGGCGAGGCGGCGTGCCTGGGTGGACTTCCCGGCGCCCTCCCCGCCTTCCAGCGTGATGAAGCGGCCGGGCGCGTGTCCGCTCACCCGCGCCTCAGCTGCCGAACCAGCGCCCGATCACCGCCGGGATGCGCGGGATCAGCCCCAGCCGGTCCACATCGGCGCCGGCGATGAGCTTCACCTCCATCTCCGGCACGCCCTGGCCCGACACCACGAGCCGCCCGAGCTCCTGCCCCTTGGCGATCGGCGCGGGGACCGGCGATTCGAAGCGCACGCGCGCCTGCAGGCTGCGTCGCCACTGCCGCGGCAGCGTGAGCACGAGGTCCTGGCCGGAAACCAGCGGCACGGTCGGCCGCTCGCCCAGATACACGGGAACTTCCTCCACCGTCTCGTGGGCGCGGAACATCACGACGTTGTCGAACTCGCGGAAGCCCCATTCCAGCAGCCGCTCGCTCTCCTCCGCGCGCTGCCGCATGGAGGTCAGGCCGTTCACCACCAGGATCAGGCGCCGCCCACCGCGCACCGCACTGGCGGTGAGGCCGAAGCCAGCTTCCTCGGTGTGGCCGGTCTTGAGACCGTCCGCGCCAGGCACGCGCGCCAGGGTGGGGTTGCGGTTCTCCTGTGTGATGTCGTTCCAGCGGAAGCTGCGCTCATTGTAGAAGCGGTAGTATTCGGGGTGATCGGTGATGATCCGACGCGCCAGCACCGCCAGGTCGCGCGCGGTCATGCGGTGCTCGGGGTCGGGCCAGCCGGTCGAGTTGCGGAAGTTGCTGTTGCGCAGACCGATCCGGCGCCCGGTCTCGTTCATCAGCTCGGCGAATTGCTGCTCCGACCCGCTGATCCCTTCGGCCAGGACGATGCAGGCGTCGTTCCCGGACTGCACGATGACGCCGCGCGCCAGGTTCTCCACGCTGACCTGCGTGCCGATCTGCACGAACATCTTGGACCCGCCCATGCGCCAGGCGCGCTCGCTGACCGGCATCAGCTGGTCCATGCGCAGGCGGCCCTGCTTCAGCAGGTCGAAGACGACATACATCGTCATCAGCTTCGACATGGAACTCGGCGGCATGCGCTCGTCCGGGTTCTTCTCGAGCAGCACGGCACCGGTCTCGAAATCGACCATGATCGCCTGGCGCGCTGCGGTATCCACCGGCCCCAGCGGGCTGCTGGCCGGCGTGGAGGGCGGCGGCGCCGGGCGCTGCGGCGGCCGCTGCTGGCCCTGCTGGCCGGGGCGCTGCTGCGCCAGCGCCGGC
>NZ_JAPSMD010000403.1 GCF_027856955.1 Falsiroseomonas oryzae | reverse complement strand
ATCGGCGTGCTCGCCGTCCGGGCGCTGCGCGATGCGGGCGTGCCGGAGGAGGCGCTGCGCCTGGTGCCGGGCGGGCCGGAGACGGGCGCGGCGCTGGTCGCGCACCCTGCCATCGCCGGCGTCGCCTTCACCGGCAGCACGGCGACGGCGCGCGCCATCCATCGCGCCCTGGCGGCGAAGGAGGGCCCGATCGTGCCGCTGATCGCGGAGACCGGCGGGCTCAACGCCATGGTGGTGGATGCGACGGCGCTGCCCGAGCAGGTGACGGACGACGTGGTGACCAGCGCCTTCCGCTCGGCGGGGCAGCGCTGCTCCGCGCTGCGCCTGCTCTGTCTGCAGGCGGACGCCGCCGACCACATGCTGGCGATGATCGCCGGCGCCTGCGCGGAGCTGAAGCTGGGCGACCCGCGCGATCCCGCGACGCATGTCGGGCCGCTGATCGACGCCGAGGCGAAGGCGCGGATCATGCGCTGGCTCTCCGCCCTGCCGGAGGGCGCGCGCGAGGTGTTCCGGCATCCCGCGCCGGAGCCGGGGAACTTCCTCGCGCCGCGCATCGTGGAGCTGCGGCGGCCGGAGGACCTGACGCAGGAGGTGTTCGGCCCGGTGCTGCACGTCGTGCGGTGGAGGGCGGACGCGCTGGAGCCGCTGCTGCGTGGCATCGCGGGCAGCGGCTACGGGCTGACGCTCGGCGTGCAGAGCCGGCGCGCGGGCTTCGCGGCGCGCGTGGCGGCGGCGGTGCCGGCGGGCAATGTCTACGTGAACCGCAACATGGTGGGCGCGGTGGTGGGGGTGCAGCCCTTCGGGGGCGAGGGGCTGTCGGGCACGGGACCGAAGGCGGGCGGCCCCAACTACCTGCCGCGCTTCGCGGCGGAGCGGACTGTCAGCGTGAACACCGCGGCTGCGGGCGGGGATGCGGCGCTGCTGGCGGAGGGCGAATGAATTGCCGCTACTGGAAGAAGCGCCGGATCTTCCACAGTACGTAGGAGAAATCCGTCACCGCGCGCTGCTGGGCGAGCTGCGTGTAGAGCTGGATCTTCTCCTCGCTGTACGGCCAGTCCAGGTGGCGCGCGACGATGCCGTTCTCGAGATAGCCCATCGGCACGCCGAGGCTGGCCCAATGCGCCGAGGCGATGGCGTCGTCGCCGCCGATGAAGCCGGGGAAGTGCGTCTCGAACGGGACGGAGCGGAGGAGATGCACTGGGCAGGCCCAGCAGCCGCCGATGATGAAGTCCGATACGCCGAGCAGCACCTGCTCGTCGAAGCGGTGCTCTGGCGGGGCACGGTCCTTGTTCACCGCGGCGAAGCCGGTGCGCGGCGCGCCGTTCTCGGCGGAGGGGATCGCCAGGCGGCGGACATCGGCGGCGTGGCGGAAGCCGTGCTCCTCGCAGTTCACCAGGCGGATGCCGAACACCGCGTCGGGCTTGCCGGTGGCCAGGCGCACGGCGTGGAACGCCTTCTGCAGGTGCACCAGGAACAGCGAGGAGAGGAACTCGATGTCGTTGTCGAGGTAGAGCACCAGGCCGTCCGGCGGCAGGATGTCGCGGACCTGCTGGATGCCGCGCAGCCGGCCGACATTCTCGGGGTTGCGGTGCAGGCGCAGGTTACCCTGCGCGGCGGCGATCGCCTCCAGCATCTCGACCGTGCCGTCGGTGCTGGCGTTGTCCACCACCAGCAGCTCGAAGGGCATGCCGGCATGGCGGTAGATCGCCTCGATGCAGCGCTCCGTCAGCTCGCGCCGGTTCCAGGTGAGCATGGCGATGGTGACGCGGCCGAAGGCCTGCCAGGGATAGGTGGCGGCCGGGTCGTGCTGGAAGACGGCCGGGTTGAACTGCGCGCGCCGGTCCGTCATGCGGCCTTGTCCATCCTGTGCAACTGGTCGAGCAGGTCGCGGAAGCGTGCGGCATAGTCGAAGCGGTCGAGCTGCGCCGCGGCCTCGCGCGCCTTGTCGGACATCGCGGCCAGGCGCTGCGGCGCATCAAGCAGGGCGCGGATGGCGGCGGCGGCGGCGTCCGGGTCGTCGTAGTCCACCAGCAGCCCGGTCTCGCCATCCCTGACGAGGTCCGTCGCGGCGTTCATGCGGCCCCTGCCCTGCGCGAAGACGGCCGGGACGGTGCCGCGGCGCATCGCCTCCTGCACCACCATGCCGAAGCTTTCGTAGCGGGAGGGATGCAGCAGCATCGTCGCGCGATCGATCCAGGGGGTGGGATCGCCCACCGCCCCGATCCACTCGATGCGGTCGGCGACGCCCTCGGCTTCCGCCAGGCGGCGCAGCGGCGCCGGATCGTCGCCTTCGCCCAGCATGGTGAGCCGCAGCCCGGGCAGGCGCTTCATCAGCGGCATCAGTGCCTGCAGGTTCTTCACCGGCGTGATGCGGCCGATCGCGACGAAATCCGTGCCGCGGCCGTGCTGCGGATGGGCCGTGCGCGCCGGGAAGACCGGCGAGAAGACATGCAGCCGGCGGCCGCGGCAGCCGGCGAAGCGCTCCATCTCCCGCGCATGCATCGGGCTGGCGACGATGATCGCGTCCGCGCAGGCGGCCAGACGGCGCTCGAGCAGGGCGTATTGCGCCGCGTACCACCAGCCTTCGGAGCCGTAGGAGCCGAACCATTCCTGCCGGGTCACGCAGGACAGCGAGAGATGGATTAGCCGGCGCGGCCGCGCGGTCCGCAGGGCAAGGGCGAAGTGCGGATCCAGCGCAACGACCACGTCGGCTTCCCGGATCAGCCCGGGGTCCAGCTGCTGCGCCAGGTGGCGCGCCTTGTACCAGGGCTTGAGCCGCCAGCGGATGTCCTGCGGGGGGTCGAAGGGCGCGGCGCTGATCTCGCGGAACGGTGCGCCGCCCGGCGGATCGTCGCTGACCAGCGTGATGCGGTGGTCGCGCGCCAGGTCGGCGGTCAGCGCGCGCAGGATGGTGATGCCGCCTCCGACAGCGCCGAGGCCCTGGTTGTTCAGGAACAGGACATGCCGGCGGGTCATGCCGGACCGCGACGGCCGGCAGCCTGCCATGGCGTCGCGGCCGCGAGCATGAATGCGACGGCATCCATGCGCGTGGCGATCAAGCCGCCGCGCGCAGCCCCAGCATGCGCTTCACCCGCATGCCGAGCCGCTCCATGAGGCTGTAGCGCAGGTCCCAGGAGAGCAGCTCCTTGGCGCGCTTCACCTCCTCCATCGTCATGTGCTTCGTCGCCATGACGGGACGCGTGAAGGAGCCGAAATCCTCCCAGTCGATCGCGTCGGGATCGCCGAGCGCCAGGCTCTCCTTCAGCTCCTTGTGCATGGGCGTGCCGGGATAGGGCATGAAGTAGGCGAGCTGGATGGAATCCGGCTTCACCCGGCGCAGCCACTTGCCGGTGTTGCGCACCGTGTCCCAGCTCTCGTCGGGCATGCCGACGATCAGGTGGGTGTGGCAGCGGATGCCGCGCGCCTTGGTCCAGCCGATCACCTTCTCGAACAGCTCGAGCGACTGCGGCCCGTCCGACTTCGCGATGGCGCCGAACATCTCCTGATCGGCGGATTCCAGGCCGTAATGCACCTCGCGGCAGCCGGAGCGGTACATCAGGTCCAGCATCGCCTCGTCCACCACGTCGTAGCGGGTCTCGCACACCCACTTCACGCCGAGGTCACGGCGGATCAGCTCCTCGCACACCGCCGCGGCGTGCTTGCGGTTGATGGTGAAGACCTGGTCGCGGAACAGGATCTGCTTCACGCCGAAGTCGCGCACCAGGCGTTCGATGTCGTCGCCCACCTTCTTCGGGCTGCGGTAGATCAGGCGGTTGCCGAAGCCGAAGGGATAGGGGCAGTAGCCGCACTTGTAGGGGCAGCCCTTCGTCGTGAAGACGGTCGCGTAGCGCATCTTCTCGCCGAAGTAGTAGTCGCTCTCGTAGCGGCTGAAATCGAGCAGCTCGTAGGCTGGGAAGTCGACGAAATCGAGCGTCTTCATCGGCGTGCGCGAGGGTTGCGGGCGCAGCGCGCCATCCCCCCAGGCGCTGCCGCCTTCCAGCGCGGAGACCGGTTCGCCGGCGACGAGCTTCGCGACGTTCTTCCCGGTCAGCAGCTCCTCGCTCTCCTCCATGACGAAGTCGGCATGGCCTTCGCGCAGGATGCGGTCCTTGAACCACTTCGCGGTCGGGCCGAGCAGGATGACCTTCAGCCCCGGCGCGGCAGCGCGCGCCGCGCCGATCAGCGCCAGGTCGGGCTCCAGGGAGGGGATGTTGACGACGGTGACGAGCACGGCCGGCCGGTCGCGCGCGACATCGGCCAGGAACGCCTCCCGGTCGAAGGCGGAACTGGCCTGGCCGTCCACGTAGCGATAGGCGACGCCTTCCTGCTCCGCGACGCGCGCCACGTAGAGCAGGGTGGAGAAGGGGATGTCGTAGTAGCCGGGGTCGTGCCCGGCTACGGTCCGGTCGCTGGCCAGCGACGTCCCCATGCCGCCTGCCCATTCGCGGAAGACGTTACGTCGCGGCGGGCTCGGCAACTGCATCAGATAGGCGGCAACCATGATGGCTCCCCGGCCATTCGCATAACGTTTTCGTTAGCGTAGCCGATCATCGCCTTATGGTCGATGACCGACCAGCTGACCGACACGAAATTTGCGTCGGGTGTTTCCTGCCGGCCGCGGCCGGGCTAGCGCGTGCTGCGTGACCCAGGGCGACGACGGCAGGGCGGTGGTGGTGATCATGGGCGCGGCGGTGCGGCCGGGCGGCGTGCCGAGCCGCGCCCTGGCCGACCGGGTCACCGCCGCGCTGGCCTGGGGCGAGGCGCAACCCGTGCCGCCGCTCTATCTGCCGACCGGCGGCGTGGGGCGGCACGGGCCGGCGGAGAGCGCGGTCATGGCGCGGCTCCTGCACCAGG
>NZ_JAPSMD010000402.1 GCF_027856955.1 Falsiroseomonas oryzae | reverse complement strand
TGGCGGCGCCGCGCAGCCGCGCCCCGGTCTGGTCCAGCGCGGCCAGCAGTTCGGCCCGCGCCGGCACGGCGAGCTCCGCGGCGGCAGTCGGGGTCGGCGCGCGGCGGTCGGCGGCGAAGTCGATCAGCGTCGTGTCGGTCTCGTGGCCAACCGCGCTGATCAGCGGGATCGGGCAGGCGGCGGCGGCGCGCACCACCACCTCCTCGTTGAAGGCCATCAGGTCCTCGAGGCTGCCGCCGCCGCGCGCGACGATCAGCACGTCCGGGCGGGGAATGGGGCCGTCGGGCGGCAGCTCGCCGAAACCGGCGATGGCGGCGGCGATCCGCTCCGCAGCGCCCTGCCCCTGCACCGGCACGGGCCAGAGGATGATCCAGCGCGGGAAGCGGCGGGCGATGGTGGTCCGGATGTCCTGGATGACGGCGCCGGCCTCGCTGGTCACCACGCCGACCACGCGCGGCAGGGCGGGCAGGCGGCGCTTGCGGGACTCCTCGAACAGGCCCTCGGCCGCCAGCTTCACGCGCAGCTTCTCGATTCGCGCGAGCATCGCGCCCTCGCCGGCGTATTCCAGGCGGTCGATGACGAGCTGGTATTTCGAGCGGTCGGCGTAGGTGGTCAGGCGGCCGGTGGCGATCACCTCCACGCCGTTCTCCGGCTGCACCGACAGCCGCGGCACGCTGGTCTTCCAGACCACCGATTCGAGCTTCGCGTTCTCGTCCTTCAGCGACAGGTAGATGTGGCCGGACGGGTAGCGCTTGCACTCCGTGATCTCGCCGCGCACGCGCACCCGGCCGAAGGCGCCCTCCAGCGTGCGGCGCACGGCGCCGGAGATCTCGGAGACGCTGAATTCCGGGAT
Organism: Falsiroseomonas oryzae; assembly: GCF_027856955.1. Taxonomy (GTDB): domain Bacteria; phylum Pseudomonadota; class Alphaproteobacteria; order Acetobacterales; family Acetobacteraceae; genus Falsiroseomonas; species Falsiroseomonas oryzae. The sequence goes on along the minus strand of NZ_JAPSMD010000402.1, from coordinate 4,018 downwards.
GTTGTTGCTGGGCGCCGGCGTGCTGTCCATGGGCCGACCCTATGCTAGGACGCCGGCGGGCGGAACCTGTGCCGCGGAGGGATCGCATGCGCGTTCTGGTGGTGGGCGGCGGCGGCCGCGAGCATGCGCTGTGCTGGGCGCTGGCGGCGTCCCCCCTGCTGACGAAGCTGTGGTGCGCGCCGGGCAATCCGGGCATCGCGGAGCTGGCGGAGTGCGTGCCGATCGGCGCGACCGAGATCGCGAAGCTGGTCGGGTTCGCCAAGGTGGAGAAGGTGGACCTCGTGGTGGCCGGCCCGGAGGCGCCGCTGACGCTCGGCCTCGCGGATGCCTGCGCCGCTGCGGGCATCAAGTGCTTCGGCCCCACTGCCGCGGCGGCGCGGCTGGAAGGCAGCAAGGCCTTCACCAAGGAGGTCGCGGACGCCGCCGGCGTGCCGACCGCCGCCTGGGCCCGCTTCGAGGACCCGGCCGCCGCGCGCGCCTACATCCTCCAGCGGGGCGCGCCCATCGTTGTCAAGGCGGATGGGCTCGCGGCCGGCAAGGGCGTGGTTGTGGCGTCCACGGTGGAGGAGGCCGAGGCTGCGATCGCCGACATCATGGAAAGCCGCGTGCACGGCACCGCCGGCGCCTCCGTGGTGATCGAGGAATGTCTGCCGGGCGAGGAGGTCAGCTTCTTCGCGCTGTGCGACGGCACCACCGCGCTGCCGATGGCCGCGGCGCAGGACCACAAGCGCGTGGGCGAGGGCGACACGGGGCCGAACACCGGCGGCATGGGCGCCTATTCCCCGCCGCCCGCCTTCACGGATGCGCTCCGCGACGAGGCGATGGACCGCATCATCCGCCCGACCCTGGCCGAGATGGCGAAGCGCGGTGCGCCGTTCCAGGGCGTGCTGTTCGCCGGGCTGATGCTGACGGGTGATGGGCCGAAGCTGATCGAGTTCAACGTCCGCTTCGGCGACCCGGAATGCCAGGCGTTGATGCTGCGGCTGCGGTCCGACCTGCTGCCGGCGCTGCTGGCCGCCTGCGACGGCGAGTTGTCTCGCTTCGACCTGCGGTGGGAAGCGCATCCCAGCCTGGTCGTGGTGATGGCCGCCGAGGGCTATCCCGGCACGCCGCGCAAGGGCACGGAGATCCGCGGGCTGGAGCGCGCGGCCCAGGTGCCGGGCGTGCAGCTCTTCCACGCCGGCACGGCCCGGCGGGAGGACGGGGCGCTGGTGGCCGATGGCGGCCGCGTGCTGACGGTGGCCGCGACAGGCCAGACGCTGCGCGCGGCGCGGGACGCGGCCTACGCGGCAGTCGATGTGGTGGACTGGCCGGGCGGATTCTGCCGCCGCGATATCGGCTGGCGCGCGCTGTAGCCTACCCGAACAGCCACAGCGCCAGCAGCAGCAGCGGCAGGGCCAGCAGCAGCGCCACCGCGATCCGCAGCAGCCACAGCGCGAGCAGCACGAGGCCCTCGGCCGCGCGCGGACGGGCCGCGCCGCGTCCCGCGGCCTCGCTCGCCTTGTTCTCCGGTCGCGCCGCCCGTTCCACCCGCGCATCAGGCACCAGGGCCGCGCATCGCGCCAGCCCCATGTGCCACTTGGTTGACGGGGGCGCCACGCCGGCCCTTAAGGGCGGCGGCAAGGGGGACATGCGGGTGGATCGACCGCTCATCGCCATCGACGGCTACAACCTCGGGCTGGAGCAGGGCACCGGCGTCGCGACCTATGCGCGCGGGCTCTCGCGCCGGCTGCAGGCGCTGGGCGCCGAGGTGGGCGTGCTCTACGGCCACCGCTCCTCCTCCGGGCAGGACGGCCTGCTGCGGGAAGTGACCTTCTTCGACCCGCGCGGCGACATGCCGGGCTGGCAGAGGCCGATCGACGACGTCCTGCGCATGGTCCGCCTGCGCGCCGGCGTGGATGCCGTGCCGGTCCCGGTCGGCAGCGTCGAGACCACGGCGCTGGCCGCGCGCATGCCGGCCTTCGATCGGATCTGGAACGTGCCCGGCCTGTACCGCGCGGCCGTGCTGGGCTTCGGCGCGACGCACCGCTTCGGCCGCGTGCGCATCCCCGGCGGGCCGCGGCTGATGCACTGGACCTATCCGGTGCCGCTGGCCGCGGAGGGCATGCCCAACATCTACACCATCCACGACCTGGTGCCGCTGCGCCTGCCCTTCACCACGCTGGACAACAAGAAGCGCTACCTCGGCACGGTGCGCGGCATCGCGGAACGCGCGGCGCATATCGTCACCGTCAGCGAGGCCTCGAGGCGCGACGTCATCAACCTGCTGGGCGTGCCCGAGGCGAAGGTCACCAACACCTACCAGGCGGTGGAGATGCCGGACGTCGCCACGCTGAAGCCCGAGGCGATGGTGCGCGACGAGCTGCAGGGCTTCTTCGGCCTCGGCTGGCAGTCCTACTTCCTGTTCTTCGGCGCGATCGAGCCGAAGAAGAATGTCGGCCGGCTGATCGAGGCGCATCTCGCCTCCGGCTCGCCGCATCCGCTGGTGATCTGCGGCAAGCAGGCCTGGAACTCGCACAAGGAGCTCGCCCTGCTCTACGAGGACGACCGGCGGGAGTTCATGCCGAAGGGTCCGATCGAGGGCGTCCAGGGCCTGACGCGCCGGCTGCGCGACCGGATCATGCTGATCGACTACGTGCCGTTCCGGCTGCTGATGGGCCTGGTGCGCGGCGCGCGGGCGCTGCTGTTCCCCTCCCTGTACGAGGGCTTCGGCCTGCCGGTGGTGGAGGCCATGCATCTCGGCACGCCGGTGCTGACCTCCAACACCTCCTCGCTGCCGGAGGTGGCTGGCGATGCGGCGCTGCTGGTCGATCCCTACGACACCCGCGCCCTGGCGGAGGCGATCCAGCGGCTGGACACGGATGCGGCGCTGCGGTCGGAGCTGGCCGCACGCGGCCCGCGGCAGGCCGCGAAGTTCGGCGCCGAGCCTTATGCGAAGCGGCTGCGGGAGATGTATGCGGGGCTCGGCATCCGGCTCGACGGGCCGGGCTGAAGGCCGCCTCCAGGAAGGCTTTGCGCGCGACGCCGAGGCCGTGGCAGCCTCAGGCCGTCGCCATGGCGCGGCGCCCCGCCGTGCCGGCGCGCAGGCGGAGGGCCCTGCCATGGACGTGCCACGCTTTCCCCCGGCCAAGGCCAAGCTGGTGCTGCCGCCGCCCGGCGAGGCGGAGACCGGCGACGGCGACACGATGCGGCTCAGCGTGCCGTTCCGCCTGGTCTCGGTGGACACGCCGGAGAAGCGCAACTTCGCCGGCCCGCCGGAGCGGTCGCAGAAGCTGCTCGACGCGGCGCTGCTGGTGCTGGAAGGGCTGGAGCGGGACGGCAAGGTGCCGCGCGGCTTCGCCGCCTACTTCACGCCGCGCGTCCATGATGGCGGTGCGAAGCGGCACGACGCGGCGGCGGAGCGCGCCACCCGCGCGCTGCGCAGCATACGGTCGCAGCGCCTCGGCCGCAGCGGCGGGAAGCTGCGCGACCTGGCGGTGATCCTGGCCGGCGAGGCAGTGGATTCGAACGGGCGGATGCTGGCCTATGTCGCGCCCTTCCTGGAGAAGGCGGAGCGCGACCGGCTGGGCCCGGAGGCGAAGGAGCGGCGCACCTTCAACCTCGACCTGGTGGCGGAGGGCTTCGCGGCCAGCTTCCCGGTCTGGCCCTCCTTCCCGTCACGGCGGGAGGACTTCACGGGCTTCCTGGACGCGGCGGAGGATGCGCATCGCCGCGCGCTGGGCAGTTGGGGCAATGGCGGCGCAGGCACGCTGCTGACCGGCTACGAGTTCCGCGCCCTGGTGCGCATCGGCCGGCTGGCGGCGGAGGTGAAGGCCGGCAAGCGCACGGCGCGCCCCTCCGACTACCTGGCCGTCTTCGAGCGGCATTGCGTGGACCGCACGGGCGCGGAATGCGGGCGCTTCGGCTTCGTGGACGTGCCGCATGGCGCGCGCATCTGGGCCTGGACCAAGGCGGCCGTGCCGGCGCTGGCGGCGTGGCTTGCCGGCGCCCCTGTGCCGGCCGGCGCCGCCCTGCCGAG
>NZ_JAPSMD010000401.1 GCF_027856955.1 Falsiroseomonas oryzae | reverse complement strand
GGGCGGCGCGGGCGGCCGCGGCGCGGGCAGCGGCGCGGGCGGGGCCTTCGCGTCCTCCTTCACCGCGGCCGCCTCGCCGCGCGCCAGACATAGACCGCGCCGGAGGCGAAGGTGGTGGCCGCGGTCGCCCAGACCAGCAGGTCCAGCAGCGGCCCGGCCTCCAGCCGCCAGCCCGCCACCAGCAGCGCGGCCGCGGCGAGTGCGATCTGCAGCACGGTGTTCGCCTTGGACAGCATGATCGGATGGATCGCCGGCGGCTGCCCGAGCACGTAGAGCACGATCACGCCGCCCACGATCAGCAGGTCGCGGAAGACGACGAGGATGGCCAGCCAGTCCGGCAGCACGCCGACCGCGGCGAGCGTGACATACATCGAGACCAGCAGCGCCTTGTCCGCCACCGGGTCGAGGATGGCGCCGAGGCGCGACCGCGTCTGGGTGACGCGCGCCAGCCAGCCGTCGATCCCGTCCGAGACGCCGGCCGCGACGAACAGCCAGAAGGCGAGGTCGAGGCGATTCTGCAGCACCAGCCAGACCGCCGCGGGCACGGCGCAGAGCCGGGCGAAGGTGATGGCGTTGGGCAGCGTGAAGAGGCCGGCTTCCGCAGGGGTTGCGCCAGCCTTCCCCGCATCCTCCGGCCCCGGTTGCTCAGCGGAGGCCAAGGCCCAGGCGCCATCCCTCGCCGAGGCGCGGATCGCCCTGCGCCATCTGCACGCCGCCGCGGCCGAGTTCCGCCACCGCGTCGCCCGGCTGGCTGCGCAGGCCGAGCCGGAAGCGCGCCATCTCGCCGGAGACCGAGACCACCTCGACCCGTGCGACCGCGGGGGAGGCGCCGAGGCGGCGGGTCAGCTCGACATATTCCCCGAAGGAGCGGTAGCGCGCCGCGGCCTCCACCGTCGCGACGGCTGCACCACCGCCGCCTTGCGCAGCCCCCCCGGGGACGGGCGGCGGGGCGGCCGGGGCACGCGCCATGCCGCTGCCGGGCGGGTTGAAGTTGACCGTGATGCGCGCGCTGTAGCCGCGCTGGGTGACGCGCTCGCTCTCGATCACCAGGGAGGCGACCATGGATTCGATCTGCGAGTCGGAGGCGGTGCGCGGCAGGCCCAGCGCCTCCGCCATGCGCTCATAGGCGATGCGCTGGCCGGCGGCGAGCGCCCGGTCGCGCGCGACCACGGCGTTCTCGGCCGTTGCCTCGGCGGGGACATTGCGCTGCACGAGCGGGTTGTCGGACTGCGCCAGCGCGGGCGGCGAGAGCACGGCGCCCGCGGCGACCAGCGCACCACCCAGCCACAGCGCCGCCAGCGCGGCGATTGCGCGCCCCGCCCGGCCGTGGTTGTGTCCGCGCCCCGCGCAGATGCGCCGCATGCCGTGCTGGCTGCCATCCTGGCTGCCCTGGTGGCCGATCGGCATCCTGCCCATCCTGTCCGATACCCTGCGCATAGCCGATCGAGGGCCGCCATGACCAGCCTGACCTACCGCGACGCCGGGGTGGACATCGAGGCAGGCGACGCGCTGGTGGAGGCGATCAAGCCGCTGGCGCGCGCCACCGACCGCAGCGGCACGATGGGCGGCCTCGGCGGCTTCGGCGCGCTGTTCGACCTCAAGGCGGCCGGCTTCGTCGATCCCGTTCTGGTCTCCTCCACCGACGGGGTGGGCACCAAGCTCAAGCTCGCCATCGACAGCGGCATCCACGGCACGGTCGGGCAGGACCTGGTGGCGATGTGCGTCAACGACTTGGTGGTGCAGGGCGCGGAGCCGCTGTTCTTCCTGGACTACTTCGCCACCGGGAAGCTGGAGGTGGCGCAGGCCCGCGCGGTGATCGGCGGCATCGCCGAAGGCTGCCGCATCGCCGGCTGCGCGCTGGTGGGCGGCGAGACGGCGGAGATGCCGGGACTCTACAAGGGCGGCGACTACGACCTGGCCGGCTTCGCCGTCGGCGCGGCGGAGCGCGGGGCCTTGCTGCCGCGCGGCGACATCGGGCCGGGCGACGTACTGCTGGGGCTGATGAGCTCGGGCGTGCATTCCAACGGCTTCTCCCTGGTGCGGCGGGTGCTGGCCGCCACCAACCTGACGCTCGCGGCCCCTGCCCCGTTCGCCGCTGGCGGAAGCGTGGCCGAGGCGCTGCTGGCGCCGACGCGGATCTACGTGAAGCCGCTGCTGGCGGCGCATCGCGCGGGGCTGGTGAAGGCGGCGGCGCACATCACCGGCGGCGGGCTGCCGGGCAACCTGCCGCGCGTGCTGCCGGAGGGCGTGGTGGCGGCGCTGGACGCGCGCGCCTGGCCGGTGCCATCGGTCTTCGCCTGGCTGGCGCGCGCCGGCGGCATCGCGGCGGAGGAGATGCTGCGGGTGTTCAACTGCGGCGTCGGGATGGTGGTCGTGGTCGCGGCCGACCGGGCCGAGGAGGCCGCCGACCTGTTCGCCGCGCAAGGCGAGACGGCGCTGCGCATCGGGGCGATCGAGCCCGGCGCGGGCGCGGCGGCGGTGCGGATCGACAACCTCGGCGCGGGCTGGCCCGCGTGACGCAGCGCGCCCGCACCGCGATCCTGATCTCCGGGCGCGGCAGCAACATGGCCGCGCTTCTGGCCGCGGCGGCGGACCCTGCCTATCCGGCGGAGATCGCGCTGGTGCTCTCGAACCGCGAGGACGCCGCCGGCCTGGAGCTGGCGCGGTCGCATGGCATCCCGACCGCCGTGGTGGAATCCCGCGTCTTCGGGCGCGACCGTGCCGCCTTCGAACGCGCCATGGAGGCGGAGCTGCACGGGCATGGCGTGCGGCTGGTGGCGCTGGCCGGGTTCATGCGGGTGCTGACCGAGGGCTTCGTCGCGCGCTGGCAGGACCGGCTGGTGAACATCCACCCCTCCCTGCTGCCGGCCTTCCCGGGGCTCGACACACATGCGCGCGCGCTGGCGGCGGGGGTGCGGCTGCATGGCTGCACGGTGCACCTGGTGCGGCCGGGGGTGGATGACGGCCCGATCCTGGCCCAGGCCGCGGTTCCCGTGCTGCCGGATGACACGGAGGCGACCCTGGCCGCCCGCGTGCTGGCACAGGAGCATCGGCTCTATCCCGCGGCCCTGGCCTGGCTGGCGGCCGGCCGCGTCCGGGTGGAGGGCGCGGTCGCGCGCATCGCCGCGCAAACCGCCGAGGGCGTCCTGGCCAACCCCTTGCCGCTGCCCGCCCCGCTTCCTACAAGCGGGGCACGAGGTTGAGCGGAATGGGGAATTCGACGATGGCCGACCATGGCCCGACGACGCTTGAGCTGGTCGAGGTGAAGTCCGAGGACATCATGGCCGAGCGCCGGGGCTTCTACGAGGCGTTCATGGCCGGCACGACCTGGGCGGCCGGCGCGACCATCATCATCCTCGTGCTGATGTGGATCTTCCTGGTCTGACGACGCGGCCGACGCGCCGGCCCGCCCGGTCGGGCCGCGAGGCTCCTAGAGCATTTTCAAGTCAGGCGGAGCCGCCTGACGACTCGGAAAATGCGACAAACAATGAGCTTGAGCGGTTGCCGCGAGCACAGCCGAGCGGAAACCGCTCTAGCCGTGACGTTCAGGGCATGGCGCCTTGACCGCCGCATTCCGCCGCGCCACCGCCGCCGACCTGCCCGCCATCGTGGCGCTGCTGGCCGATGACGGGCTCGGCCGCGGTCGGGAGGATGCACGGCTGCCGCTGGCGCCGGCCTACCTCGATGCCTTCGCCGCGATCGAGGCCGATCCGAACCAGATGGTGGCGGTGGCCGAGCAGGATGGGATCGTGGCCGGCACGCTGCAGCTGACCTTCATCCCCGGCCTGTCGCGGCTGGGTGCCTGGCGCGGGCAGATCGAGGCGGTGCGCGTGGCTGCCGGCGCCCGCGGCACCGGCCTCGGCCAGCGGATGATCGCCTGGGCGATCGAGGAATGCCGGGCGCGCGGCTGCGCGCTGGTGCAGCTGACGAGCGACAAGGCCCGCGGCGACGCCCACCGCTTCTATGCGCGGCTCGGCTTCCGAGCGACGCATGAGGGATTCAAGCTGACGCTGTAGGCGCTGCGGGCGGAGCTTCCGGTCTGCCCGGCCCGATGGCCTGTCGCGTCACTCCGCGCGGCGTCGGCCCGCCGCGACCAGCCCGGCCAGGGCGAGCCCGAACAGGCCGAGCGTTGCCGGCTCCGAGACCGGGACCGCGGCGGTGAACAGGATCTGCCCGCTGGCCGCGTCCGTGATGAGGCCACAGAACTCGACGCCATCGCAGCCGCCCCCGCCGATCGCGCCACCCACCAGCACGGACAGATCGCCCGACAAGGTCTGCAGCAGCGCCGCGGCATCGGCGAAGGAGGCCGTGCCGAGCGGGAACGTCAGCAGCGTCAGATCGGGGAGGCCCTGGGAGAAGGCGGGGATCAGCGCGTTCCCGGTGAAGGAGAGCGCGAAGGACGTCACCTCGTTGACGCTCGCCAGCGAACCGCCGGTGAGCGTGTTGTCGCCGTTGGTGTCGACGCCCGTGAAGCTGAAGGTCAGCTGGCCGGGCTGCGGATTGAGCCCGACATCCACCCAGCCGCCCTGGGTGAAGCCGTAGGTCGCCGCCGCCGCCGGCATGGCGAGAAGCGCAGCCGCTGCGAGGCCCGACAGCATCCGGAGGCGCAGGGACATGGACGGTTCGACCTTTCGCACTCAACCAAGACGAGGTGAGCCACGCTGGCCGACGCCACCACAGATTGTCAAGCTGCGTCACGCACTCGCGCGCAGGCGTCGCAACATGCCGTCCAGCGCAACCTGCAGCCCCTCGCCCTGCCGCGCGATGTCCTGGGCGGTGCCGCGCAGCGCATCGAGCGCGGCGGCGCTGCCCTCGGCCTCGGCCCGCACGGCCCCGATCGCGGTCGAGACCGCGCCGGTGCCGCGCGCCGCATCGGCGACGCTGCGGGCGATCTCCCGCGTGGCGG
>NZ_JAPSMD010000400.1 GCF_027856955.1 Falsiroseomonas oryzae | reverse complement strand
GCGAGGACCCCTGCCGCCTGCCGCGCGCCTGCAAGAACCCGACCGAGCAGGAGGGCGCGCGCGCCGCCCACCGGCGCGACGCGGCGGCGCTGGCGCGGTTCCTGTGCTGGTTCGCCTCGGCGCCCCGCGACGGCCTGACCGAGATGGCCGCCGCCGCGAAGCTGCTGGCGCTGCGCGGCGAGGGCCGGCACTTCGTGGCCGAGAGCTTCCCCGCCATCGCCGGCGCCGGCGAGCATGGCGCCATCGTGCATTACCGCGCGACGCCCGAGACCGACCGCGCCATCCGCCCCGACGAGGTGTTCCTGCTGGATTCCGGCGCGCAGTACCGCGACGGCACCACCGACGTGACGCGCACGCTGTGGACCGGCCCCGGCGCACCGCCGTCGGAGCTGCGCGAACGCTACACCCGCGTGCTGCAGGGCCACCTGGCGCTGGCCGCGATGCGCTTCCCCGAGGGCGTGGCGGGCCCGCACCTGGACGCGATCGCGCGGCGGCCGCTGTGGGAGGCGGGGCTGGACTACGACCACGGCACCGGCCACGGCATCGGCAGCTTCCTGAGCGTGCACGAGGGCCCGGCCGGCATCAGCCGCGCCGCCAAGCCCGTGCCGCTGAAGCCCGGCATGATCCTATCCGACGAGCCGGGCTTCTACGAGCCGGGCGCCTACGGCATCCGCATCGAGAACCTGCTGCTGGTGAAGCCCGCCGCGCCCCGGCCCGGCCAGCGCAAGCCCTTCCTGGACTTCGAGGTGCTGACGCTGGCGCCCTATGACCGCGCGCTGATCGAGCCGGCGATGCTGGCGCCGGCCGAGCGGGCGCAGGTGGACGCCTATCATGCGCGCGTGCTGGCCGAGGTGGGGCCGGCGGTGGACGCGCCGACGCGCGCCTGGCTGGAGGAGGCCTGCCGGCCGCTGTGAGGCTGTTCCCTCCCCCGCAGGCGGGGGAGGGTGCCGAGCGGAGCGAGGCGGGTGGGGGCGCGACCGACCTTCCGGGCACCGACGCGCGCGCCTCACCCCGTCGTCCGCCACATCCGCGGCTCCCCGCCCGCGCGGCGCATCAGGAAATGCAGCGCCTGCAGGAATTCCAGCGGCAGCCCGCCCGCCCACTTTGCCGCTTTGCGCGCGATGGCCGCGACGGCTTCGGACAAATCCGGCTGCGGCAGCCAGAAGGGCTCGGCCGGCAACGCGCTGGCCAGGCCGAGGCGGCGGGCGAAGGCGATGGCGCCGGGGGTGATGCGGAAGGCGCGGCGCCAGGCGCGCACGATGAACCACTCGATGGGTTGCAGCGCGTCGCCGGCGAAGCCCGGATGGTCGGAGACGCGCAGCAGCATCCGGTGCAGGTGATGGGCCGCGGCGGCGCGGCGCAGCGCGCGATGGGCGGAATCGGCGCGGCCGAATGCCGGCGGCAGGGCGCGCCAGGGCAGCTTCGAGCAGGCGATCCAGAAGATGCCGTCCCAGCAGCGGCGGGCATCGCGCGGCGGGCGGCCGCGGCCGGAGCGGTGGAGGATGGCGGAGAGGGCCTGCCACTCGGCGTCGGTCAGCGGGCGCCAGGGGCGGGGGGTGGAGCGGCGGAGGGGGAAGGCTGGGGGAGGAGGGGGCATCCTCATATGATGTCGGATTATATTCCTTTTTTCAACCACTGATTACGAGCGACCAGACATCGATTTATCGCTTTGTTAAGTCGATTTGCAGCTTTTGCTGGTACACGGCAATACGCTTCCTGGCACGCTCAACAACATCTTCAAAGAAAAGAGTCTCGGCATAAAGTTCGCCTAAGACACGGGGGGTTTCCGGATCTCGAACCTCGTACGTGTTAAAGAAGCCTTTTCCTGTGGGAAAACGCGTCCACCCGCCCATTCTCAATGGGTTCAAGCTATCGCCAATGAGGTACCCGTAGAACTTCCTTAGACGCCCATTTGATTTCGCCGCGAGCAAATGGGCATATTCATACAGATCGTTCACATGGTCATCCATATGAACGCCGGGCGCCTTGAATTCAATAATTATGGCCGAACCTTCTTTGCTAAAGACGGCAATGTCCGGACGTTTGGCCCCATTTTCATCAATCCTACGCTTGAGGATTTCATCAAAATCCTTGTCGATATTACCTTCAAATAGCTTTACTCCATTGGACCACTCAATCTGGGAGAGCGGCTTATCCGATGAAATATAATCATAATATTGATACTCTTCACTAAGTAGCCATATATCGTGCTCCGGAACATCAAGACTATCCTTTCGCATTGGAAAAAATACGCTGTGTATCAGGCGTTCGTCCTTCCGTCGGTTATCCGATGGTTTCTGGATAAGAAGCTTCTGTGCGCAAGCGAGAGAAAGTATTTCAACAATCGCTGCTCTCCTCACAACGAGTTGTGATAAATGGGCCATATCAAAATTCTTGAGTGCTGCCGTGTATTTCCAAGACAGTTCATTAATTTTACGCCGAAATTCTTCGGAATCTGGCTCTGAGTTCACAATTTCTTGCTTAAGGCTCAGTATCTCGGCTGTTTCGGATATGATGCGATCCTGATATTTTTTCAGCGCGCGCTCAGCGACCGACTTAGCGCTGTCGCCATACCGAACCCTCGTTTCTGTGTCGGCGAGCATAGCAGCTGAGACACCGAACGTTTCGGCAACATCTTTCAGAATGACATCCTTGTTCCAATCGGCTGGAGCGACCAGTTCATCGATGATAGGGTCGATCTTCTCATAGATAGCCTGGTACGAAACCGTTTCGTCAGAAAACATGTCCCCGGACGGGATCTCAGCGGGGATGCCATCGAAACCATCGCGCTGCTCGTTTACACGTCGATCGAAGACATCGCCTTCAATCAGAACGAGATGGTGAAAGCCGCTGATTGCATTATTCTGTTCTGTTCGCGTGCGGAGGTAGCGTGACGTCACGTCCTGGACCGGCGAGGACTTGGCGCACAACGAAATAGCGTTCTTTGGAAGATCGTAAACGGCAGCGTCGAGCTTGTAGTGGGACAGCTTAAAGAACTGCTGCCGCCCGAGTTCATGTCCCGATTTCGGATCACGTTCCTCAATGGCGATATCGCGGGTTGTTGATACGACGGGGAGATCAGATTTCTTGAGAGTCGTCGTCTCCAATTTCTCAGTTTTGGCGTACTTAGTCTCGAAGGAAATCTCAAAATCACCCAAGATAGGTTTCAGGCTAACAAGTCTCTGTAGTAGCGCCATCAGCATATAGCGCTTCACGCTCTCTGCAGAGAAAATTTCTGCCAGCGACTCCTCTGCATAGATTGCATTGCGTACAGAGGGTTTTAAGTTAGCCAGCGTGATCGTCGTGCCAATTTCGGACTCGTCGCCTTTCTCCGTAGTGAAATCTACGAAGTCGATAATCTTGCGGCCTTCATGTGGCGCGAGCACACGCTTAAGAAGCGCTGTGCCAGAACGATAGGTGCTCGCAATTCCCACTAGACTGAAGTGGTGGAAAAACTGAATTCGACCAGCTCCTCGGCATTTTCCTATACCAGCTACGGCTAGGTCGTCCTTGTAGGAGGTGTCCTTTGTGAGGAACGCCTTCGTCTGATCCTCTCCCAATCCACATCCATTGTCCGTGCAGGATATCGACAAATCGAGCTGATCGCCCAGTAAATCTGCTGGAAATATATCGATTCTTATCTTTATATTGCAGTCTAGAGCCGATTTTTCTTGATGTTTTCTGATAAGAAATGCCTCGATAGAGTTCGAGATTAATTCCTCTAAAACGATATATTTGTTCGAGCTCAGCTTTGTGTTCTTTAGGCTTCCGCGGATATCGAGTGTCATCGCTGGTTTGCCATTACGCCGTGCCTCAACTGCGACTTCTGAATGCTGCATCGCCAAAGGGTCAAGGCTCTTGCGGACCGTAGGCGTGAGAGAGTCGCATGAGCCAGCGATGAGCGGCCATGGTGCGCCTTTCCTGCCGCCTCACCGGCCCACCCCCACCTCCAACCACCCCCCCGCATCCAGCCGTGCGACATCCCCCGGCAGCAACAGCACCGTCGTCGTGTCGCTCTCCACGATCGCCGGCCCCGCCACGCGCTGGTCCGGTGCCAACTCCCCGAACCCCCACACCGGAAGGTCGTGCATCGCCCCGCCGATCCGGGCGCGGCGCATCCCCGAAGGCGCCGCCGGCGCGCGCACCGGCAGCAGCGGGGCGGGGCGGGCGGGCAGCTTGCCCACGGCGGCGACGCGGGCGGTCACCAGCACCACCTCCTCGCCGCGCAGCGCATAGGTGAACAGCGCCTCGTGCCGCGCGTGGAAGGCCTCGGCGACGCGGGCGGGCAGGCCCGGGGGATCAGGCGTCACGTCCCAGGGCACGGCGTCCAGCGGCACGCCCACCTCGAAGACCTGCTCGCCATAGCGCATGTCGGCGCTGCGGCGGATCTCGGGCGCGCCCGGCATCCAGGCGGCCAAGCGGGCGCGCGCCTCCTGCTCCAGCCCGGCGAACAGCGCGCGCAGCGCGGCATCGTCGGGCAGGCCGGTGGCGTCGGCGAGACTCCGGGACAGTTCGGTGCGCAGGTCGGTCTGCAGCATGCCCCAGGCGGAGAGGCCGGCGGCGAGCAGCGGCACGGCGACGCGCGTCATGCCGAGGTCGCGCGCCACCGCGCTCGCGTGCAATCCGGCTGCGCCGCCGAAGGCCAACAGGGTGAAGCCGCGCGGGTCCACGCCGCGGCGCACCGTCGCCACGCGGATGCCCTCGGCCATCGCGACATTGGCCAGCTGGTGGATGCCAGCGGCGCAGTCCAGCGGATCGAGGCCGAGCTTCGCGGCCAGGCGCGCCACCGCCGCCTCCGCCGCCGCGCGGTCCAGCCGGCGGCGGCCGCCGAGGAAGCGCTCGGGGTCCAGGTAGCCGAGCACCAGGTTGGCGTCGGTCACCGCGGGCTCCTGCCCGCCGGCGCCGTAGCAGGCGGGGCCGGGC
>NZ_JAPSMD010000399.1 GCF_027856955.1 Falsiroseomonas oryzae | reverse complement strand
CGCGCCAGCTCGCCGGCGCGCCGCAGGGCTTCCGTCTCGGCATGCGGCCGCCCGCCCGGCTGGGTCCAGCCGCGGCCGACCACGCGGCCGTCCCGCACGACGACGCAGCCTACCGCCGGGTTCGGCCAAGTGTTGCCCAGGCCCCGCCGCGCGAGCGCCAGCGCGGCCTGCATGTGAACAAGGTCGGCCGGGTCGGGCACGGGGTCAGGCGGCGGGCTGGGCGGTCATCGGCGTCCATGTGGCGCAGCCCGGCCCGGCGCGGAAGGGGCACGGCCGCGCAGTCCATGCTGTCGGGGAACTTGACAGGCCGCGATGACGAGGATCGGAGGGCGCTCCGTATAGCTACGATAACGGACCATTCCGCACATAATTCCGTTTGGCGTCACCGGCACCAAACGAAATATTCGTTCACGATGACCAGGCGCTCGGGGCGGTCGTGCCGGCAGTCGTCGCCGGATTTTACGCTTTGCCGTCTGACGGGTGCGAAAGAGGGGCGTGATTGATGACGAGACAAAGACTTACTGGCCTGGCGCGATATTTGCCTGTGACGTTCCAGCATCAGGATCACGACAGTCTCAGGAGCGAGTGCATGTCGGCTTGCAGTTGTCTCGTGCGATCGCTCACCGCGGTGGCGCTGGTCGTGGCCGCGGCGGCTCCGAGCCAGGCCGCGTCGTCAATCATTGCCCGTGCCAATCTCGACGTGAACGGCACGTTCAACCCGATCCAACTCGATCCGAACGGGATCCCTGGCATTGACGGCAGGGACAACAACGCGCTGTTTCCGGTCGACACCGACCCGGTTGAGGGGCGTCTCGAGGTGCCGGTGCCGAACGGGGCCGGCTTCGGCGGATTGTCGCTGCTTGCGGATGGTGCGCCCTTCCTGCCGGCCCCGCCGACCTTCGTGACCTCCACCGGCAGCTTCTTCGGCACGAGCGGCACGAGACTGCGCCTGGAGTTCACGCAGACCGAGGTCACCCTCGGCGGCGTGGCGTCCGCATTCGAATTCGCCGTCATCGCGGGGGGCGCCGTGTCGGCGACGATCTCCAGCTACGTCGGCCCCAACTTTGGCTTCGAACTCGGCACGCTGCTGTTTTCGGAGACCTTCAGCGGCACCGGCACCGCGAGTTCCGACAAGCTCCTGGCGCCTGCGCCGTTCTATTCGATCACCACCGTGATGGAGATCACCTTCGGCGGGCCGATCGGAACGAGCAGCTTCGTCTCCGCGCAGGCGACCCTGACGGCGATCGACGACCGAGTGGCCGTGCCTGAGCCCGCAAGCCTTGCCCTGCTGGGTGCTGGGCTGCTCGGCCTCGGCTTCGCCCGGCGACGCCGCCGCTGAGGCTGAAGCATTTTCAAGCCGAACGGACACGTTCGGCGACTCGGAAAATGCGATCAAGCAACAAGCTGGACCCGTTTTGCCGCGCCTGCTCGCGGTGAAACGGGTCTAGGAATCGGGCCTGTCCCGATCCGCGGAGCTTGAATCGGCCTCCGCGCCGCCGGCCCGGCGACGGGCGGGGGCCGCCTCAGCTCCCGTCCATCTGGCCGAGAAAAGCCTGGAAATCCTTGGCTTCCCGGAAATTCCTGTAGACGGATGCGAAGCGGACATAGGCCACCTGGTCCACGTCGCGCAGCGTGTCCAGCACCACGTCGCCGATGCGGCGGCTGGTGACCTCGGAGTCCGCTTCCACCTCAAGACGGCGCTGGATGCCGTTGACGATGCGCTCGATCCGCTCCTCGTCGAAGGGGCGCTTGCGCAGCGCGATCCGCACGCTGCGCGCCAGCTTGTCGCGGTCGAAGGGCACGCGGCGGCCGCCCGGCTGGGTCTAGCCGCGGCCGACCACCCGGCCGTCGCGGACGATGACGCAGCCCACCGAGCGATTCGGCCAGGTGTTGCCCAGCCCGCGCCGCGCCAGCGCCGCCCGCATATGGGCGAGGTCCTCGGCTGGGTCAGGCACGGGCTTGGCGGTCGTCGCGGCGGCGCATCGCCGCTACTTGGCGCAGGCGGGCGGCGGGCGAAAGGGGTGCGACGGCCCGTGACCCATGCGGGCAGGCGCGCGGTCATTCCGGCAGTCCTGCCTCGCGCAGCGCGCGGCTCAGCGTCTCCGCGAAGGCCCGGTCGAGGAACAGCCGGGCATTGCGTTCGGCGAAGACGCGGCAGGCAGACGGCGTCTCCGCCCGATGACGGCGCACCGCGTCCCGCGCCGCCTCGCAGGCACCGAGAAGCCACTGCGCGACGATCAGCGCGCGGTGCCCGGTCGGCCAGCGCGGCTGCTGGCGCACCGCGCCCTGCGCCGGGGGAAGCGCCTTCGCCGGTTCCCCGAGCATGAGGCGCCCATAGGCGCAGCCGCCCAGGAAGTGGCTGGTTTCCGGATCCAGCGGGCTCAGGCGCGTCGCGCGTTCGAACAGCGGCAGCGCGCTCGCGGGATCGCCGTTGTAGAGCCGCATCCACGCCGCGCTGCCGAGCACCTCCGCGGAGTTCGGGTTCAGCCGCAGCGCCCGCTCGAGCGCCGCCGAGGGCTCCTCGTGCTCATAGGCAAGGTAGGTCAGGGCATGGCCGGCCAGTCGGAGCGTCGCCGGGTCGTCATGATGGTCGGCCAGCGCCTCCCGCGCCAGGCGGATCCCTTCCGCGGTGTCGCCCGGACCCGACCAGCCCTGCGCCGCGCGGCTGAGGTGCGTCCGCGCCGCGAAGGCCTTCGCGAGGCTGTAGCCAGGATCGGCCGCGATGGCACGGCGCAGCAGCGCAAGGGCGGCGTCGCTGCCTTCCCGCGTCATCGCGTAGTACGCGGGCAGGGCGCGCAGATAGAGGTCGTAGGCGTCCAGGCGTTCCGTCGGCTTCCGCCGCGCCCGCTCGATCTCCACATGCCGCAGGCTCGGTTCAACCGCTCCCGCGATCGCCTCGGCGATGCGGTCCTGCAGGCCGAAGATGTCGTCCAGCGTGCCCTCGAAGCGGTCGCCCCAGACCTGCTGCGCACCAGCCGTCGCATCGACCAGCTGGACGGCCACGCGGATGCGCGGGCCGGCGCGGCGCACGCTGCCCCGCAACAGGTAGCGCACGCCGAGCTCGCGCCCCGCCTCGTGCATGTCCACGGCCCGGTCCTTGAAGGTGAAGCTGGAGTTCCGGGCGATGACGAACAGCGCGCGGATGCGCGACAGGGCGGAGGTCAGCTCCTCGACGAGGCCATCGGCGAAATACGCCTGCTCGGGGTCGTCGCCGATGTTGTCGAACGGCAGCACGGCCAGCGACGGCGCCTGCGGAAGGCCGGGCGGCGGCGCGATGCCCGCACCCGCCGGGTTCTCGTCCCGACCGGGCGGGGTGGCTTCGCGCCGCTCCACCGGCGCCGGCACGTCCAGGACGTAGCCGCGCCCGGCTACCGTGCGCAGCGCCTGCCGGCCGTCATCGCCCAGCGCGCGCCGCACCTCGGCGACGCATTGCGTGGCACTGTCCTCGTTGACGTAGACGCCGCGCCAGACCGCCTCCATCAGCTCGGCGCGGCCCACCAGGCGCCCGGCGTTCTCCGCGAGGTAGCGCAGCACGTCGAAGGATTTGCGGCGCAGCGGGATCTCGCTGCCGTCGGACCGCAGCAGGCAGCACCGCGAGACATCGAGGCGGAGGCCTCCGCTGAGGGTCAGGACCCGGCTCGCCGGCTCGTCCGCCAATGCCATCGACTCCGATGCGCGCCTGTCCATTCGCGACGCGGTCCAAGGTATCGGAGGCATTGTATACGAATTTCGGCAAGGTTGGAGGCCGCTCTCAGGCTGACGGGCAGGCCTCGATGCTACCGATGCGGCGCGCGCTCACCCGCTGCCATCCATCGCGGCAGCAGATGCGGAGCCCGCACCGGAGAACCACGATGAGCACGATCAAGGCCGCCATGCTGGCATGTGTGCGCGTGCCGGTGCCAACCCTGCCGGCGGCATGGTTGCGGGCCCGCTGGACGCAGGCCGACGCGCCGAGCCTCGGCGAGCTCGACGCGCACGCGCTCTCCGATATCGGCCTCTGGCCCGAGATGGTGCGGGGACGTGAGAACCGCGCCGTCAGCGCGCTCCGCGTCGCGATCTGCGCGGGCGGCAACGCCGGCTACTGAGGCCGAGCCGCACCCCGCGGCGGGCCAGCTCTTCACCGACGAACGACAGCAACGGAGCTGGCCATGCCCGTGCCCGGCAACACCCTCCTTCGCACTGGCCCGACGCGTCTGCGCATCGCGGCCGGACCAGGTCTCGCCTTCGCCGCCGCCCGTCTGCGGCCCGCGACCCTGGCACCGCACGTGGTCACGGCACCCCTTGTCATGCTGGTCCTCGGCGCGGTGGCACCCGCGGCCGCGGACATGGCCCGCGCGTGGCTCGGGCCGCTGGTGGTCCTGATGGTCTTCTCCTGCGTCGCCGTCACCGATGCCGGCGCGCCGGGCCGGCGGGAAGCGCGAACCGCCCTCCTGATGCTGGGCACCACGGCGGTGATCTGTCCCGCTTCGGTCGCCGTCCTGACGCTGACCACCCAGGTGCAGGCCGACCTCGCCCTCGCCGCGGTGCTCGCGGCCGCGGCCCCCACCGCCATCACCGCCGGGGTCATCAGCCGCCGCTTCGGCATGCCGGAGCGTCCGCCGGTCTGGGCGGCGCTGGGCGGATTCGCAATCGCGCCGGTTCTGCTGCCCGCCGCCGCCGCGGCAATGGCGTGGACCTCGGGCATGACCGGACAGGGTGCTGCGATGGCGTCGCCCTGGTCCTTGGCCGAGCGCGCGGCGCTGCTGGGCGCCTTGCCCGCCGGCGCCGCGATCCTGCTGCGTCGCGAGGCACCGGCAGCGACGGCCCTGCTGGTCCCCGATCTCCGCGGCGCCGTCGTCCTCGCGCTGATGGGCCTGGCGCTCTCGGCCGGCGGCACGCTCACGGCGGAGTTCGGCGCGCTCGGCGCGTCGGGCAGCGTCGCCGTGCTCGCGCTCGCCGGC
>NZ_JAPSMD010000398.1 GCF_027856955.1 Falsiroseomonas oryzae | reverse complement strand
GCAGCAGCGCGAAGGCCAGCAGCACCACGGCCAGCAGCGCCCCCGCCAGGGCGGGCGCCCGCCAGTCGCCGGCGAAGACGCGGTTGACCAGCAGCGCGCCGCAGACCAGCGCGCCGGCCGCGGGCACCACCACGGGCACCTCGAAGCCGCCCCGCGCCTCGCCGGGCCGCCGCTGCAGCACGATCAGTGCGACGTTCACCACCGTGAACACGGCCAGCAGCAGCAGCACCGTGGCCGAGGCCAGCTGGCCGATGTCGCCGGCCAGGATCAGCGCCGCGACCACCGGCAGCAGCGCCAGGATCGCGACATGCGGCGTGCGGCGCGTGGGGTGGATGCGCGCGCAGGCCTCCGGCATCAGCCCGTGCCGCGCCATGCCCAGCAGCAGGCGGGACGCGGTGACGTAGTTCAGCAGGGCGGTATTCGCCACGGCGAACAGCGTGATCGCCGCATAGCCCCAGGAGGGGAACCACGGCGCGGCGCGGCGCATCACCTCCACCAGCGGGCCCGGGGCGGCGGCCAGCTCCTGCCACGGCACGACGGAGACCGCGGTGATCGCGACGGCGATGTACAGCACGGTGGCCGCCAGCATCGCCGTGATGATG
Source organism: Falsiroseomonas oryzae (assembly GCF_027856955.1). Classification (GTDB taxonomy): domain Bacteria; phylum Pseudomonadota; class Alphaproteobacteria; order Acetobacterales; family Acetobacteraceae; genus Falsiroseomonas; species Falsiroseomonas oryzae. The sequence continues at coordinate 4,362 of NZ_JAPSMD010000398.1, read as the reverse complement.
CCGAATGGCAGGGTGGTGCGCGGCTCCTTCGCCTCCTCCGCGACGTTCAGCGTGTCCTCGAAGCCGATGAAGGCGAAGAAGGTCAGGATCGCGCCGGTCATCAGGAAGGACAAGCCGATCGCCTCGCCGCGCGGCGTCTCCAGCAGCGGCTGCGTGCCCCAGTAGCGGGCGCCGACCGCGATCACCAGCACCAGCCCGAGCCCCTCGATGGCGGTGCAGACGATGTTCATCCACATGCTCTCGCGGATGCCGCGCAGCACGATGCCCGCGACCAGCAGCAGGAAGCCGAGCGCGATGGCCAGCGTCGGCACCGATTGCAGCCCGGTCAGCGCCAGCACGTTCGCCGCCACCACGCGCGACTGCGTCGCGACCGAGGTGAGGCCGGAGGCCATCACCGCCAGCCCGACCGTCCAGGTCAGCAGCGGCCACGCGAAGGCGCGGCCGGTGATGTAGGCGGCGCCCCCGGCGCGCGGATAGCGGCTGCCGAGCGAGGCGTAGGACAGGCCGGTCAGCAGCGCGGCCACCATCGCCACCAGGAAGCCGAGCCACACGGCCGATCCCAGCTCGCCGGCCGCGCGCCCGACCAGCCCGTAGATGCCCGCGCCGAGCATGCCGCCCAATGTGTAAGCGAAGAGCTGGAAAGGTCCGATGCTCCGCCGCAAGGCGGGCTGGCCGGTTTCGCCTTGCGCGGTCATCGCTGCGTCATCCTCCGCCTCGGCCGGAGACGCGCGGGGACCCGGCAAGGTTCCGCACCCGGTTTGCGCGCCCTGCGCCGCTGGCATAGGCTGGCCGCAAGCAATCGCGGCCATCGAGGGAGGCCCTATGTATATTCGCCGCCGGAACGTCCTTGCCGCTGCAGCGGCGCTGCCCGCTGCCGGCCTGTTGCCGCGCGGGGCCTCGGCCCAGCAGCGCTTCAACAGCATGTACGTCTTCGTCCCCGCCGGTCCCGGCGGGGGCTGGGACGGGCTGGGCCGGGCGATCGAGCAGGCGTCGCGCGCGGCGGGGCTGGTCGGCAGCTTCCAGTTCGAGAATGTCGGCGGTGCGGGCGGCACGGTCGGCCTGCCGCGCTTCGTCAGCCAGCGCCGCGGCCGCGGCGAGGCGATCATGGTGGCGGGCGCGGTGATGGTCGGTTCCGTCATCACCAACCGCACCCCGGTCGGGCTGAAGGACGTGACGCCGATCGCCCGCATGACGACGGAGCCCGGCGTGATCGTCGTTCCGGCGAACTCGCCCTTCCAGAACCTGCAGGACTTCCTGAACGCGCTGCGCGCCAATCCGGGCGCCGTGGCGGTCGGCGGCGGCAGCGCGGGCGGCATCGACCACATCACCCTCGGCCTGATCCTGAAGGCGCTCGGCAAGAATGCGCGCGAGGCGAGCTACGTCGCCTTCGCGGGCGGCGGCCCGGCGCAGGCCGCCATCCTCGGCGCGCAGGTGCGCGCCGGCATCTCCGGCGTGTCCGAATTCGCCGAGCAGATCCGCGCCGGCCGGATGCGCGCGCTGGCCACCACCGGCGAGACGCGCAGCCTGGACAACGTCCCGACGCTCAAGGAGAGCGGCATGGACATCACCCTCGGCAACTGGCGCGGCGTCTTCGGCGCGCCGGGCATCAACGCCACCCAGCGCCAGGCGCTGGTGGACTGGATGACGGCGCTGCATGCCTCGCCGCAATGGCGCGAGATCGTGCAGCGCCAGGGCTGGGACGACGCCTTCCTGGTGGGCGACGCCTTCACCCAGTTCCTGGCCCGCGACCAGGCGGAGACCGAGCAGGTGCTGCGCGACATCGGCCTGGCCGGCTGACGCGCGCGGCGACGGCCCGGGCCGGCCCGGCGATGCGGCGGAACCTGCCCGACCTGGGCGCGGCGCTGTTCGTGCTGCTGCTCGGGCTCCTCACGGCCTGGCAGGCCAGCGTCATCCCGACCTCGCCGATCTATGCGCAGGTCGGGCCGAAGGCGATCCCCTACCTCGTTGCCGCCGGCCTGCTGGCGCTGGGCGTCGCGCTGACCGTCGCGGCGCTGCGCGGCGGCTGGTCCGACGACATCGAGGAACTGCAGGGCGCCGCGCCGCTGAACCTGCGCGCGCTCGGCCTGCTTCTGGCGGGGCTGCTGGCCAACCTGGCGCTGATCGGGCCCTTCGGCTTCACCGTCGCGGCGACCGCGCAGTTCGCGCTGGTCGCGGCCGCTTTCGGCAGTCGCGCGCATCTGCGCAACCTCGCCATCGCCTTCGTCGTCTCGCTCGGCGCCTATGTGCTGTTCGTCAAGTTGCTGGGCGTGAACATCGGTGCGGGCGTGGTCGAGGGCCTGCTGTTCGGGAGCCCGGATTGATGGACGCGCTGTCCGGCCTCGCGCTCGGTTTCGGCAATGCGCTCACGCTCGCGAATCTGGGCTGGGCGCTGCTCGGCTGCTTCCTCGGCACGGCGATCGGCGTGCTGCCGGGCATCGGGCCGGCGCTGACCATCGCGCTGCTGCTGCCCATCACCTTCAGCGTCAGCGCGACCGGCGCCTTCATCCTGTTCTGCGGCATCTTCTACGGCGCGATGTACGGCGGATCGACCACCTCGATCCTGCTCAACACGCCGGGCGAGAGCGGGTCCATCATCACCTCGCTCGAGGGCGCGAAGATGGCGCGCAACGGTCGCGCCGGGCCGGCGCTGGCGACGGCCGCGATCGGCAGCTTCGTCGCCGGCATGGTGGGCACCATCGGCATCGCCTTCCTCGGGCCGATCATCGTGGAGCTCGCGCTGCAACTCGGCCCGGCCGAATACTTCGCGCTGATGGTGCTGTGCTTCGTCACCGTCTCCGCCGTGCTGGGCGGCAGCGCGATCCGCGGCCTGACCAGCCTGTTCTTCGGCCTGCTGCTCGGACTCGTCGGCATCGACCTGCAGACCGGCCAGCCGCGCCTGACCTTCGGCATCCCCGAACTGCTGGACGGGGTGAACGTGGTGCTGGTGGCGGTCGCGCTGTTCGCCGTGGGCGAGACGCTCTACCTCGCCTGGCGCTACGTCGAGGGCAAGCAGGAGGTGCGGGCGGTCGGCAGCATCATGATGAGCCGCTCCGACCTGAAGCGCAGCTTCTGGCCCTGGATCCGCGGCGCGGGCCTGGGTTTCCCCTTCGGCGTGATGCCGGCCGGCGGCACCGAGATGCCGACCATGCTGAGCTACTACGCCGAGCGGAAGCTGGCCGGACCCGAGGCGCGGAAGGAGTTCGGCACGACCGGCGCGATCGAGGGCGTGGCCGGGCCGGAGGCGGCGAACAACGCGGCCGCCGCCGGCATCCTGGTGCCGATGCTCACCCTCGGCCTGCCGACCAGCGCGACCGCCGCGATCATGCTGAGCGCCTTCCAGAGCTATGGCATCCAGCCCGGCCCGCTGCTGTTCACCAGCCAGGCGGAGCTGGTCTGGACGCTGATCGCGAGCCTGTTCGTCGCCAACGTCATGCTGGTGGTGCTGAACCTGCCGCTGGTCGGGCTTTGGGCGCGCATCCTGAAGATCCCGCAGCCGCAGCTCTATGCCGGCATCCTGGTCTTCGCGACGATCGGCACCTACGGGATCAGCAACTCGGTGGTGGACCTGATCCTGCTCTACGGCATCGGCGTCATCGCGATGTTCATGCGCCGCTTCGATTTCCCGGTAGCGCCTGTGGTGATCGGGATGATCCTGGGCCCGATGGCCGAACAGGCGATGCGCCAGGCGCTGACGATCAGCCAGGGGGACTGGACCACCTTCGTCACCCGGCCGGTCTCCGCCTGCATCCTGGCGGTGGCGCTGCTGGCGCTGGCCGGGCCCCGGCTCTACGGGGCGTGGCTGCGGCGGGTGGCGGCGTAGGGAAAGGCGGGCGATGCGTTTTCGCCGGATTCGGATGTTGCGGGACGGCTTGGCAACGTCTCCTTGATCTGTCGGAATGACCGCGGACGCGGCTGCCAACCTGACTCGGTCCGATCCGGAGCGCCGCGCACGAGGAAGGACGACAGTCATGCTCACCCGCCGTGCCGCGCTGATCCTGCCGCTGGGCCTGTTGCCGCTGGCTGCCTGCGAGACCACCCCGCCGCCCGCCCCGCCCGCGCCGGCACCTGCGCCGCAGGCCGCCGTGGTTGCGGACGAGATGACGCTGAATGCCATCGTCGAGACGGTGGACCGCACGAAGCGCGAGGTGCTGCTGCGCGGCCAGGACGGCGCCCAGTCCGGCGCGCTGGTGACGGTGCGGGTCGGTAACCAGGTGCGCAACTTCAACCAGATCCGCTCGGGCGACCGCGTGACGGTGCGCTACATGATCGCCGTCGCCGCAGCGATCGCGCCGGCCAGTGGCGCCGGAAGCCGCCCCGCCGCGGCCGTCGCGGGCGTGCGCGCAGCCCCGGGCGAGCGTCCGG
>NZ_JAPSMD010000397.1 GCF_027856955.1 Falsiroseomonas oryzae | reverse complement strand
GGCCTCGGCCGCGGCGATGCGGTCGGGCCAGTCGGCCCCGGCGGCCCAGCCATCGTCCACCACGACCAGCAGCGGGCCGTTGCCGCCGCCGGCCGCGGTCGGCCCCCAGACCGGCCGCGCGAGGCCGAGGATGACCAGGGCCGCCGCGGCCAGGCGCAGCAGCAGCAGCCACCACGGCGTGCGGGAGGGTGTCTCCTCCGGCGCCGGCAGGTCGCGCAGCAGGCCGATGGCCGGGAAGTCCTGCCGCTTCGGCGCCGGAGGGGTGACGCGCAGCAGCCACCAGAGGATGGGCAGCGCGGGCAGCGCGAGAAGGAGCCAGGGCGCGGCGAAGGCGATGGGGCCGAGGATCAGCATGGGGCCTACCGCGCCCCCCCAAGGCTCAGGAGGCGGCCGGAGTCGCCGGGGGAGGGGTCGGGGGAGGTCAGCATCTGAACAGGGCCATCCTGCTCCCGCGCCTCATGCCGGCGCCAGCACTTGATGCAATGCGAGAAGGGCCGATTCGGGCGGCTGGTCGGTGCGGTGGGTGGCGAAGCTCCAGCCCGCGGACTGCGCCAGCGCGGCCAGCGCCGCGCGGTGCCGCGCCAGGCGTTCCGCATACAGCCCGCGCACCGCTTCCACGCGCGGCACCAGGGCGGCCGGCGCGCCGGCGCCCAGCACGTCCTCGAAGCGGATGCGCCCGCTGTAGGGAAGCGTCTCCTCGGCCGGGTCGAGCACCTGCAGCATGTGCCCGCGGACGCCCTGCGCGGCCAGCTGCGCGATCGCCGCGCGCGTGGTCTCCAGCGGCTCCCAGAAGTCGCCGAACAGCACGGCGCGGGCATGCCGCGCGACGCGGTGGTCCTCGGGCCGCGCGGCCATCTGCGGCAGCGAATCGGCCATGGCCGGCAGGGCGTGGCGCCCGGCGAAGGGGCGCGGCAGGCCGAACAGCCGGACCCGCTCCCCGCCGCGCAGCAGCAGCGCAGCCAGCGCCAGCAGCAGCAGCTGCGCCCGCAGCGCCTTCGCCGGAACCTCCTTGCTGCTGCGCCAGTCCATGCCCGGCCCGGTGGCGCTCCACAGCGCCACGGTCTGCGCCGCCTCCCACTCCGTCTCGCGGATGAAGAGCCGGTCCGACTTGCCGGATTGCCGCCAGTCGATGCGGCTGGCCTGGTCGCCGGGCACATAGGCGCGGAACTGCCAGAAGGCCTCGCCCGGGCCGGCGCGGCGGCGGCCATGCAGGCCGGGCATCACGGTCGCCGCGACGCGCTCCGCCTCGACCAGCAGCGGCGGCAGCGCGGCGCCGAGCTGCTCCGCCCAGGGGACGCCGACATGCGCGGTGAGGGCGGCCGGGACCCTAGGCAAGCTGGGCCTTCAGCCGGTCGAGCACCTCCGACAGATGCACCCCGTCCGCCCGGGCCGAGAAGTTCAGCGCCATGCGGTGGCGCAGCACCGGCTCGACCAGCGCGACCACGTCTTCCACCGAGGGTGAGAGCCGGCCGTCCAGCACGGCGCGGGCGCGGGTCGCCAGCATCAGCGCCTGCGCGGCGCGCGGGCCCGGGCCATAGGCCAGGTGGCGCCGCACCTCCTCCAGCTCGGTCGTCTCGGGGCGGGCGCCGCGCACCAGGCGGAGGATCGCCTCGATCACGCTCTCGCCCACCGGCAGGCGGCGGATCAGGCGCTGCGCGTCGAGCAGTTCCGGCCCGGTCATCGCCGGGACCGGCTTCGCCTCGCTCGCGCCGGTGGTCGCCAGCAGCATGGCGCGCTCCGCCGCCAGGTCGGGATAGCTGACGTCGATCTCCAGCAGGAAGCGGTCGAGCTGCGCTTCCGGCAGGGGGTAGGTGCCTTCCTGCTCGATCGGGTTCTGCGTCGCCAGCACGTGGAACGGGGCGGGCAGCGGGTGGGTCTCGCCGGCGATCGCGACCTTGTGCTCCTGCATCGCCTGCAGCAGCGCCGACTGGGTGCGGGGGCTGGCGCGGTTGATCTCGTCGGCCATCAGCAGCTGGCAGAAGATCGGGCCCTTGATGAAGCGGAAGTGCCGCTTGCCGTGCGCGTCCTCCTCCAGCACCTCGGAGCCCAGGATGTCGGAGGGCATCAGGTCCGGCGTGAACTGCACGCGCTTCGCATCCAGCCCGAGCACCGTGCCGAGCGTCTCGACCAGCTTGGTCTTGCCCAGGCCGGGCACGCCGACCAGCAGGACGTGGCCACCCGAGAGCAGGGTGATCAGGGTCCGCTCGACCACCTGGTCCTGGCCGAAGATCACGCGTCCGACGGACTGGCGGACCCGGGCCAGCCGCTCGGCCAGCGCCTCCGCCTCCGCCACCAGGGCGCCGGCCTGGTCCTCCCGCGTGGGGTCGGCCACTTCAACCATCGGGGTCAGGCTCCCTATATCCACGAGCGGTGCATATGGTCCGAGTATCCACGCTGCCCATACCCGCCGCCAGTACGGTTACTGGCGGCGGGCGCCGCGGCAAGGTCTGGGGGCCGGGGCAGGCTGGTGCGATGGACGCGGTGACGGCTTCACGGATGCGGGACGTTCTGCAATGACCACTCATCCGGCGACGGCTTCGAAAGCGGCGGCCTGCGCCTCCGCGCAGCCCAGGGCGCGGCACGAATGCGGCGACCTGTCGATGCGGATCGCGCGCGACGGCACCTGGTACTACCGCGGCAGCCCGATCGGCCGGAAGGAGCTGGTCTGTCTCTTCGCCTCCGTGCTGAAGCGGGAACCGGATGGCGGCTACGTGCTGGAGACGCCGGTGGAGCGCGGCCGCATCGAGGTGGAGGACGCGCCCTTCATCGCGGTCGAGATGTTCTGGCGGGACTGCGCCGACCCCTTCGTGCCGAATCCCAAGCCGCGCCAGTGCCTGACCTTCCGCACCAACCTCGACGAGATGGTGACCGCCGATTCGGAGCATCCGATCCGCGTGGCGGTGGACCCGAAGTCGCGCGAGCCCAGGCCCTACATCACCGTCCGTCCCGGGCTCGAGGCGCGGATCAACCGCGCGGTCTTCTACGAGCTGGTCGCGCTGGCGGTGCCGGAGACGGTGGATGGACGCCAGGTCCTCGGCGTCTGGTCCGAGGGCGTCTTCTTCCCGATCGACGAGGCGCCGGACGGCATGGCCCTCCGCCGGGCGGCGGAGTGACCGCGCCGCCGTCGCGCGCCGAGATCGCCGCCCGCCTGACCGATTCGGAGCGGCTGGCCCTGGCCGTTCCGACCTTCTCCGACGACGCCGAGGCGGCGCTGCTGGCCGGGCGGGTGCGGGACGCCGCCGTCCTGGTGCCGATCGTCTGGCACGCCGAGCGCCCCTCCATCCTGCTGACCCTGCGGGCGGCGGGGCTCTCCTCGCATGCCGGGCAGGTCGCCTTCCCGGGCGGCCGCGTCGAGCCCGGCGAGACGCCGGAGGCGGCCGCCCTGCGCGAGGCGGCGGAAGAGGTGGGCCTGGACCCGAGGTTGCCGCAGGTCGCCGGCCACCTGCCGCTGCATCTCACCGGCACGGGGTTCCGCGTGACGCCGGTCGTGGCCTTCCTGGACCCGCCCCTGACCCTAACCCCCGACCCCGGGGAGGTCGCCACCATCTTCGAACTGCCCCTGGCGACGGTGCTGGACCCCGAGGCGCCGGAGCGCCGCCGGGCCGAGTTCCGCGGGCGCCTGCGCGAATTCTGGGTCTGGCCGCATCCGGAGCACCTGATCTGGGGGGCCACCGCGACCATGCTGGTCAGCCTGGCGCGCGTGCTGCGGGACTGACCGGGGGGCGGCGCACCCGATCGTCACGGAAGCGTGATCGTGCGGCCGAGATTTGTGTTAACGCGCCGTGAAGGTCGCGGTATCTACAACCGGAGCGGGTGTCGGGAGCTCCGGGTGGAACTGGGAGATGTCTTTCTCAGGCTTGGTTCCGCTTTCGAGGTTCGCCGCGCCTGGGCGGCGGCGGAAATCGAGGCCGCCCGTTCGCTGAACGCCCGCCATGACCTGCTGCTGTCGCACGGCGCTATCCTGGCCTGCAGCGAGCGGGTGACCTCCTTCCCCGGTGATTTCGTCGTCATCAGCGGTTTCCTGGCGCGGCTTGGCGATGGGTCGCCAGCCTCCGCCGCGCGGCAGCGCCGCGTGCTGGACCGCCTGGCCGCGCCGACGGGCCGGCCGGACAGCATCCGCGGGGCGCTGGCCCGCAAGGTCCGCGCGGGGTGCGACGGCAGCGCGGTGCAGCTCGCAATGGTCCGCAGCCTGGGCGACCTCGTGCAGCAATCCGCCCGCGCGCTGCTGCTCGCGCTGCTGGTCGTGCTGTCGCGCCCCGATGCGGCGCCGCGCGAGGCGTTCCTGGCCACCCTCCGCGATGGGCTGGTGGATCGCTTCCTGGAGCAGCTGCCGGGGGCGGCGCCCTGCCGCACGATCCTGGCCGCCGTCGCCGCTGCGCTGCGCGAGCGCGACGGTGGCGAGAAGGGCGCCCTGTTCGACGGCGAGCGGCTGCGCGAGGTGCTGGCCGGCTGGGCGACCGCGATGGACGCCTTCCGCCTGGCGCTGCGCGAACTCTGCGCCGAGCCGCGCGGCATGGGCGAGACAAGGTCGAGCGTCGCCTGACCCTCCCCGGGATGCCGGCCCGCAGGGGTAGGGCTATATCCCCCCGACCATGGCTGCCGTCATCGCCGTCCTTCTCACCCTGCTGCCCTTCGCGCTCTACCTGGCGTGGCGTCGCTATGGGCCGAGCTCCGGCGAGCCGTCCTCCGGGATGGTGATCGCCCTGCTGCTCGGGGTCGGGCTGATGCTGGGCTCGGCGGTCTGGTTCGGCCTGTCGCGCAGCTTCGACCGCGGCGAATCCTATGTGCCGGCCACGCTTGGGCCGGGCGGCACGGTGCAGCAGGGCCATCCGGGGCCCCGGCCGTGACCGTGCCGGGCGCGGTGGATCCGCCCCATGCGGCGATCGCCCCGCCGGACTTCCTGGCCGCCCCCGCGCCGGCCGCCGTTCTGGCGGCCCTGCCCGGCGCGCGCGCCGTGGGGGGGTGC
>NZ_JAPSMD010000396.1 GCF_027856955.1 Falsiroseomonas oryzae | reverse complement strand
GCGCCGCCGCCGCGTCGCGCTGTATCCCGGCGGTGAGCGCGGCGGCGGAGCCTTCGTCCGGCGCGACGCCGCCGGCCGCCAGCCGCGCGCGCGTGGCGGCGACCGTGCCGGCCAGCCGCGCATCGCGCGCGCGCTGCTCCGCGGCCTGCTGCACCGCCGCCTGCTGGGCGCGCACCTCGTTCTGCGCGCGGGCCGTGTCCTGCTGCTGCCGTGCCTGGGAGGACTGGAGCTGCGCCTGACGCGTCGTCGCGTAGAGCGAGGCGCCGGCGCCGAGCAGCGTCGCGATGGGGGCGATCTGCGCCATCAGTCGTTCATCCTCGTGTCGGTGGTGACGGACAGCAGCGTGAGCGGCAGCGGCGTGTCGCCCTCCACGCGCCAGAGCGGCGCCAGCGCGTCCCGCCGCCAGCCGAGCGCACGCAGCGTGACGTCGCCGGTGAAGGGCTGGGGCGGCGCATCCAGCAGCGGCGTGTCCAGCCGGCGGAACGGCACCGGCTGCAGGCCGCGGCCGACATCCACCGCCAGGGCGTGCGTGCCGAGCAGGCGGAAGGTGGCGGAGACCAGGCGCAGCGGCGCTGCGCCGGCGCCCGCGCCGATGGCCAACTGCGGCGGCAGCGGCTCGATCACATGGCTGAAGCCGAGCCCGACCTGCACGGCCAGCGCCGGTGGGTCCAGCGCGACACGGCCATTCGCCACCGTCGCGGCGCCGCGCGGCGCGCCGTCCGCAAGGACGCCGACCTCCCGGCCTTCCAGATGTGCAAGGCCGGTCCAGAGATCCTGCGGCGTGACGGCGGTGCCGGACAGGGCGGCATCGGTGCCGAGGGCGGCATCGAAGCGCTCCAGCCGATACGAGCCGGCACGCTCCGCCACCACGTAGACGCGGCCGTCGGTCTCGGCCACGGCGCGGAAGGCGCCCTGCGTTTCCTGCCGGGTCCAGGCGATCACCTGCTCGGCGCGATAGAGCGTCAGCGTGCCGATGCTGCCATCCGCCATGACCAGGTGCAGCAGCCGCTCCGCCTGGTCATAGGCCATGGAGACCGGCGCGGAGACGATGTGTCGCGCGACCAGTGCCAGGTCGTTGGCCTGGTAGGCGTCGCCGACCTCGGTATAGGCGAACTCGTGCACGGCGCGGCCGGAGCGCGCGACGAAGACGGTGGAGCCGTCCACGTCCACCGGCGGGACCATGCGGTCCACGGGGCTGCCGATGCGCGTCTGCCGGCTGAGCTGGATGGAAGCCGGCGTCAGCGGGTCGCCGGTGACCATCCACTCCGCGCCGGAGGTGAAGACCTGCAGGTGCCGGCCGGAGAAGACGCCGCGTATGGCGTTCACCTGGTCCGACATCAGCGCGAAGTCGATGCCCTCATCGTCCAGGCCGGTGCCGGGGTCGAAGTCGCCGAGGTCGCCGGTGCGCGAGAGGAACAGCCGGTTCGGCATGTCGCGCGACCCGCCCAGCACCAGGCGCGCCTGGTGGAAGCAGCCGCAGACGGGCCAACCGCGCACCCAGCTGAAGGCGGCTTCCTCCCACGCCGTCGTGGCGGCGGTGCCGGACAGCGTGCCCTCGACCGTGGCGGTCGCCTGCTGCGCGCTCAGCACCGTGCCGATCGCCACCCGCACCCCGTCCAGGCGGAACCAGTTGCCGGCATGGCCGGGCTGGAACAGCGGTGCGCTGGCGGTCAGGGTGATGCTGCCCGTGGTGCCGCTGGGCTGCAGCGTCACGCCGCCAACGAAGGCGTGGAAGGGCGGCCGCGAGAAGGCGAAGTCGGCGATGGTCCAGGCGGTGTGGCTGCTTCGCGTGATGCGCTTCGGCAGCATGTCGGGATGGAACAGCAGCAGCGTATCGGCATTCTGGGTGAACGCCATCTGCGGCAGCATCGCCGCGCCCCAGGGTGCGGCCAGCGAGGCGACCTCGACGTCGTCCTTGAACACCTGCATCCGCCCGGCGGTCAGCACGACCAGGTAGGTCTGCTCGGTGTTGAACTCGAACGGGATCAGCCGCGCGGGGCCGGACAGCGTGGCCAGGTGGCGCAGCCCGGGCCGGCGCGTGACGCCGCCGGTCGGCTGGATCACCACGTTGCGCAGGCGGCGTGCGCCGTTCTCGAAGGCGCGCAGGTCGGCGCGGCCGTAGAGCTCGGGCGCCAGCTCGCCGGCGGCAAAGCTCGACTTGGTGCGGCGGGTGGCGGCGGGCATGGCGCGCTCAGCCCCGCACCGTCACCAGCGGGAAATCCTCGATCCCGCGCGGCGTGTCCTGCTGGCTGTCGATCAGCCGCGCCTGGCGCAGCTCCTGCTCCGCCAGGCGGAACAGCACCTCGGAGCGCGAGGCGCTCTCGGTCAAGGGCAGGCAGAACTCGGCGGCGAGGCGCGCGACGAGGGCCTGCGCGAAGAAGGGCGGGAAGGCGCTCTCCTCCGGGCGGAAGATGTAGGTCAGCGTGACCTGTTCGGCATCGGCGTGCAGGCGACCTTCATGGATGCGATAGGCGATTCCCCGTCCGCGCCCGCCGCCGCCCGCGGACAGCGCGCGCAGGAAGCCGGGTGGCAGCTGGAAGGCATGCGCGAAATCGGCATGCGGCACCGCCACCAGCCGCGCCAGGTCGGACTGGCCGGTGGCGAAGGTCCAGGGATGCGCCGACAGGATCGCGTCGCGCACGCCGGGGTAGAGGTTGGCCGCGACCTCCGCCTCCGCGGTGCCCTCGGTCAGCGAGGCGATCGGCTGCGCGCCCAGGCGCAGCAGGGCGCGCGAGCAGAGCGCGAGGGCGGTGAGGGACATGTGGAGGGTGTTCCGCTTGCTGTGTCCGGGGGCGCGGGCCCCCACCCCGACCCTCCCCCGCAGTGCGGGGGAGGGAGCAGTGGCGCGCTATTCCTTCGCGCGCATGCGCGATGTCATTCCTTGGCGCGCATGCGCACGACGCCGGTGTCGTCCACCAGCACGGCGCCCTGGCTCATCATGTTGGCGACGAAATGCGCGGCGCGGTCGCCGTGCCAAGTGACGTCGGTCTGCACCTCCGCCGCCGCGGCGTGGCCGATCGCGGTCCTATGGTAGAAGTAGCAGTAGCGCAGCACGCCGGACTTCGTCAGGCCGGTATGCGGCATCCACAGCGCGCCCAACCAGCGCTTCGCCTGCGTGCCCCGCCAGGGCAGCTCCTCCGGCCCGACGTAGTCGGCCGAGGCGAACTCGTCGATCTCCAGCAGCTGGCTCCACTGCTTCCAGCCGACGATGGCGTAGCGGTTGCCGTCATCCGGCACGTCCGCCGCGCCCATCATCTCGAAGGCCAGCAGCACCTTCGCCTTGGTCAGCCCGTCAGTGTCGGTGGTGCCGGCCGCGGTGCCCAGCGCCTCGCGCGTGCCGGTGTCGAGCGCGGCGATGATCAGCTCGTCGGTCTTGCGGCCGAGCGCGTAGGCGCCGGCATTGGCGATCACCTCTCGCTCGTCGAGGTTGGTCTTCAGCTCGTCGAGCCGGTCCACCCAGTCGCCCGCGTAGTAGTCCTGCAGCACGCACTCCACCTGCGCGTGCTCGAGGTTCATCACGGGCACGCTGCCGTGCCGCGTCTTGGCGGCGGCGGTGCCCTTGCCGACCTTCGGGAAGAAGGTGCTGGTGCCGGCCACGCCGGTCTTGCTGCGCACGGTCTTGCGCAGCTTGGAGCCCTGGCGCTGGTAGGCCTCGTGCACCTCGGCCTGGAACTGCTTGGTGAAGACGGCGTCGATCTGCGTGCTCGCAGGCATCGCGGCTCTCCTGGATCAGCCTGTTGCGGGACGCGCCGACGCATCCGTTGGCCTGGTCGGGCGGAGGCGACGGCGGAACAGCCCGCACGCCCGGAAGCCGGGTTGGGTGCGGGCGAAGGGATGCGGGACGGATGGGGGCCGTGCATGCGGCCCGCGCCATCCGCCCCGCCGGCCGCCGCGCGCGGGAGGCACCGCGCGGCGGCCACGGCGCCTCGACCGCGATGGGCGGGAGGCGCCGAGCCGGGTGTCGAAAAGGCGGGGCTAGCCCTGCTCGCCGACCAGGCGGCGGAAGCCCTCGGTCACGCGCTTCACGAAGTCGGGCTCGCGCGTGCGCCAGTAGCGCGGGTCGCGCATCATCTTCCGCAGCTCCGCCTCGTCCGGCGCGGCCTCGGCATCCGCGTCGCGGGACAGAGGCGGCTCCTTCGCGCTCATCATGCGGTGCATCGCCAGCACGCCTTCCGCCGTCGTGGCCAGTGCGGCGAAGACGGGCTCGGAGAGGTTGGCGCGACCCCAGGCGGCGATCTGCGGCGCCAGGCGCCGGTAGCGCTCCTCGCCGCCGAACTCAGCATGCAGCTTCTCGCGCTGCTTGCCGGCCTCGAACTCGGCCGCCGCCTCGGCGATCAGCGGCAGCAGGCGCTCGGCGGCCATGTCGTACACCAGCTGCGCCTGCTGGCAGGTGAAGCCGGCCTCGTGCAGGCGGCGGTTCACATCCGGGTCGGGGCCGCACATGTCGTGCGGCGGCGTGATCTCGTAGGCCTCCGGCGTCTCCGGCACGCCGAGCAGCTTCCGCCAGCGCGCGCGCTCCTCCTCCGGCGCGTCGGCAGCGGGCGGGGCGACGCGGCGGGACAGGGCCCGCTCCAGCTCCAGGTAGGACTTCAGCAGCGCCTCCACGCGCAGCGCGCCGGTCGCGGCATCCCGGAATTTTTCCGGAACCTCGATCTGCTGGGCAGGCTGTTGCGGGTTCTTCGCAGTGACGTCGAGAAGATCCTCGGACATGCCGGGCTCACTCCTGGTCGGTGGTTTCGGGTGTGGCGGCGCCGACTGGCCGGAGGATTTCCGGCGGGGCGCCGAGCGTGCGGGCCAGCCAGCGCGCGGCGGCGCCGGCATCGAGCGTCGCCTTCGCCTCCGCGCCCAGCGCGGACGCGGCTTCGAGGAACAGCAGCGTGTCGGCGGCGTCCGCGCGCGCCTGAACGCGGGCGAGCGGCGAGGCATAGACCAGCCGCACCGCGCGCCCGTCGAGGGTGACGGGCGG
>NZ_JAPSMD010000395.1 GCF_027856955.1 Falsiroseomonas oryzae | reverse complement strand
GGCGCGCGCGCCTTCACTCTCGGCCGCGACATCGTCTTCGCGCCGGGCCGCTACGCCCCGGAGACCGCCGCGGGCCGCAGCCTGCTGGCGCATGAGCTGGCGCATGTGGTGCAGCAGGGCGGGGGCGCGCCGGCCCTCGGCCTCGGCCCCGTGGCGCCGGCGGTGCAGCGCCAGGTGGAGACGCTCGGCGGCATCTGGGACACCGACAGCTACGACCTGTTCCAGCAGGGCCACACGCGCGGCGCCGAGATCGTGCTGCGCTTCACCCCGGCGCCGCCGGTGGATGCCACGCAGATCGGCCTGACGCAGACGGCGCAGTCGCTGGTCGCGGGGCGTCCGCGCAGGCTGGGCGAGACCTACGAGGCCTTCCGCGTGCCGGCCGGGCCGGATGCCGCCCAGGGAACGCATATCGACCGGCTCGACCACCAGACCAGCCCGATCTACGGCACCGACGACCCACCGCAGGCGGCGGCGACCGGCGGCGCCGTCGCGGCGCCGTCCCTGGCCGGGTCCCTGGACGGGCCCACCATGCAGTGGGGCTGGCACTACCTGGACGAGGCGGGCCAGCTGCAACAATGGGATGCCTGGCTGCACGACAGGCCCTTCCAGGTGGAGGAACAGCCGCTGGGCGGCGGCTGGGTGCCGCCGCCGGCCTCGCAGATCTTCGAGACGACGGCGCTGGCGGTGGAGGGCGAGCAGGCCGGCACCTACTACGGCTCCGTGCGCTGGGGCTGGCGGAGCGGCGCCGACGGGGCGGCCGAGCTGCTGCCGCTCTCGGTCGTCTCGGCGGGCGTCCCGAGCACGACCTTCCGCCGTGCGGCGCTGGCCTGGAACGGGACGCGGACCTGGCAAGGGCGCCGGCGCCTCGACCTGCCTGTCGCCTGGGGCGTGGAGGATGCCCGGCTGCCGCGCGACATGACGACCGAGGAGCTTCGGGACCGGCTCGCGGCGGTCAAGGCGCTGCAGGCGCAGGGCGAGGAGTTCAACGCGACGCTGCGGGGCATGGACGGGCAGGCGAGCTTCGACATGAAGACGCTCGCCTTCGAGCGGGCGGCGCTGGAAAGCCAACTCGCCGGCCGCGGCGAGTGAGGTGCATCCCCGCGGCAACGGCCGTCTACCGGCTGCCGATCCCGGCCATGCGCAGGAAGCAGGCGGTGCCCCAGCCCCAGACGCCGTTGATCAGGGCGGCGCGCACCCAGATCGGCCAGTAGCCATCCGCAAGGATCGGCGCGCCGCGCAGTCCGCCGCTCAGCGAGAAGCCGGCCAGGGTGCAGACAATGGCGCCGAACAGGAAGCCGGTGAGCAGGTCGGGCAGCCGGAGAAGCCGGATGATCGTCGCCAGCGCGACGCCCCAGGCGCCGCCATAGACGCTCGTCATCACCACGTCGGGGAAGCGGAGCGGGGGGACCGTGCGCATCGAATAGGCCGGCGAGTTGGGCCGCAGCGTGGCGGGCAGGTCGAAGATCTGCTGCAGCGTGAAGAAGTGCTCGAACAGCAGCAGCGTCAGGCCCTGGTGGAACACCACAACGCCCAGCCCGCCGCAGACCAGGCCGCCGCCCAGGATCTTCCACACGGCGCTGCGTCCGGCCCGGCCTCAGCCCCGCCGCGACGACGCGCCGGCGCCCCGGCATCCGGGCAGGGCGGCGGCGGGGCTGCGGCCATGGGCGAGGCGCATGTTGCGGCGTCCGGAGATGGCGCGACGGGCGGAGGAGGGCACCCCCGGCGCCGGCAGGATGTCACGATGCCGTGACAACTTCCCGGCCGTCAACCGCGCGATCGCGGCACGGAAGATGCGCGCGCCGCCGGGGCGGCGGCCAGGCGGCGCCGCCCCTGCCGCCATCGCCGGCCCTCAGCGATGCGCGGCGCGGGCGATCACGTCGGTGGGGCGCATGAGGGCCTGCGTGCCCTGTACCGGGTTGTTCAGGTAGAACTCGTCGCGCGGGAAGACGTCGGTGAGCGAGGCTTCCGCCCGCGGGCTGCCGGGCTGCCAGGACAGCGCCTGCCGGCCGAACATGGCGCCGTAGTCGCTGTAGCCGCGGTTCCCGCGCAGCAGGTGGGCGACCACCTGCGGATCCTGGAAGCGCCGCGCCAGCGCGTCGGCATCGTAGGGGATCGGTCGGTCGGAGCCGATCAGCACGGAGCCCGGCATCAGCAGCAGCGTGTAGGGGAATACCGCGGCGAAGGTCTCCACCGTGCGCTGGGTCGGGCCCCACTGCACGTAGATCCCGCCCGGCGCCAGGCGGCGCCGGACGGATTGCAGGAACTCCTCGGAGTAGAGCAGGCCGGAATGCGAGCCTTCCGGCAGGATCGCGTCGGCCTGGATGATGTCGTACTGCTCCTCGCCCTTCGACAGGGCGCGGCGGCCATCGCCGTATTCCAGGCGCCAGCGCGGGTTGCGGAACATCTCGGCGATCGGGCCGTCCGGGTGCCGACCCGCCAGTTCCTCCAGCGCGGTGATGACCGGGCCGACCAGCTCGATCGCTCGCACCTCCCTGGTGGCGGGGGACACGCCGGCCGCCCAGGGCGTGCCGCCGGAGCCGATGCCGATGCACAGCACGCGCTCCGGATTTGGGTGGATCAGCGGGCCGACCGCGCCGAGGAACTGGTGGATCGGCAGGAAGGGGATGCGGCCCTGGCTGAAGCCCTGGATGAAGAACGGGCCGTGCGGGTCGGCGAGGCCTGTCGCGCCATCGGTGCGGGCCTGCAGGGGGCCGTCGTCGCGGAAGAAGGCGACGCCGGACCGGTCCTCGGCCCAGGCGACGCGCTGGCCCGGCTGCTCGTTGTGCAGCCGCGCCCAGAGCTGCGCGTTCCCGGGCAGCACGACCAGCGCCACCCCGCAGGCGCCGGCCAGCGCCAGCTCCGGCTTGCGGCCCCAGCCGCCCTTCCAGAGCCAGAACAGCGTCAGCAGCAGCGAGAGCGCAGCGAGCAGCTGCAGCGTGCCGGCGGTGCCGAGCAGGTGGAAGGTGACGATGCCCGTGCCGATGGAGCCCGCGGCATTGCCCAGGATGTTGGCCAGCTGCACCCAGCCGACCCGCGCGCCGACACTCGCCAGGTCCTGCTGCACGGCGCGCTGGACGAAGGGGAAGGTCATGCCGATAAGGAAGGAGGGCGGGCCGACCAGCAGCACGATCAGCCCGATGGTGGCGACCAGCCGCTCCCCGCGCAGGCGGGAGTAGTCGGTGGAGTACAGCGCGTTGAAGGGCCAGTGCGGCAGGGCGAGATACAGCGCCAGGATCAGCGCCGCGCCCAGCGCGAATCCGCCGGCCTGGGTGATGAAGAAGGCGGGGCGCGGGTCCTTCATGCGGCGCACCATGCGCGCGGCCACCGCCATGCCCGCGCCATCCGCCAGCAGGAACACGCCGAGCACGGTGGGGAAGAGGTAGGCGTGGTACTGGCCGACCTGGCCGGCCAGCCGCACCCAGATGATCTCCAGCGCGACGATCACGTAGCCGGACAGGAACACCAGCACGCACCACAGCTTCAGGCTGCCGAAGGGCTCGGCCTGCGCCGCTGCGCGGGCGGCCGGGGCGGGGGTGGGTGCGACGGTGCCGCGCAGGCCGGGCAGCAGGGTCAGCGCCAGCACCGCCGCCAGCAGGTCGAGCCCGGCGGCCAGCACCAGCGCGCCGACGAAGCCGAGGTTGCCGACCAGCAGCCAGCCGCCGAGCAGCGCCCCGAGGCCCGCGCCCAGCGTGTTCAGGCCGTAGAGCGCGCCGATCCGCTCCGCGACGGTGTCGAGGCTGGTGGCGATGGCGCGCGCCAGCAGCGGCAGGGAGGCGCCCATCAGCGTGGTGGGCAGCACAAGGCCAGCGAAGCAGAGCGCGAAGATGGCGACCGGGTCGTCCACCACGCCCGCCAGGTCGGTCGCCAGGAAGTCGTAGAGGAAGAACTTCGAGACCAGGGCGAAGACCGCCACGCCGGCTTCCGCCAGGGCGAAGCCGATCATTGCCTTGTAGGGGGAGAGGCGGTCCGCGACCTTGGCGCCGATGATCGAGCCGAGCCCGAGCCCGGCCAGGAAAGCGCCCACCACCAGCGCGGCGGAGACGGTGTCGGAGCCGGCGAAGATCCCGAGCATCCGCTGCCACACGATTTGGCAGAGCAGGGCCGCGAAGCCCGAGCAGAAGAATGCGACCGCCAGACGCGGCATGCCCCTGTCCCCCAACGCGCCCGGGGCATGGACGCCCGGGGCCGGAAGGTTCCCCTATCCTTCCTGGCCGCGGCAGGATTGCGGCAGGATGACGTCGCGTAAAGGGGCCCGCGCCAAATTCCGTAACCGTGGCGGTCCTGCCGGCCGTTGTCTGCCGGGGGCCTTGCGGCCGGGCGCCGCCCCGCGCAGCCTGCGCGCCTTCGGCAATCCTGGGGGATACGGCGTGAACGGCGCGGAAAGTCTGGTGCACACCCTGCTGGGGTCGGGGGTGGATGTCTGCTTCGCCAATCCGGGCACCAGCGAGATGCATTTCGTGGCCGCGCTGGACCGCATCCCCGGGATGCGCTGCGTGCTCGGCCTGCAGGAGAACGTCGTCACCGGCATGGCCGACGGCTACTGGCGCATGGCGGGCAAGCCGGCGGCGACCCTGCTGCATTGCGGCCCCGGCCTGGCGAACGGCCTGGCCAACCTGCACAACGCCCGCCGCGCGCGGTCCGGCATCGTCAACTGCGTCGGCGACCAGGCGACCTACCACCGGCCGCTGGATGCGCAGCTGACCGCCGATACCGAGGGTTTTTCCCGGGGTGTCTCGGCCTGGACGCGCACGGTGCAGCGCGCCGTGGATGTCGGGCGGGATGCGGCGGTGGCGGTGCAGGCGGCGCGGACCTCGCCGGGGCAGATCGCGACGCTGATCCTGCCCTCCGACACCTGCTGGGACGAGGCGCCGGACGGCCCCGCGGCGGCCCTGCCGGTGCCGGCCGCGCCGCAGGCCGATCCGCTGGCCGTGCGCAACGCCGCACGCGCGCTGCGGGAGCGGCGGAACGTGCTGATCCTGCTCGGTGGCCTGGCGCTGCGGGCC
>NZ_JAPSMD010000394.1 GCF_027856955.1 Falsiroseomonas oryzae | reverse complement strand
GCGTGCCGGCGACGAAGTACTCCAGCAGCCGTTGCTGAACCGAACGCGACAGCCGGCTCCGACGGCGCCTAACCATCTCTCCAACCTAGCCTTTCCACCCTTAGCTAGGTCAGCCCCTCGGACAAATCCGGCGCCCTGCCCCGGCCCGGGATGGTGTGGGGGTTGAGGGCGGCGGGCGGGCATGACTGGAACATACCGCGAACACGTCGCCGGCGGGTAGCGGAATCCGGGCGCGGCCTCAGGCGCCGGGCGGCGGGCCCCAATGGGGCGGCCAGGTGCGGCGGAGGATGGGCAGCGCCTCCATCCGGGCGGCCCAGGCCTGGAGCTTCGGGCCGAGCAGCTCGCCGGCGACCAGCCCCGGGTTGCGCTGCGCGATGCGGCGGCCGAGGGCGATTTCCGGGTAGAGGGTGAGGTCGGCGGCGGAGAGCTCGCCGGCCAGGAACTCGCCCTGGATCAGGGTTTCCCACAAGGCGAGCTCGGCCTGCATGGCGGCCCAGTGGCCGGCGACGCGGGCGGGGTCGCGGCGTTCCGGCGGGGTGAAGAGCACGTCCTGGACCAGGTGTTCCAGCTTGGTGGCGAAATACTCGTCGGCTTCCCGCACCAGGCGGCGCTGGATGGCGCGGGGCCGGGGCTGCGCAGCGAAGAGTGGCGGGTGCGGGGCGATGTCCTCGAGGTATTCGAGGATGGCGGCGGATTCGTAGAGGGCGAAGCCGTCATCGTCCTGCAGGACGGGGACGCGGCGGCGCGGGTTGAGCGCGGCGAAGTCCGGCCGCTTGAAGTCGCCGGCATCGTAGGACATGGGCCGGAGGGCGTAGGCGAGGCCCTTGTGTTCCAGCGCGAGCTGGACGCGCCAGGTGTAGGGGGAGCCGGAGAGGTAGTGCAGCGTGAGGGGCATGGGGGCCTCCTTGGGGCTGCGGTGCATAAGGGCCAGTTCTAGCCATAGCGCGGCAATGCACAGAATCCGTTTGGGCTTTGACCGCCGCGCCGCGCATCTTTCGATGCTGCGACGCTCAGGGGGCCAGAGCCAACTGAGACAACCTCCGCCACGTCTGCGGAAATCGTGCGCGCCGATCGTCAATCCGGTCAACAACTTCGCTTGTGACATCGAACGAAAGCCTAGCCAAGCTCCGACACGCGGAGAGAAAGGCCCGGATAGGTTCCCTTCGCGCTTCGAAATCCGTTCTAGGGCGAACTGACAGGCGACCATTTAGGATGAAATCGCGCTCCGATCTGGATAACGAGCGCGGCAACCAAACACCAAAGTTGTGCCGGTAATTTATTTCATTCCTTATAAAAGATAGCCAGCTTCCATTACTATATCCGGGTGGGGCGAGAAGTGAATGCAGCAGATTTGTCTGAGCGAGGATTGCCGACTGATCAGGGTCGCCCTGCTGCACCACCTCATCTTCAATCCCCCTCAAGAAAACCAGAAAATATCTCCAGAACATATCGTGAGTTCCGCTACTGTCTGGGCTTCTGCGAATTCTCATCTCTGCCAAATCGCTTGCGTTGGTAGCTAGATCGAAGGCATAGTTACCGGCGGAAATACCTGCATCGGGTTGCACGTAAAGTGCTGCCACGGCATTCAGAAAGCTTGCTTGGTTGCTGTCAAATCTTATGAAGCCACGGCCCGTTACGCGGATTATCGTGTGTGCAGCAAAAAAAGCGCTATAATAAGCCTTAACTAGTACCCAGCCCAACGAAGCGGCGTCGCCCACCTCTACCGCGCAAGCAACATGAGACTCTAGACTTGCCATGGCGAAACGTTGAAAATCGAATGCCAAATAACTCGCAACATCATCATAACTAAAGTCGCCCAGTACAGCGTGACCGGCACCAGTGCTACTGAGCACACGGTATTGGCCGCCCTGAATCCAGCCGCGCAATCCGTCTTCACCACTATTTACGTCCGCAGGTAGCCGAAAGGAACGGCGAGACAAAGCCGCAGCCAACTCCTGCACGGCTTCAAAGCGTCATTTTTTCGCGGAGCCTCTTCTCGAGGTACTCACGCAGCTTGACCCAGTTCGCCCCCGGCGCTTGAAGTCGTGCGCTGGGCATATTGACAAACAGTGGACCAAGGATGTCGCCGAAATTGGCAGGTGTGTATCGGCCGGCGAACCGGTCGGATACTCTTTGAGCCACAGCCGGAAATAACGCAACGAACGCTCGAAACACGACAGGCCTTCCGAGCAAGGGATCAGCGGCCTTTTGTGATATCAATACAGACGCTGCCGTTAGATATGCGTTCAGTATGCGGTAAATCTCATCCGGAGTCTTCCCCGCAAAAAGATCAAGCAGCGGCTTCACAGCCCCCCGGAACGTCACTCGCGTGATCTTGTTTTTCGCGCTCTCGAAGGGCGACGTCAGCCCTGCAAGAGCGCTTCCGACCTCGCTATGAAACTTATCAAATATCTCGCGAAGTGTTCCATCAGATTCGTCCTCGATATCAGCGAGCCTCTTTATATCGAGCAGCAACTGTGCCGGAACCGGGCGCTGCTTGGTGTTAATGTCGATGAAAAGTCGGGATTCCTGCTGCCGAGACAGCCCATTGTAGACCACCACAGGCACTCTCAGCGGCGTTCGAGCTTTTGAAAACCCAAAAACCCGATGTTGCCCATCAAGAATCAAGAACGCGCCTTTCTGTTCCCGAAACTCAAGCGTTTTGCCACGCCCTACTATCTTCAATTCAGCTGCTGGCTGCGCCGATAGCACTATTGAGTTCGGGATAGTTCCGCCCTCATCGATGTACTCGGCAATCTCTTCTGCTCTGCGCTCGTCTAGAGTCCGCTGGAAACCGAGCTTCGGATCTTCCTTTCGAGTGGTGACGGTGCACGTGCGCGCTAGAACGTCAGACGGCATAGTCAATGTGTAGAAGTAGTTATCTCCTTGCCGGACGAGACTCACACTGTAACGGTGGTAACGCTCAGTTGGTTCGGCCGCTGGTTTCCTCGCCACTCTGTGGTCCCCCGGATTGCTCGATGCACGTGATTCGGACCGACGCCTTGAAGGCAATCGAGGATCCTGAACGAATCGTTTGCTGTCCAGTGACAGCGACCACCGCCAGCCAAATTGTTGCTGCTAAACTACGCGCAGGTGGCCTTGCCCTGCCCGGTGCCCCCGTTGTAAGCGCCCGCGCATCCCGCACACAGCGACGCTAGGACACCCGCCCCCATGGCGAAGATGCAGGCCAACCAGATGCGTGCCGGCATGGTCATCGAGTTCGAAGGCCAGCGCTACACCATCCTCAAGCAGAACATCATGATCCCCGGGAAGGGCGCGGCCGTCATCCAGGTGGAGATGCGCAACATCAAGTCCGGCGCGAAGAAGGACCAGCGCTGGCGCACCGCCGACACGGTCGAGCGGCTGACCACCGAGGACAAGGAGTTCACCTACTCCTACGCCGATGGCGAGATGCTGGTGCTCATGGACCCGGACACCTACGAGCAGACGCAGGTGCCCAAGGAGATCCTCGGCGACCGCCTGCCCTTCCTGCAGGAGAACATGACCGTCAGCGTCCGCCTGATCGAGGGCGAGCCGGTCGCCATGGACATCCCGGAGACGGTGGTGCTGGAGGTGGTGGAGGCCGATCCGGTGGTGAAGGGGCAGACGGCCGCGTCCTCCTACAAGCCGGCGGTGCTGTCGAACGGCGTGAAGACGATGGTGCCGCCCTTCATCACCCAGGGTGAGAAGATCGTGGTGAAGACCGAAGACGGGTCTTACTACGAGCGGGCGAAGGGGTAGCGTTCAGCGCGTCTTAGCTTCTTAGGTCGGTCGCGCCCCCACCCGCCCTCGCTGCGCTCGGGCACCCTCCCCCGCTTCGCAGGAGAGGGTTCGGACACCCAGCGGGAGAGTTGCGCCAATCTAGGCAGGGGCCCGGGGACGATCATCGTCCCCGGCGGGGCGCGGGGCAGAGCCCCGCTCCAACCATCTTGTGGAAATCCGGGCCGGGGGGTTCACCTCTCCCGGCCTTCGCTCTTTCAGGACCGTGTCATCCGATGGCTGTCTCGCCGCGCATCTCCGCTTCCATGAACGTCGTGCACCAGGCCGTGCAGAAGGCCGGGCGGCGGTTGTTGCGGGATTTCGGGGAGGTGGAGAACCTCCAGGTCACCTCGAAGGGGCCGGGCGACTTCGTGTCGCAGGCGGACCTCCGCGCCGAGCAGACGCTGAAGGAGGAGCTGTCGCGGGCCAGGCCGGGCTGGGCGTTCCTCGGGGAAGAGGGCGGCCAGGCGGATGGCGAGTGGGAATGGCGCTGGGTGGTGGATCCGCTGGACGGCACCACGAACTTCCTGCACGGCATCCCGCACTGGGCGATCAGCGTCGGCGTGGAGAAGCGGATCGACGCGGAGCGGACGGAACTCGTCGCCGGCTGCATCTACAACCCCGCCGCCAACGAGCTGTTCTGGGCCGAGAAGGGCATCGGCGCGTTCCTGAACGACAAGCGGCTGCGCGTCTCCGGCCGGCGGGAGATGGTGCAGGCGCTGTTCGCCACCGGCATCCCCTTCGCGAAGGTGCAGCGCAAGGCGGAGTTCTCGCTGACGCTGGCGAAGCTGATGCCGCTGGTCTCCGGCGTACGGCGCTTCGGCTCGGCGGCGCTGGATCTCGCCTGGGTGGCGGCGGGGCGGTACGACGGGTTCTGGGAGCTGGGGCTGAACCGCTGGGACATCGCGGCGGGCATCGTGATGGTGCGCGAAGCCGGCGGGATCGTGACCGACCCGGCGGGCGGCGACGGCTTCTACGAGAGCGGGCACGTCGTCTGCGGCAACCCCGCGCTGCAGCCGAAGCTGCGCGAGGTGGTGGCGGAGGGCATCGCCGCGGCCGAGGCGGCGCGGGGCGCCGCGCGGGAGTAGCCGCGGCCGGCCTCGCAGGCTTGTAACGGCGCCGCATGGCGCCGACTCGGCCCAACGGGTAGGTTGGCGGGAATGCCTGGACGCCGGAGCCTCGTTGCGCTGACCCTCGTCGCCCTGCCCTGCGCGGCCCGGGCGCAGCCGCAGCGCGCCATGGCGCCCGCGCCGCCGCTGGCGCT
>NZ_JAPSMD010000393.1 GCF_027856955.1 Falsiroseomonas oryzae | reverse complement strand
CGGAACCGCGCCGGCAGCCGCGCCGAGGCGTGGGCCGCCATCAGCAGCGCCGCACCCAGCAGCAGCAGCGCCAGCAGCCAGCGCAGCCCGCTGAGCTGCGTCACCAGCCCCGCCGTGCCGCCGGCCAGTGCGCCAAGCGTCGCATAGCCGAGCATCCGGCCGAGGTGGTACGGCACCAGCGCCGCCCCGGCGAGACGCGCCAGCATGCCGCCGCCGGCGTTGCGGTCGGCGAGGGCGCCGGCCTGCGCCAGCACGAAAGGCGCGCACATGCCCGCGCAATGCGTCGCCCCGCCGGCGAGGCCCGCCAGGAACAGGGCGAGCGCCACGGCGGGCACCCCGCCCGGGCCGATCGCGGTCAGGTCCTTGAGGCAGTCGGCGAGCATGGCGGCCTTTCCAGCATGGGAAGGGGCACGGGGTCCTTGCGGTGGATCAATCGCCCGGACTTCGCGGCTGCCCGGCACCGCCGGGACAGTCCTCGCGCCACCTCGACAATTCACGCGAGCGGCCATCCACAGGCGGCCTGAGCTTCGCAACAGGCGACGAATTCAATAATCGACAGCAGGACAGTGCAGATCGTCAATACTGTCCGAAATACTCATCCGGCAATCCGCCATGCTGTCCGCACGCAGCGGCTGTATACGGCAAGCGCCGAATTGTTCATTTTCGGGGTTGCCAAATCTGTCATCGCGGGTTTTGTTGCCGGCATGATGGCGACACGAACGAGGCTTGGGCTGCTGCCCGCCGTCCTGGCACTGGTCGGACTTCTCCCGGTCAGCGCCGAGGCCTTCGAGCCCCAGCGCGGCACCGCCGCGGTCTATGATGCCAAGCGCTTCACCGGCCGGCCGATGGCCAGCGGCGTGCGCTTCCACCCCGACCACGCGGTCGCGGCGCATCGGCACCTCCCGCTCGGCACCCGGGCGGAGGTGACCAACCTGCGCACCGGGCGCACGACCACGGTGACCATCATGGACCGCGGCCCCTTCACGCCCGGCCGCATCCTGGACCTCTCGCCGCGCAGCGCACGGGAGATCGGGATGAATGGCGGGCTGGCCCAGGTCGAGATCCGCCCGATCGACCTGTACGCGCTGCACCAGCCGCGCTGAGGCGCCTGGCAGGCCCGGCCGCCGGCGCCGCCCTGGCGGTCTCGACGGTGGCCCGGGGCATTCCAGCTCGGCCCTACAGCTTGCCCCGGACGCTCCACAGTTCCGGGAAGAACCGCTTCTCCAGCACGCCGCGCAGATAGGCCACGCCGGCGCTGCCCCCGGTGCCGGGGCGCCCGCCGATGATGCGCTCCACCGTGGAGAGGTGGCGGAATCGCCAAGTCTGGAAGGCGTCCTCCAGGTCCACCAGTTCCTCCGCCAGCTCGTACAGGTCGAAGTGGCGCCCGGCGTCGCGATAGACCTCGGCCCAGGCGGCCTCGACGCCGGCATCGGGCGCATGCGGCCGCGTCAGGTCGCGCGCCAGCACTGCGGGCGGCACCGGCAGGCCGCGCCGAGCGAGCAGGCGTAGCGCCTCGTCGTAGAGGCTGGGCGCGGCGAAGGCGTCCTGCAGCATCGCGTGGATGTCCGCGCGGTGGCGGTGCGGCTTCAGGTACAGCGCCTCCCGCGCGCCCATGCGGATTTCGATCAGCCGGTACTGCCAGGACTGGAAGCCGGAGGAGGAGCCGAGGCTGCCGCGGAAGGCCAGGTAGTC
The DNA here is from genome assembly GCF_027856955.1 of Falsiroseomonas oryzae. Taxonomy (GTDB): domain Bacteria; phylum Pseudomonadota; class Alphaproteobacteria; order Acetobacterales; family Acetobacteraceae; genus Falsiroseomonas; species Falsiroseomonas oryzae. The sequence continues at coordinate 3,332 of NZ_JAPSMD010000393.1, read as the reverse complement.
ATGCGGCGTCATGGTGGTCAGCACCTCCCAGGACTCCACCATCTGCTTCTGGATGCGGCTGATCCGCGCCGTCGCCTTGAAGGCCGGGCGCAGTTCGTCGGCGCGGATGCAGGCCATGGCGAGGCCCATCTCATGCGCCATCAGCTTCATCCACAGCTCCTGGACCTGGTGGATGGTGATGAACAGCAGCTCGTCATGCTGGCCGGAGAGCGGCTTCTGCGCCGACAGCAGCGCATCCAGGCCGAGATAGTCGCCATAGCTCATGCGCGCCGAGAAATCGGTCTCGACCCCGTCCGCCCCCTGCGGCGCGACCCCTTCGGCCATCGCAACCTCCTCCAGCAGCGCCCCTGGGCGCGCGGCGACTCCCTCCGCATATGGGGCGGGATGCTCGACCTGCGCGCCCATTTCTCCCGCTTCCTGACCGCCGATCCGGGCCGGCTGCACTTCGCCGCGCACAGCCACCACCCCTGGCCCGACGTGACGCGGGAGGCGCAGCTGCGCGCCTGGGACGACGCCGCGCGGCTGCAGGACGCCAAGTGGGAGACGGTGCTCGGCCCCGTGCTGGCCGACTGCCGCGCGAAGGTGGCGCGGCAGCTCCGCCTGCCCGATCCTGCGACGCTCGTGTTCGCGCCGAACACGCACGAATTCGTGCTGCGCATCCTCTCCGCGCTGCCGGCGCACCGGCCGCCGCGCATCCTGACCACCGACGCCGAGTTCCACAGCCTCTCCCGCCAGCTCGCCCGGCTGGAGGAGGAGGGCCTGGTCGCCGTGACGCGCATCGCCGCGGAGCCGCACGCGACCTGCCTGGACCGCCTGGTTGCCGCGGCGCGGCAGGGCTTCGACCTGGTCTGGATGTCGGAGGTGTTCTTCGCCACCGGCTTCGCGCCAGGGGATGGCGCCGCCGGGCTGGACGCGCTGGCCGAGGCCGCCGGGGAGGCGGTGCTGGTGCTGGACGGCTACCACGCCTTCATGGCGCGCCCGGTCGATCTCTCGTGGCTGGCCGGCCGCGCCTTCTACACCGCCGGCGGCTACAAATACGCCATGGCCGGCGAGGGATGCTGCTTCCTGCACTGCCCGCCCGGCTGGCTGCCGCGCCCGCGCGCTACCGGCTGGTACGCCGCCTTCGGCGCCCTGGCCGGGCCGCAGGGAGAGGTCGGCTACGCCGCCGATGGCTGGCGCTTCATGGGCGCCACCTTCGACCCCTCCGGCCTCTATCGCCTGGCCGCCGCGCTCGGCTGGTTCGAGGCGCAGGGGCTGACCACCGCCCTGGTGCGCGAGCACGCCCATGCGTTGCAGGCGCGGTTCGTCGCCGGGCTCGGCGGCACGGGGCTCGACCCGGCGCGGCTCGTCGTGCCGCTGGATGAGCCGCGGCGCGGCAACTTCCTGACCTTCGACATGCCGGATGCGGAGGCCTGGCAGGCCCGGCTGGCCGTGGCGGGCATCGTCACCGACCGCCGCGCGACCCGGCTGCGCTTCGGCTTCGGCATCTACCAGACGGCGCAGGAGGTGGACGCGCTGCTGCACCGGTTGCGCGGGCTGGCCTGATGCCTGGCGTGATCGCTCCCTCCCCGGCTTGCGGGGGAGGGTTGGGGTGGCGGCATATGCCGCCATGACTGCGCCCCCCCTCGCGCTCACCATGGGCGAACCCGCCGGCATCGGGCCGGAGATCACGCTCGCCGCCTGGCGCGCGGTGCGCGCGGCCGGCCCGGCCTTCTGCGTGCTCGGCGATCCCGCGCTCTACGCTGGTGCGAAGGTGGCGGTGATCGAGACACCGGAGCAGGCGGCCGCGGCCTTCCCTGATGCGCTGCCCGTCATCCCGCTGACGCTCGCCGCCCCCGCCATCCCGGGCCGGCTCGATCCGCGCAACGCGCCGGCGGTGATCGCCTCCATCGAACGGGCGGTCGGCTACGCAAAGGCGGGCCGGGTCGGCGGCGTGGTGACCAACCCGATCCAGAAATCCGTCCTGACCGCCACCGGCTTCCCGCATCCCGGCCACACCGAGTTCCTTGGGGAGTTGGCGGGAACCGGGCAGCCGCCGGTGATGATGCTGGCCTGCCCCGGCCTGCGCGTGGTGCCCGTCACCATCCACATGTCCCTGAAGCGCGCCGCGGCGGAGTTGACCACGGAGGCCATCGTGACCCAGGGCCGCATCGTCGCCGCCGCGCTGCGGCGCGACTTCGGCATCGCCGTGCCGCGGCTGGTGGTGGCCGGGCTGAACCCGCATGCCGGCGAGGACGGGACGATGGGCCGGGAGGACATCGAGATCGTCGCCCCCGCCGTCGCCGCCCTGCGCGAGGCCGGCATCGCCGCGCGAGGCCCGCTGCCGGCGGATACCCTGTTCACGCCGCGCGCGCGGGCCACCTATGACTGCGCGCTCTGCATGTACCACGACCAGGCGCTGATCCCGGTGAAGACGCTGGACATGGATGGCGGGGTGAACGTGACGCTCGGGCTCTCCATCGTGCGGACCAGCCCGGACCACGGCACCGCGCTCGACATCGCCGGGAAGGGGCTGGCCGATCCCGGCAGCCTGATCGCGGCGCTGCGCATGGCCGGCGAGATGGCCGCGATGCGCGCGAAGGACACCACGCGATGACGCCGCTCACCCTCTCCGTGAACATCGACCACGTCGCGACGCTGCGGAACGCCCGCGGCGGCACCCACCCGGATCCGCTGGCCGCCGCACTGGCCGTGCTGGAGGCCGGCGCCGACGGCATCACGCTGCACCTGCGCGAGGACCGGCGGCACATCCGCGACCACGACGTGGAGCGCATCCGCGCCGCGATCGCCGCGCCGCTGAACTTCGAGATGGCCGCGACGGAGGAGATGGTCGGCATCGCCGAGCGGCTGCGCCCGGCCGATTGCTGCATCGTCCCGGAGAAGCGGGCGGAGCTGACCACGGAAGGCGGGCTCGACGTGCTGCGGGCCGGGCCCTTCCTGGCCGAGGCCGTCCAGCGGCTCTCGGCCGCCGGCATCCGCGTCTCGATCTTCGTGGAGGCCGACCCGGCGCAGATCCAGGCGGCCGCAGCGCTCGGCGCCCATGCGATCGAGCTGCACACCGGCACCTATGCCGATGCCGCGCCGGAAGCGCGCGCCCCCCACCTGGCCCGCCTGCGGGAGGGCGCCCACGCGGCCGCGGCGGCGGGCCTGGCCTGCCACGCCGGCCATGGCCTGTCCTACGAGACGATCGGCGACATCGCCCGGATCCCGGAGGTCTCCGAGGTCTCGATCGGCCACTTCCTGGTCGGCCAGGCGGTGTTCGAGGGCCTGCCCGCGGCGGTGCGCCGCATGAAGGCGCTCATCGCGGAGGCGCGCGGGGGCTGACCCCCCGC
>NZ_JAPSMD010000392.1 GCF_027856955.1 Falsiroseomonas oryzae | reverse complement strand
GGCCGGCGCGGCCGCGACCGGCACGGCCGCGACCGGAACAGCGACCGCGACCGGCGCCGCGCCATCGGCCGCGGCGTCCAGCGCCGCGATCAGCGCGGCATCGTCGCCCGCCGGTTCCGCCCCGCCGGACTCGAGGCCGGAGACGATGGCCTTGATGCGGTCCAGCGCCTGCAGGATCAGCGTGATGCCGTCCGGCGTGACCTTCAGCGCGCCGTCGCGGTAGCGGCCGAGCACGTTTTCCGCGGCATGCGCCACCGCTTCCAGGCGCGACAGGCCCAGGAAGCCGCAGGTGCCCTTGATGGTGTGGATGACGCGGAAGATCTCCGACAGCGTCGGCCTGTCGTCCGGCTGCTTCTCCAGCCGCACCAGCGCCACGTCCAGCGCGGCCAGCCCCTCATGGGTCTCGGTCAGGAAATCCGCGATCAGGTCGTCCATGGGCGCTCCGGCGGCAAGTCAGTGCCGCAGGATGCGCCGATGGCCTTGAAGAAGCGGTGAACGCCGCGGCCGCTTCAGTGATGGGCGTGGACCACCGCATGACCCCGGCCGCGGGCGATCAGCCAGCGGTTCAGCGGGAAGGCGGCCAGCCCCGCCACCGCCAGCGCGAAAGCCAGGCTGCCCCAGAACAGCGGGTCGCCGAGCCCGGCCGACATGGCCCCCGGAATGGCCAGCATCACGGCATTGTCCACCACCTCCATCACCGTGATGGAGGCCGCATCCGCCGCAACGGCGAGCCTCGCGGCCTGGCGGAACGCCATCCCCGCGCGCAGCAGCGGCACCATGGTGAGCGCGAAGCCCGAGAGGAAGGCGAGCGTGACGGCCAGCGCGATGGTCGCAAGGTCGCCCCAGCCCAGCGCCGTGCCGATGACCATGCCCGCGACCTCGCCGATGGCACAGCCGGCGAGGCAGTGCAGCGTCGCCGACCAGGCCAGGCGGTTCAGCGACACCGGCGCGGGCTGGTCGTGGTGGTGATGGGCGTGGGCGGACATGGCGGGACCTCCGATGCGCGACCGGGCGATGCGCCGGCCGGCCCCGAAGCTCCACCCTCCTAGAATGGGAAGGTCAAACGGTCCCGGATCACGTCCGAGCGACCACCGCCCGGTCAGTGCCCCCCGCCCAGATAGGCGTCGCGGATCTCCGGGCGGGCCAGCAGCTCCGCCCCCGTGCCCTCCATGGTGATCCGCCCGGTCACCAGCACGTAGCCGCGATGCGCCAGGCGCAGCGCCTGATTGGCGTTCTGCTCCACCAGCAGAACCGTCAGCCCTTCCGCCTCGTTCAGCGCGCGGATCGCGGAGAAGATCTGCCGCACGATCAGCGGCGCAAGGCCGAGCGAGGGCTCGTCCAGCAGCAGCAGCCGCGGCTTCGACATCAGCGCCCGCCCGATCGCCAGCATCTGCTGCTCGCCGCCCGAGAGCGTGCCGCCGCGCTGCGCCTGCCTCTCCTTCAGGCGCGGGAACAGCGCGAAGACCTTCTCCAGCTCCGGCGCGGGGTCGTGGCCCTGCGCCTGCGCGCCCATCAGCAGGTTCTCCAGCACCGACATGCGCGGGAAGACGCGGCGGCCTTCCGGCGACTGCGCGACGCCCATCCGCATGATCTCGTGCGTCGGGCAGGCGGTGATGTCGCGGCCTTCCAGCAGGACGCGGCCCGCGCGCGGCTGCGGGTCGCCGCAGAGCGACATCAGCAGCGTGGACTTGCCCGCGCCGTTGGCGCCGATCAGGGTGACGATCTCACCCTGCCGCACCTGCAGCGAGACGCCCTTCAGCGCCTCCACCGCGCCATAGGCGGCGACGAGGTCGGTGACCTCCAGCATCGGGGTGTGCTCAGTCATCGTCGCCCTCGCCAAGATAGGCGGCGATCACGGTGCGGTCGTTGCGCACCACGGCGGGCGGGCCCTCCGCGATCTTCCTGCCGTGGTCCAGCACCACGACGTGGTCGGAGATGGTCATCACGATGCCCATGTCGTGCTCGATCAGCAGCACGGAGACGGCCGGCTCGCCTTCTGCCGCGGTGCCGTCGCGGATGGCGCGAAGCAGGCGGGCCAGCTCGTCCGATTCGCGCGGGTTGAGGCCGGCAGCGGGCTCGTCCAGGCACAGCAGGCTCGGGGCCGTGCACATGGCGCGCGCGATCTCCAGCCGCCGCTGCGCGCCATAGGGCAGCGCGCCGGCGGGGTCGTCCGCGCGGTCCAGCAGGTTGGTCGCACGCAGCCAGGCCACCGCGCGCGCGACCGCCGCGGCTTCCGCCTTGCGATAGGCGCCGAGGCCGAGCAGCGCGACGATGCCGAAGCCGGTCTTCGCCTGCAGCGGCACGGTCTGCGCCACCAGCAGGTTCTCCAGCGCGGTCATGCCCGGGAACAGGCGGATGTTCTGGAAGGTGCGCGCCACGCCGGCGCGGGCGATGCGGTGGTCCTTCAGCCGGTGCAGCTCCGCCACGCCATCAGCCGCGTGCAGCCGCAGCGCGCCGTCGCTCGGCCGGTAGAAGCCGGTGATGCAGTTGAACACCGTGGTCTTGCCCGCGCCGTTCGGCCCGATCAGCGCCGTGATGTCGCCGCGGCGGGCGGTGAAGGAGACGGCATCGACGGCGACCAGCCCGCCGAAGCGCATGGTCAGCGCCTCCACCTCCAGGATGGGCGGGGCATCCTGCATCGACAGGGCGGCGCTCATCCGCGGCCCTCGCTGACATGGCCCGCCCCGATGGCGCGCTTCTCGCCCAGCGCGATGGTCGGCGTGCGGCTGCCCACCAGGCCACGCGGGCGCAGCACCATGATGACCACCATCGCCGCGCCGAACACCAGCATCCGCCATTCCTCGAGGTCGCGGAACAGCTCGAAGCCGCCGATCATGACGATGGCCGCGACCGCCACGCCGACCTGGCTGCCCATGCCGCCCAGCACGACGATCGCCAGGATGATCGCGCTCTCGATGAAGGTGAAGCTCTCCGGGCTGATGAAGCCCTGCCGCGTGGCGAAGAAGGCGCCAGCGAAGCCGCCGAACATCGCGCCCAGCGCGAAGGCGGTCAGCTTCGTGTTGCGCACGTTGATGCCCAGCGCGCGGCAGGCGATCTCGTCCTCCCGCAGGGCTTCCCAGGCGCGTCCGATGGGCTGGCGGCGGATGCGGATGGTGACCCAGTTGGTCAGCAGCGCCAGGCCCAGGATCAGGTAGTAGAGGAAGACCACCCGATGCACCGGGTCGGGCTCGATGCCGAAGAAGCCGGCGAAGGTGCCGGGCTCGCCCGACATGTTGAAGGGCAGGCCGAAGAAGGTGGGCCGCGGGATGCCGCTCATGCCGTTCGGCCCGCCGGTCAGGCTGACCCAGTTCAGCAGCACGATGCGGATGATCTCGCCGAAGGCGAGCGTGACGATCGCCAGGTAGTCGCCGCGCAGCCGCAGCACCGGGAAGCCGAGCAGGATGCCCCAGAAGGCCGCCAGGATGCCGGCCAGCGGCAGGCAGATCCAGAAGGACAGGCCGAAATACTGCGCCAGCAGCGCATAGGAATAGGCGCCGACCGCGTAGAAGGCGACGTAGCCGAGGTCGAGCAGGCCGGCGAGGCCAACCACGATGTTCAGCCCCCAGCCCAGCATGACGTAGGTCAGCACCAGGATGCCGAGGTCGAGCTCGTAGCGGCCGATGCCCGGGACGAAGGGCAGCACCAGCGCCGCCGCCAGCAGCAGCGGCGCAAACAGCTTGCCCGCGCGCGCCATCGCCGCCGCTCGCTCCGGCGACTGGCCGAGGCTCTGCGGTCGAAGCCCCCACAGCGTGACGACCAGCCGCCCGGCGAAGACCAGCGCGCAGAGCATCGCCACCTCGGTCCAGCGTTCGCGCAGGACCAGCGCGCCCGTGGGCGAGACGTCGGTGCGCAGCCCGACCATCACGACGAACAGGCCGAAAGCGACCGCGGCGGCGATGGTGGCGTCGCGCAGCGCGGCGGTGATCCGGCCGCCGGCGCCGCCCTGGGAGAAGGCGCTCATACCTTCTCCACGTCCTGCCGGCCGAGCAGGCCGGTGGGCAGGAAGATCAGCGTCAGCGCCAGGATGGAGAAGGCCGCGACGTCCTTGTACTGCACGCTGAAATAGGCCGACCAGAAGGTCTCGATCAGGCCGATCAGCAGCCCGCCCAGCACCGCGCCGGGCAGGCTGCCGATGCCGCCCAGCACCGCCGCCGTGAAGGCCTTCACGCCGACGATGAAGCCCATGAAGAAGTCCGCCACGCCGTAGCGCAGCAGGTAGAGCGTGGCCGCCACGGCGGCGAGCGCGGCGCCGATCACGAAGGTCAGGCTGATGGTCCTGTCGGTGTCGATGCCCAGAAGGTTCGCCATCTTCCGGTCCTGCTCGCAGGCACGCATCGCCCGCCCCAGCGGCGTCTTCGTGACCAGCCAGGTGAACACCACCAGCGCCGCCAGCGTGGTGCCGATGATCAGCATCTGCATGTAGGACAGCTGCACGACGAACTCGCCCTCGCGCATCAGCTCGATGCCGCCGATGACCTGCGGCTCGATCGGCTTGGGGCGGGCGCCCTGGCTGACCTGCACGAAGTTCTGCAGCACGATGGACATGCCGATCGCGCTGATGAGCGGGGCGAGGCGGAAGGACCCGCGCAGCGGGCGATAGGCCACGCGCTCCACCGTCCAGCCGTAGAGCGCGGTGAAGGCCATGGAGATCGCCAGCACCAGCAGGATCGCCGCAGGCCCGTCCATGATCCCGCCGGAGACCAGCATGACCATCGCGATCAGCGCGACGAAGGCACCCACCATGAAGATGTCGCCATGCGCGAAGTTGATCATGCCGATGATGCCGTAGACCATCGTGTAGCCCACGGCGATCAGGCCGTAGATCATGCCGAGGCTGATCCCGTTGATCAGCTGCTGCAGCGCATAGGCCAAGGCGAGTGTCCTCCCGGCGGGGTCCGCCGACGGTCCAGCAACCGCGGCGGATGTGCAAGGGTGTTGCGCTGCCCGCCCCGTTCCCCGCCGGGTCAGTCGCGCGCGGCGCCTGCGCCCTCGCGCGCCGCCAGCGCGACGCCGGCCGCCGCCGCGGCCAGGC
>NZ_JAPSMD010000391.1 GCF_027856955.1 Falsiroseomonas oryzae | reverse complement strand
CGGCGTGCCGGCAGCGGAGCTGGTGGCCGAGAACCACGCGGTGGTGCACCGCGCCTCCGGCCGGCGGATCGGCTTCGGCGAGCTGGCGCAGGCCGCCGCCGCGCGCCCGCTGCCCGAGCAGGCCGCGCTGCGCCCGGATGCCGAGCTGAAGCTGATCGGCCGCGGCATGCCGCGCGTGGACATCCCGGCCAAGACGCATGGCGGCACGATCTACTCGATCGACTTCCGCCTGCCCGGGATGGTCTATGCCTACGCCAAGGTCTCCCCCGTCTTCCGCGGCGAGGCGGAGCGCATCGACGCGGCCGCGGCGCGCGCCGTGCCCGGCGTGATCGACGTGGTGCCGATCCCGGGCGGCGCGGCGGTGGTGGCGAATTCCATGTGGGCGGCGATGCGCGGCGGCGCTGCGCTGAACGTCACCTGGAAGGCGACGCCGAACGACCGCACCGGCTCCGCCGACATCACCGCGGCGATGAAGGATGGGCTCGCCGGCGCCCAGGCCGCCGTGTCGCGCAACGACGGCGACGTGGAGGCCGCGCTGCGCGGCGCCGCGCGCGTGGTGGAAGCGGACTACGAGGTGCCCTTCCTGTCGCACACGCCGCTCGAGCCCTGGAACATCAACGTCCGGATCGAGGGCGACCGGCTGGAGATCTGGGCGCCGACCCAGAACCAGGACCGCCTGGTGAACCGCGTGGTGCGCGACACCGGGTGGGACCGCGGGAAGATCCGGCTGCACACCATGCTGCAGGGCGGCGGCTTCGGCCGGCGGCTCTACGAGGACATGCCGGGCGCGGCCGTGATCGTGGCGCGCGCCGTCGGCAGGCCGGTCAAGATGTTCTGGACGCGGGAGGACGAGCTCGGCCAGGGCTGGTACCGCCCGGCGCAGATGGCGCGGCTGCGCGCCGCGCTGGACGCGCAGGGCAAGGTCACCGGCCTCTGGGTGCGCACGGCCGGCACCTCGATGAACCGGGACTTCAACAACTTCCAGGGCGACCTCGACGCCAGCTCGGTCCAGACGCTGAACGACACGCGCTACCGCACCGGCGCCTATCGCGTGGACTATGTCCGCCGGCAGTCGCATGTGCCGACCATGCCCTGGCGGTCGGTCGGCGCCACGCAGAACGGCTTCTTCATGGAGTGCTTCCTGGACGAGGTGGCGCAGGCCGCCGGCAAGGACCCGGTGGCGCTGCGGCGGGAGCTGCTGGCGCACGATCCGCGCGCGCTGCGCGTGATCAACACCGCCGCCGAGAAGGCGGGCTGGGGCACGCCCCTGCCCGCCGGCCGCGCGCGCGGCTTCGCCTTCGTCGAGAGCTACGGATCGCTCTGCGCGCAGGTGGCCGAGGTCTCGATGCACAACGGCCGCCCGCATGTGCACCGCGTGGTCGTGGCCCTCGACTGCGGCAAGCAGGTGCTGCCGGACGGCGTGCGCAGCCAGATCGAGGGTGGCGTCATCCAGGGCCTGTCCACCGCGCTCGGCGAGAAGATCGTGGTGGAGAACGGGCGCGCGGTGAACGTCAACTTCGACGGCTACCACGTGCTGCGCACCGACGACGCCAACTTCCAGGTCGAGGCGCATGTGATCGAGAGCGGGGAGCGGATGGGCGGCGTCGGCGAGCCGCCGGTCCCGCCGATCACGCCCGCGGTGGCGAACGCGGTGTCCGCCCTGGTCGGCCGGCGCATCCGGCGGCTGCCGATCCAGGACGAGCTGCGGACCTGACGCGAAGGGCGCGGCGCACCGGGACGATCCGGTGCGCCGTGCCCCACGGTCGGGCGGAAGGACCCGCGCTGAGCGGCTCAGCCCGTCTCCAGCCTGGCGACGAAGTGCAGCCCGCGCCCGAACACCAGCGAAGCCGGCCAGGGATAGAGGTCCACCCGGCCTTCCCACCGCGCGATGCGCAGGCCGAGCGTGCCGAAGGCGTCGCGCCAGCGGCGTTCGGGCCAGTAGTTGTAGGGCAGCGCCACGCCGTGGCGCGCATTGCCCACCCAGTCCATGAAGCGCAGCGTCGGGCCGGCGAGCAGGCCGTCTCGGCAATGGTCCTTGATCACGATGCTGCCGCGCGTCACGCGCGCAGCCTCGGCCAGCAGCACCAGCGGGTCGTCGGTGTGGTGCAGCACGTCCACGAACATCACGGCGTCGAAGGAGCGATCCGGGAAGGGAATGCGACGGCCGTCGAATGGCGTGACGGGGACATGGGTCTCCGGCCGCACCAGCACGTCGATGCCCTCGATCCGCAGGTCCGGACGCCGCAGCCCGATCAGCCTGTCGATCTGCCCGTCGCCGCAGCCGACATCGAGCACGGTTCCGCCTTCCGGCAGCAGGGGCGCGAGGCTTTCCGCCAGCACCCGGATACGGCGGGCGAACACGTACTCGCCATGCACGCGGGCGACGACACCCATCCGCATTTCCACCGGTTCTGTCGGAAAACGGATCGACACGCCCGCCGAGGGTAAAGTCAAGGGGGCGAATCGGGGCGACTGGATTCGAACCAGCGACCCTCTGCTCCCAAAGCAGATGCGCTACCAGACTGCGCCACGCCCCGCGAAGGCCGGCAACCTAGGGAAAGCCGGGCCCCGGGGCAAGGCGCGTGGCCGTCAGGGCTGGGTCCCGAACATCCGGTGCAGCACGCGGTCGCCCACCCGGATGTCCAGCCGCTCCGTGATGCCGCCCTGCAGCTCCAGCGTCGCGCGCACGGGCCCGCGGCTGTCCACCGGCGTCAGGGAGAGCGGCACGGTCCGTTCCGCGATGCGGTGGATCCGGCCATCGGCGGCGATGAAGACCATGTCGAGCGGCACCAGCGTGTTGCGCATCCACATGCTGCTCTCACGCGGCGCGCCCCAGTCGAAGATCATGCCCTCGTCCGGCTTCACCTCCTGGCGGAACATCAGGCCGATGGTCTGCTGGTCGGGGTTCAGCGCCATCTCCACGGTGAAGTCGTGCCGGCGGTTGTCGCGCGTGACGATGACCATGCGCTCGGTCGGCAGGCGCGGCTGCGGGCGGTCCACCCCGGGCTGGGCCAGGGCGCGGCCGGCCAGCAGCAGGCCGAGCGTGGAGAGCAGGGGGCGGCGGAGCATCATGCCGCGGAGGATGCCACGGCGGCCGGCGGGTCCGGAAGATCGCGCAGGGTGAAGGCCGCGAGGTCCCTGATCCCGCTGCGCACCGGGCCGGGCCGCGGCGCGTCGGCAATGGTGGTGAACCAGTGCTCCGGCGGGTTGCGGCCTGCCGCGCGCGACCAGGTGAGGGCCCGCAGCACCGCCTCGGCGGCCGGCGGGATGCGCGGCGGGATGGGCAGGCGGTTCAGCGTGGCCCAGATCCCGGCCCAGCAGCGTGCCACGGACCAGGGGTTGTAGCCCCCTCCCCCCAGCACGATCAGGCGCGGCGCCAGCGGCAGCAGCGCGGCGGCGACGGCGCGGTGGGACGCGTTGGTCAGCGCCAGGCGCGAGAGCGGGTCCTCCTCGATCGCGTCGGCCCCGCATTGCAGCATGATCGCCTGCGGGCGCAGGTGACGGACCAGCGGCAGCACGGCGTGGCGCAGCAGCCAGTCGAACTCGGAATCGTTGAAGCCCTCCGGCACCGGCAGGTTGCGCGCATGGCCGCCGGCACGGTCCTCGGCCCGGCCGGTATGCGGCCAGCGCCCGGCCTCGTGGATGGAGACGGTGAAGACGCGCGGATCGTCGTGGAAGGCGAGTTCCACGCCGTCGCCGTGATGCGCGTCGATGTCGAGGTAGAGGATGTTGGTCAGCCCCGCATCGAGCCAGCCGAGCAGCCCCAGCACCGCGTCGTTCAGGTAGCAGAAGCCGCTGGCGCGGTCCGCCAGGCCGTGATGGGTGCCGCCGCCGGGCACGTGGACGATGCCGCCCTGCGCGGTCAGCCGCGCCGCCAGCAGGGTGCCGCCGGCGCCGGTCGCGGGGCGGCGGAACACCTCGCGATAGACCGGGTTGCCATGCGCGCCGATGTGATGCCGGGCGCGGTCCTCGGGCGACACCGCCTGCTCGGCCTCGGCCCGCACCAGGGCGGCGATGTAGTCGGGCGTGTGGAAGCGCGTCAGCTGGTCCGGCGTGGCGCGCGGACTGTCCCGGTATTGCGCGGGATCGACCCAGCCCATCGCCCGGATCAGGTCGAGCGTGGTCGAGACGCGCGGGATCGCCAGCGGGTGCTTCGGGCCATAGGTGGAGCCGCGATAGATCTCGGAGCCGATCAGGAGGGGGCGGGACACGCCTCCGACATGCCACGGCCCGCGGCACTTGCAAGTCCGTCGGCTTTGCCGCAGACAGCCGCCACACATCGGGGGGAGCCCATCGGGGGCTGAGAGGCGGGCGACCGCGACCCCACGAACCTGATCCGGGTCATGCCGGCGAAGGGAACGGTGTCCGCTCGACTGACGCCCGCACCGGGCTTCCGCATCCGGCTTCCGTCCGGCTTCGCCTTCGCCGGCGTGCCGGTGCTGGCGCCCTGCACCCTCGACGTCCCGCCGGGACGGACCACGGCGCTGCTCGGGCCTTCGGGGTCCGGGAAGTCCACCCTGGTACGCCTGGCCGCCGGCCTGCTGGCCGGGCCCGCGGGTGCCGCGGTGGAGACCACCGATGGCCGGCCGCTGGCCGGCCGCGTCGCCTGGATGGCTCAGTCCGACCTGCTGGTGCCCTGGAAGGACGCTTTGGGGAACGTGCTGCTCGGCGCGCATCTGCGCGGTCAGCGGCAGGACCGCGACCGCGCCCGCGCGCTGCTGGCCGAGGTCGGGCTGGCGCCGGCCGATGCCGCCAAGACGCCCGCGCAGCTCTCCGGCGGGATGCGGCAGCGCGTGGCGCTGGCCCGCACGCTGATGGAGGACCGGCCCGTCGTGCTGATGGACGAGCCCTTCAGCGCGGTGGACGCGCCGACCCGCCACCGCCTGCAGGACCTCGCCGCGCGGCTGCTGACCGGCCGGACGGTGCTGCTGGTCACGCATGACCCGCTGGAGGCGCTGCGCCTGGCCGACCGCATCCTCGTGCTGGGCGGCACGCCCGCCGTCCCGGCGGAGATCGCCCCCCCGGCCGGGCCGCC
>NZ_JAPSMD010000390.1 GCF_027856955.1 Falsiroseomonas oryzae | reverse complement strand
GGCGTCGCCTATGAGCGTGCCCGCCTGCTGCGCCGCCGCGACCGCGACGCGGAGGCGGCCGCCGTCTGGGCCGCGGCCGAGCCGCTGCAGCAGGGCATGCCGTCCGAGGCCGGACGCGGCACCTGGGCCGAGCGGCAGGTTCTGGCCCGTAAGCTGCTGCGGCTCGGCGATCCCGCCACCGCCTATCGCGTCGCCGCCGGCCACGGCCTGACCGAGCCGGGCGAGCCGCGGCAGGAGGCCGAGTTCCTGGCCGGCTTCATCGCGCTGCGCCGGCTGAACGACCCCGCCCGCGCGGCGCGCCACTTCGCGCGGGTCGGCGAGGACAGCCGCAGCGTGATCACCCGTGCGCGCAGCGCCTATTGGGAAGGCTTGGCGCTCGCGGCGCAGGGCAACCAGGCCGCGGCACGCAGCCGATTCGAGGCAGCCGCGCCGCTCGCCACCGCCTTCTATGGCCAGCTCGCCAGCGTGGCGCTGGGCGAATCGCCGCAGCAACTGGCGGCCCGCGTCGCCGCCACTGCCCTGCCCCGCCCCGGCACCGACGTCGCCGACCTCTTCGCCGCGCGGGAGCTGACGCGCGCCGTCGTCACGCTCGCCGATCTCGGCCAGTCCGACCGCGCGCGGATGTTCCTGCTGCGCATGGAGGACATCTCCCCCGACGCGACCGATCGCTGGCTGATCGCGCGTCTCGCGATGCTGATCGGGCGGCCGGACCACGCGGTGTGGGTGGCGCGGCGGGCGGGCGCCGACGGGGTGGTGCTGCTGGAGGATGGCTGGCCGACGCCCTATGCCACGCCGGCCGACGGGGCGGAGCCGGCGCTGGTGAACGCCATCACCCGGCAGGAGAGCAATTTCGAGCTCGGCGCCGTCTCCTCGGCCAATGCGCGCGGGCCGATGCAGCTGCTGCCAAGCACCGCGCAGCTCGTCGCTCGCCGGCTCGGCATCCCGCACAGCACGCCGATGCTGACCACCGACGCGGCGCACAATCTGCGGCTGGGCTCGGCCTATATCAGCGACATGCTCGCGCGCTACGCCGGCGCCATGCCGCTCGCGGCGGCGGCGTACAATGCCGGGCCCGGGCGCGTGGACGAGTGGCTGGTGACCTATGGCGACCCGCGCCTGGCCTCCGGCCCCGATGTGCGCGACTGGATCGAGCTGATCCCCTTCACGGAGACGCGCAACTACGTGCAGCGGGTGATCGAGAACGTCGTCGTCTACCGCGCGCGCAACGTCGCGACCGCGGACCTGGCGCATCCGCTCGCCAGCCTGCTGGAGGGCCGCCGTTGACCCGGCGCGTCACCTTCCGCGCCCGCGACGGACTGCCGCTTTCGGCGCTGGATCACGGCGGGCCGGACGGCCGCACGCCTCTTCTATGCCTGCCCGGCCTGACGCGCAGCGCCGCCGACTTCGAGGCGCTGGCCGCGCGGCACCGGGGCACGCGGCGCGTCGTCGCGCTGGATCATGCCGGCCATGGCGAGAGCGGTCGGCCGGAGGGCATCGCGCGCTACGGCATCGAGAAGTCGCTGGGCGATGTGCTGGACGCGATGGCGGCGCTGCACTGCCCGCGCGCCGTGATCGTCGGCACCAGCTTCGGCGGCATCCTGGCGATGGTGCTGGCGGTGATGCGGCCCGGCGCGGTGGCCGGCGCGGTGCTGAACGACATCGGGCCGGAACTGGAGCCCGTCGGGCTGGACTTCGTGCAGAACTTCGTCGGCCGCGACCCCGCGCTGGGCTCGCTGGAGGAGGCGGTGGCGCATCTGCAGTCGCACCTGCCGCCGCTGCGCATGGATGCAGCGGGCTGGCGGCGGTTTGCGGCGCTGACCTACGCGCCCGGCGATGACGGACGGTGGCATCCGCGCTGGGACATCCGCATCGCGGAGGCGCTGCGCGGCGCAGGACCGCCGCCCTCGCTCTGGGGCGCCTTCGGCGCGCTGGCGCATGCGCCGCTGATGCTGGTGCGCGGCGCGCTTTCCGACCTGCTCTCGGCGCCGACCGCGGCGCGCATGCGCGCGCAGCGGCCCGACATGGCCTTCGTGGAGCTGGCGGGCAGCGGCCATGCGCCGCGGCTGGAGGAGCCGGAGGTGGTGGCGCCGCTCGACCGCTTCCTGCACGGCATCGCGTGACCGCGGCGAAGCTGGTCGCGACGCTGGGGGGCGCGGGTCTCCTGCGGCCCGGGCCCGGCACCTGGGGCTCGGCAGTCGTGCTGCCGCTGGCGCTGCTCGGCCCCCTGCCCTGCCTGGCGCTGGCGGCGCTGCTGACGCTGGCCGGCTTCTGGGCCGCCCCGCGCGTGCTGGCCGATGCGCAGGAGGATCCGGGCTGGTTCGTCGCCGACGAGGGCGCGGGGATGCTGCTGGCGCTTGCGGCGCTGCCCGTCGCGAGCCTCCCCGGCATCCTGCTGGCCTTCGCGCTGTTCCGGCTGCTGGACATCGCCAAGCCCTGGCCGGTCTCCTGGGCGGATGCGCAGCCGGGCGCGCTGGGCGTCATGCTGGACGACCTCGTCGCCGGCGCGATCGCGGCGGCGGCGCTGCTCGGCCTCGTGGCCGCCTTTCCGGGGGTGCTCGCATGATGTTGAACGCGACGACGCTTCAGGACGCCGCCGTGCTGCTCGCCGAGTTGCAGGCGCGCGGCGTGACGCTGGCGACGGCCGAGAGCTGCACCGGCGGCCTGATCGCCGCCGCTCTCACGGCGATTCCCGGATCCTCGGCGACGGTGCTGGCGGGCTACGTGACCTACTCCAACGAGGCCAAGACACGGCTGGTCGGGGTGCCTGAGGCGATGCTGGCAGCGCATGGCGCAGTCAGCGAGCCGGTGGCGCGCAGCATGGCAGAGGGTGCGCTGGCCGACTCCGGCGCCGGCATCGCCATCTCCTGCACCGGCATCGCCGGACCCTCGGGCGGCAGCGCGGCGAAGCCGGTCGGCCTCGTCTTCATCGGCTGTGCCCGGCGTGGGATGGAGACGCAGGTGGAGCGGCACGTCTTTCCGGGCGACCGCGGCGCGATCCGCGCGGCCACCGTGGATGCCGCCTTCGGGCTGATCCGCCGCGCCCTGACGGAGTGACATGATGGACCTCACCGACAAGCTGCTCGCCGCCATCGACGCCGACCGCGAGCACGCCGTTGCGCGGCTGGTGGAGTGGCTGCGCATCCCCTCCGTCAGCGCGCAGCCGGCGCATGCGGCGGATTGCGTGCGCGCGGCGGAATGGGTGCGCGACCAGCTGATCGGCCTCGGCTTCGAGGCGAGCCTGCGGCAGACGCCGAAGCATCCCGTGGTCGTGGCGCACCATCCCGGGCCGGGCGGCGACGCGCCGCATCTGCTCTACTACGGCCATTACGACGTGCAGCCGGCCGACCCGCTGGAGCTCTGGACCAGCCCGCCCTTCGAGCCCGTGCTGGTGGACGGGCCGCACGGCAAGCGCGTGGTCGCGCGCGGCGCGGTGGACGACAAGGGCCAGACGCTGATGTGGATCGAGGCGCTGCGCGCGTGGCGGAACGTCGCCGGCGGCCCGCCCTGCGCCATCACCGCGGTGATCGAAGGCGAGGAGGAGATCGGCTCGGCCAATCTCGGCCCCTTCCTGGCCGCGAACCGGGACGAGCTGAAGGCCGATGTCGCGGTGATCAGCGACACCGGCATGTGGGACGTGACGACGCCGGCCCTGTCCACGCGGCTGCGCGGCATGTGCTACATGCAGCTCGACCTGAAGGCGGCGAACCGCGACCTGCATTCCGGGATGTATGGCGGCAGCGCGCTGAACCCGCTGAACCTGATCACGCGCATCCTGGGCCAGCTGCACGACGCGCAGGGCCGCATCCAGCTGCCGGGCTTCTACGACGGCGTGGCGGAGACCTCCGCCGCGCAGCGCGCCGCCTGGCAGGCGCTGGGCTTCAGCGAGCACGACTTCCTGGGCGCCATTGGCCTTTCGGTGCCGGTGGGCGAGACGGACCGCAGCGCGCTGGAGCGGCTCTGGGCGCGGCCGACCGCCGACATCAACGGCATCTGGGGCGGCTACACCGGGCCCGGCAGCAAGACCGTGATCCCGTCCGAGGCGCATGCGAAGGTCTCGTTCCGGCTGGTGCCCGGGCAGGACCACGCGAAGGTGTTCGAGAGCTTCAAGGCCTTCGTGCAGGCCCGCCTGCCTGCCGATGCGCAGGCGAGCTTCCAGGTCTTCAGCGCCTCCCCGGGCATCGAGGTGCCCGCCGACAGCCGCTTCATCCGCGCCGCGCAGGCCGCGCTGGCCGAGGAGTACGGGAAGCCGGCGGCGATGATCGGCTGCGGCGGGTCGATCCCCGTGGTGTCCAGCCTGAAGGACATCCTCGGCCTCGACACCGTGCTGATGGGCTTCGGGCTGGAGGACGACCAGGTGCACAGCCCGAACGAGAAGTTCGACCTCTGCTGCTTCCACGGCGGCACGCGCAGCCATGCCAGGCTGCTGGCGAAGCTGGCCGTGACGGGGTGAGGGTGTAGCCCCAGGCTTGCCTGCCGCCTCCGCCGGTCCCACCCTCTCCGGCGGAAGGCAAGCAAGACAAAAGGGGAAACGCCGTGGCCCAGGATTCCGCCCCGCTTGAGGGCGTGGAGGCCGCATGGTGAGCGCAGCGGCATGGCGGCCGCGCCTCGGGCCACGCGGTCGCGTGGCCACGCCGGAGGCGCGCGCAGCCGTGGCGGCCGCGCTGGGCGACACGCCGCTGCGCCGCGACCTGCTGATCGAGCATCTGCACGCGCTCCAGGATCGCCATGGCTGCCTGCGCGAAGGCCATCTGCTGGCGCTGGCGGAGGCGATGCGCCTGGCGCCGGTCGAGGTGTTCGAGGTCGCGACCTTCTATGCGCATTTCGACGTGCTGGCCGATGACGCGCCGACGCCCGCGCCGGTGACCATCCGGGTCTGCGAGGGCCTGCCCTGCGCCATGGCGGGCGCCGCGCCCCTGCTGGACGCGCTGCACGCTGCGCCACCCGGAGGCGCGCGCGTGGTGGCGGCGCCCTGCATGGGGGCGTGTCACCAGGCGCCGGCCTGCGCGGTGGGCCATGCGCAGGTCCCGCATGCGAGCGTCGGGCGC
>NZ_JAPSMD010000389.1 GCF_027856955.1 Falsiroseomonas oryzae | reverse complement strand
CGGCCGGCGGCGTCGCGCCGGACGAAGGCTCCGCCGCCGCGCTCACCGCCGGGATGCAGCGCGACGCGGCGGCGGCGCAGGCGGATTCGGATGCGGTCTTCGCCGCGCGCCTGTCGGCCGGGCGGCGCAGCCTGCTGAACGACGACGGCTCGCTGACGCCGTGGCTGCGCGCCGGCGCGAGCTTCGGGAACACCCTGCGCAATCTGCTGGATTAGCGCCGCGGCGCACCCCAACCCAGATCGGAGCCCCTCATGGCCGAGCACATCCGCATCGGCGATGTCGCGCCGCGCGTGCAGTATGTCGGAGACGGCGCGCGCACGGACTTCGCCTATCCCTTCCCCATCTTCGACGACGAGGACCTGGAGGTGCGCGTCGGCGCGGTGGTGCTGGCCGGTGGCTATGCCGTCGTCGGCGCGGGCGCCACCGAGGGCGGTATCGCCCTGCTTGCCGAGCCGCCCGAGCCCGGCAGCACCGTCACGCTGCGCCGCCGCGTGCGCGTGGAGCGCAACACCGACTTCCAGGACAATGGCCTGCTGCGCGCCCGCACGCTGAACGACGAACTGGACCGGCTGGTCGCCGTGCAGCAGGAACAGCGCGACGAACTCGGCTCCGCGCTGCGCGCCGACCCGTCCGAGGTCGGCGGGCAGATGGTGGTGCCGCTGCGCCCGGCACGCGCGAACCGGTTGCTCGGCTTCGATTCGAACGGGAACGCCACCGTCTTCCCGCGCGACTCCGGACTGATCACGGCGCCATTCCCCGGCGCCGTGCCGCGCACGGCGGAGGACAAGCTCGGCGAGCGACTCTCGGCGCGCGACTTCGGCGCCACCGGCGACGGCGCGACCGATGACGGTCCGGCACTGCAGGCCGCGCTCAACGCTGCGGCTGCCGCCGGCAAGACGCTGCTGATCGGCGAAGGCACCTTCCGCACCGTCATTCCGCTGACGCTGCCCGGCGCCGCCGCGGGCCTGGTGATGCGCGGGGCCATCCTCTACGCCGGCCCGGCCGGCCAGCCCGCCCTCACCATCGGCGACGGCGGCGCGGCGCGCAACGCGAACAAGATCCTCACCGGCCTCGCGGTCACGCGCGCCACGCAGTCCGATTGGTCGAACGAGGGCGACATCGGCATCCTGCTGCGCAACCTCGACGCCAGCCTGGTGGAGATCCGCGAGGCCGGCGGCTTCACCATCGGCATCCGCACGCTCGGCGACGGCCGCGGCTTCGAGGACACGACGCTGGTGCTGGGCCGCATCGTCAACAACCGCATCGGGCTCGACGTGCGCTGCGCGACAGCGGCCGCGTGGAACACCTCCATCCGCTACTATGGCGGGCATTTCGCCGTGGGCAGCACGGTCAACACCACGCAGGACCGCTTCGGCGTGCGGCTCTCCGCGGCGCCCGGCGCCTATGTCGCGCACAACCGCCACCTGTTCGACGGCCCGAACTTCGAGCTGAACGCCAAGGACCGCCCGATCGCCGGCATCCCCTTCCTCTGCGAGGTGAACAGCCGCGCCGTGGTCGCCCGCGCGTTGCGCATGGAAGGCTGCACCGGCTTCGTCGCGCGCCACACCGCCGGCGCACAGGACCATCTCTACGAGATCGCCTGGGCCAGCCAGGGCTACCAGGTGGAGATCGAGCATGCCGGCTCCGCCACCCGGCTCGGCGGGGCGGTGCGCGTGCTGCACCAGGCGGCGCCGCATGTGGAAGCCAGCCGGGAACTCGCCGCCGTGCCCAGCCTGCGCGCCGCCGCCATCCGGTGGAACGCCAGCGAGACCGGCTTCGAGAAGCTCGCCTGCCTCTCCTCCAACGTGCAGGGTGCGCCCGCAACGCTGGCCGACTTCGCCTTTCCCGGGCTCGATGCCTTCACGCTGACCAGCCGCGGCGCCGTGCTGGGCGGCGGCCGCGCGCTGGGCTTCGTGGTGGATGCGCGCGCCTGCAAGGATTTCGCGCTGGCGCTGGATGCCGATGCGCCGCGTCTGATGGTGATGTGCTTCGACGCCAGCATGAACCTGCTGACCGACGCAGCGGGGCAGCTCGTCCTCGCCTCCGGCCAGTCGGTGCAGTGGAACGCCGCGGCACGCTGGTGGCAGGGCGCGGCGGACATGGAGGATGCGACGCTGACGCGCCTGCAGGCGGTGCGGCTCTCCGCGGCGGTGGGCTATGCCGTCATCGGCGTCGCGCGCATCGACCGCGACTACGAGGTGCGGGCGATGCGCCTCGGCTGCGACCCGCGCCACGCGCCGGCCGTGCTCTACGGCCTGCCCGACCTGCGGCACGGCGCGCGGGAGCTGGTGGCGGAGGCCGCGTGGGATCCCGGCTCCCTCGCGGCCGGCGCGAACGCCACGCAGAACGTCACGGTGCCCGGCGCGCGGCCCGGCGACTTCGTGCAGGCCGCCTTCTCGGTCGCGACCACGCTGCTGTTCCAGGCCCAGGTCAGCGCGCAGGACACGGTGACGGCCGTGCTGTGGAACCGCACCGGCGGCGCGGTGGACCTCAGCCCCGGCACGCTGCGCGTGCGCGTGGTGAAGGCATGAAGCGCGCGCGCAAGCCGGCCGCGCCCGCGCCCTCCGGCATCGCGCCGGAGCTGCGTGACCTGGCGAAGGAGCGGCTGGAGCAGGATTATCTGGGCTTCATCTCCGGCACCAGCACCGAGGACCCGAAGCTCTACATCGCCCGCAGCGCCGCCGCGCGCGAGGCGCTGGAGCACCTGGCGCAGCTGCGCATCCTGTCCGGCGAGCCGCCCGTGGGCGAGGAGGCGGAGCCGACGCCGGACGAGCTGCTGGCCGCCATGCGCGCCGGTATCGCGCTTGAGAACAAAACGTGATCGAGCACCCCGGACACCAACGCCCTGCCGACCTGCTGGAATTCGCCTGGGTCTGGAACCAGCGCGCCCGCCTCGGCACGCCCGACCTGCACCGCCGCGTGCTGCGCTGGCTGGAATCGGCGCTCGACGGCGGCGACCGCCGCCTGCTGCTGATGGCCTTTCGTGGGGCCGGCAAGTCCACCCTGGTGGGCCTGTTCTGCGCCTGGCGACTCTACCGGCAGCCCGATACGCGCATCCTGGTGCTGGCCGCCGACCATGCGCTGGCCACGCGCATGGTGGCGACCGTACGCCGCATCCTGGCGCGGCATCCGCTGTGCGGCGCCCTGCTGCCGGAACGCGGCGAAGGCAGCTGGGCCTCGGACCGCTTCACCGTGGCGCGCGACGCGGTGCTGCGCGATGCCTCCATGCTCGCCGCGGGCATCGGCGGCAACATCACCGGCGCGCGGGCCGAGATGATCGTCTGCGACGATGTCGAGGTCGCCGGCAACTGCGACACGCCGGCCAAGCGCGAGGAACTGCGCGAGCGCCTGACGGAAGCGGAGTTCGTGCTGACGCCGGGCGGCGCGCTGCTGTTCGTCGGCACGCCGCATTGCGCGGAGAGCCTGTATGCGGAAGGGCAGGACGCCTTCCTCGCCGGCTATCGCCGCCTGGTGCTGCCGCTGCTGGACGGCAACGGCGACAGCGCCTGGCCGGAACGCTTCCCGGCGGAGGCGATCGCGAAGCTGCGCGACCGCGTCGGACCTCTCGCCTTCCGCCGGCAGATGCTGCTGGAAGCGGTGGCGGAGGAGGCGGCGCGGCTCGATCCCGCGCTGATCGCGCGCTATGCCGCCGAGCCCGACTACCGCGAGGCGAACGGGCGCGGCGTGCTGAGCCTGATGGGCACACGGCTGGTCTCCGGCGGCGGCTGGTGGGATCCGGCCTTCGGCCGCCCGGGGCGCGGCGACGCCAGCGTGCTCGCCGCCAGCTACGCCGACGCCGCGGGCCGCCACTACCTGCATCGCCTGGCCTACCTCACGCACGATCCGGGCGCGGAGGACGATCCCGCCACGCAGCAATGCCGCGCGGTCGCGACGATCGCGCGCGACCTGCTGCTGCCCGTGCTGCGCGTGGAGACCAACGGCATCGGCGGCTTCCTGCCCGGCCTGCTGCGGCAGGAGCTGTCGCGCACCGGCGTGAGCTGCGCCGTGGTGGAGATGGCGAGCCGCATCCCCAAGGTGCAGCGCATCCTGGGCGCGCTGGACCCGGTGCTGGCCGCGCGCCGCCTCTCGGCGCATGAGAGCGTGTTCCGCACGCGCTTCGCGCAGGAGATGGCCGCCTGGCGGCCGGATGCGCCGGGCGGCCGCGACGACGCGCTGGATGCGGTGGCCGGCTGCCTGATGTCGGAGCCGGTGCGCCTGCCCACGCTGCCGCCACGCGGACCGTTGCCGGACTGGCGCGGCGCCTGATTGGCCGCGGCTACGCGACCGAGGCTACGCGGCCGCTCTCTTCTTCAGGATCTCGCTGCCGTGCCGGACCTCGCCGGCGGCGGTGATCTCGAAGCGGCCGTCGCTGCGCAGCCGCGCCAGGCCCATCCCCTGCAGCCGGTCCAGGCAGGGCCCGTCCTTCAGCCCGGCGGGCCGGCCGGCGCGCTCCACCAGCGTCAGCCGGTGCAGGGCAGAGCGGCAGCAGGTCTCGAGATAGGGCTCGTTCCACATGGTCCCGGCGTCGCGATGCGCGCGCGCAAGGGTGGGTTCGCCGGGGCGCCACTTCAAGGCGCGCGCCCCAAACGGAGGAGTGACAGCCATGCTTGCCGACTTGCCGCCGGCCGTCGCGGCGGCGCTGGCCGATGCGCCGCTCGCGCTCGTGCTGCTGTGGATGCTGGTGCAGCTGCGCCGCGACGTCGCCGCCCGCCCCGAGGAGCCGGCGGCCGCCGCGGCCGAGGCGGCGCGCGCCGAGCTTGACGCCTTCAAGCTGGAGGTGGCGCGCACCTACGTGCCCCTCTCGCTGATCCGTGACCTCGATTCGCGGCTGACGCAGCAGCTCGGCCGGCTGGAGGCGAAGCTGGACGAGGTGAGCCGCGCCGCAACCGCCGCGGCCGCGGTTTCCGGCCATGCGCTGCCGGGCCGCGCCATCGGCTTCGGCCTGCGCGCCGGGGAGCCCGAGGCATGAGCGCCGCCCTGGACCTGCCCGCCCGCATCGCCGGCCCGGCAGAGGTGCTGGCGCTGACCCTCTGGGGCGAGGCGCAGGGCCGCCCCGTGCGCGCGCTGGAAGCGGTGGCCTGCGTGGTGATG
>NZ_JAPSMD010000388.1 GCF_027856955.1 Falsiroseomonas oryzae | reverse complement strand
CGCCGGCCGGCGGAGGCGGCGGCGCCCGCGCCGGTGGCGGTGGTGGTGGTGGTGCCCGCGCCGGTGGCGGCGGTGGGCGGAGGTGAGGGGACCATGCTGACCAGGACGTTCGGGGTGGCCCTGGCGCTGCTCCTCGCCATCGGGCCCGCCATGGCGCAGACCGCAGCGGACTCGCCGGCCGGCACGACGAGCACCGCGCCCGAGCAGGCATCCCAGCCACGGCCTCCGCAGGCCTTCCGCACGCCGGAAGCGGGCTTTGCCGCGCTCGCCGATGCCGCCCGCCAGCCCACCCGCGGCGCGATCAGTCGCGTGCTGGGTGATGCCGGTGCCAGGCTCCTCCGCTCCGGCGATGCGGTCTCCGACCGCGCGGCGCTGGCCCGCTTCGCGCAAGCCTATGCCGCACGCCATGAGATCCTGCGCCCATCCGACAATCGTGCGGAGCTGCGGGTGGGCGAGGATGGCTGGCTGCTGCCGATCCCCATGCTGCGCCGCGACGGGATGTGGCGCTTCGATGCGCGGCAGGGCGCCCAGGCCATCGCCGACCGCCGCATCGGCCAGAACGAGCTCGACGCGATCGAGACGCTGCGCGCCATCGCGGATGCGCAGGACGACTTCGCCCGCAGCGCCGGCCGGCAGGGCGTCTTCCGCGCCTATGCACGACGCCTGTTCTCCTCGCCCGGCCAGCGCGACGGGCTGTTCTGGCCGACCGAGCCCGGCGAGTCACCCAGTCCGCTCGGCCCGCTCGCCGCGGCCGCCAGCGCCGGCGGCTACGCACGCGGGGGCCGCGGCGATGAGCCGCAGCCTTATCACGGCTACTTTTTCAGGATCCTGGAGGCGCAGGGGCCGCATGCCCGCGGCGGCGAGATCGACTACGTGGTGAATGGCCGGATGATCGGCGGCTTCGCAGTGATCGCCTGGCCCGCGCGGCACGGCGTCTCCGGAATCCAGACCTTCATGATCAGCCATCACGGCACGGTCTACGAGCGCAACCTCGGCCCCGACACGGCGCGCATCGCGCGCGCAATCACCGAGTTCGACCCCGGGCCCGGCTGGAACGCCGTGGCGGAATAGCCCGCGATCGCCCTGAGTGTGCACACCGAAGGTGGGCACGGCGAAGGGCGTGGATCGCCGGGCCAGGGAAGCGAGACCGGCGTAGCCCTGAACATAGTCAGGGCTACGCCAGTCTAGCGATCCGCCGCGCGGATCGCCACTACTCCGCCTTTATGTCGGCGGCGCGGATCACCGCGCCCCACTTCGCGATCTCGGCGCGCTGGAATACGCCGAACTCCGCCGGCGTGCTGCCGACCAGATCCAGGCCCAGCCCGGCGGCGCGCTCCGCCACGTCGGGCTGGCGGAGCGACCAGGCGACCTCCTGCTGCAGCCTTGCGATGGCGGCCGCGGGAGTCCCGGCGCGCACCGACATCCCGTACCAGTTCAGTACCTCGTAGTCCGGCAGCGTCTCCTTCAGGGTCGGCACGCCGGGCAGCGCGGCCAGGCGGCGCGGGCCGGTGGTGGCCAGCGCGCGCACGCGCCCGGCGGCGATGTGCGGCTGCCCGATGGCCAGCGCGTCGAACATGAACTGCACGCGGCCGCCGATCAGGTCGGCGAAGGCGGGCGCGCTGCCGCGATAGGGCACGTGGGTGGTGCGGATGCCTGCCTGCGCGTTCAGCAGCTCGCCGGAAAGGTGCGGCAGCCCGCCATTGCCGGAGGATCCGAAGTTCAGCTCGCCCGGCCGCGCCTTCGCCAGGGCGATGAACTCCGCCAGCGTCGTGGCGGGCAGGGCCGGGTTCACCACCATGACGAAGTCGAGCGAGGCGACGTGCGAGAGCGGCGCCAGGTCGCGCAGCAGGTCCACGCCGGTGTGCCCGTAGAGCGCCTGGTTCACCGCCAGCACGCCCGTGGTGCCGAACAGGACGGCATGGCCGTCGGCTTCGCCGCGCGCGACGTTCTCGAAAGACAGCAGGCCATTCGCGCCGGGCCGGTTCTCGATGACGACGGGCTGGCCAAGCCGTTCCGTCATCTTCGGCGCCATCAGCCGCGCCAGGATGTCGATGCCACCGCCCGGCGGGAAGCCGATCACGATGCGCACGGGCCGCGTCGGCGCCCAGGCCTGCGCCGCGGCGCCGCGCCCCAGGAACGGCACCGCGCATGTCGCGCCGAGCAGCGCGCGTCGCGTTGCGACCGCTGCCCCGTCGTGTCCGGGCATCCCGCCTTCCTCCCTGCCGCGCGTGAGGTCGCCGCGCTGTTGAGATTTCCCGGATGGTGGGATTATGTGGAGCGGGCGGTCAAGCGCCGCCCGCCTGCAACGGGAGGACGGGCGTGAACGCAGGTCAGGACGCGGCGCCGCGCGAGGTGCATGTCTATGCCGGCACCGCCGGCCACTCCGCCTGGTTCAGCGACGACCTGGGCGAGAGCTGGGTGCACCCGAACAGCCATTCCGGCATGTATCTCGAGGCGCGGGTCTGGTCGCTGGCCAGCCATCCCGCGACGCCCGAGCGGCTGTTTGCCGGCACCGACATGGGGATCTTCCGCTGGGACGAGCCGCGCGCACGATGGGCGCAGCTGGCATCCCCGATGGAGGATGTCTGGGCGGTTGCGGTCGATCCCGCCGACCCGGAGGTGCTGATCGCGGGGACCCGCCCGGCGGGCTTCTTCCGCTCGTCGGATGGCGGGCAGAGCTGGCGCAAGCTGGAGGCGCCGGGCCTCAGCCAGTTCTCCGAGGTCAACATGGGGCCGACGCGGGTGACGCAGATCCTGTTCGACCCGGTGGATCGCGGCACGGTCTGGGCCTCGGTCGAGATCGGCAGCATCTACCGCAGCCGCGACAACGGCGCGACCTGGGAACGCAAGGATTCGGGCCTCGTCTCCGGCGATGTCCACGGGCTGGCGGTGATCGCGCTACCCCGCGGCGGCAAGGCCGTGCTGGCCACCACCAATCGTGGTCTGCACCGCAGCGAGGACGACGGCGAGACCTGGCATCTGCAGGACCTGCCATCGCCCTGGCCCTACACCCGCGGGATCGTGCCGCGCGCGGATGGGTCGGGTGTGGTGTTCCTGGCCAACGGCAACGGGCCGCCGGGCAATGACGGCTTCCTGCTGCGCTCCCGCGACCATGGCCGCACATGGGAGGACGCGAAGCTGCCCGGACCGCTGGAGAGCAGCGTGTGGTGCATCGCCACCGACGCGGCGGACCCGATGCTGGTCTTCGCCTGCACCAACCTGGGCGAGCTGTTCCGCAGCGCCGACGGGGGCGAGAGCTGGGTGCGCCTGCCGCATGTCTTCGGGGAGCTGCGTGCCCTGCACTGGCGCAGCCTGCCCGCCGGCACCCGCCAGGCCCAGCATTCGATCACCCGGCCCACGCTGAAGGCCGCGCAGATGGGATGGAAGGCGGCATGAGCGACCGCTTCCCCGCCGTCGCGCCGGAGGCGATGGACGAGGCGCAGCGCGCGCTGGCGGCGGCGATCGCGGGCGGGCCGCGCGGCGGCGTGCGCGGCCCGTTCCTGGCGCTGCTGCACCACCCCGCGCTGGCGCAGCGCATGCAGGCGCTGGGCGAGCATCTGCGCTTCGGCACCGGGCTGCCTCCAGCGCTGGTGGAAATCGCGGTGCTGGTCACGGCGCGGCGCTGGACCTGCCAGTACGAGTGGGTCGCCCATGCCCGGATCGCCGGCAAGGCCGGGGTGCCGGAGGCGATCATCGAGGCGATCGCGGCGGGCCGCCGCCCCGACCCGATGTCGCCCGACGAGGCGCTGGTGCACGGCGTCGCCTGTGCCGCCCACGCCACCGGGGAGCTGCCGGACCCCCTCTTCGCCGCCGCCGAGGCCCGGTTCGGCCGTGCGGGAATCCTCGACCTTCTTGCGCTGTGCGGCTACTACGCCATGGTGGCGATGGTGCTGAACACGGCACGGCTGCCCCTGCCGGACGGCGTACCGCCGCCGCTGCAGCCGATCGAAGGAGGCGCGCGATGAGCGCAGCGCAGCGCGTCGGCCTGATGGTGCCGGCCAACAACACGACCATGGAGCGCGAACTGGCGGCCTGGCTTCCGCCCGGCTCCCAGGTGACCCGGGTTGGGATCCCGCGCGGTCCCGGCCTGATGACGAAGGAGAGCATCCCGGGCTACCGCAATGCCGCCATCAAGTTGGCCCGCCAGCATTTCGCCGAAGGTGCGTACGATGCCATCGCCTATGGCTGCACCGCGGCCGGGTTCATCTCCGGCCCGGCCGGGGATGCGGAACTGGCCGACCTGCTGAGCAAGGCGACCGGCCTGCCGGTGGTTACGACGGCGCGCTCCATGGTGACGGCGCTGCAGCATGACGGGCTGCGCAACATCGCCGTGGTCACGCCTTATCACGCGGACGTGAACGAGCAGCTCAAGGCCTTCCTGGCCGAGAGCGGCATCCGCGTGGCCCGGCTCGCCTCCTTCAAGGCGACCGATGTGGCGGCGCTGGGGCGCATCGTCGCGGCGGAGGTGCGGGAACTGGCGCGCCACACGATGACGAAGGAATGCGACGGCATGTTCATCGCCTGTTCGCAGCTGCCGACCTTCGAGATCCTGGACGACCTGGTGCGCGAATTCGGCCGGCCCGTCCGCTCCTCGATCAGCGCGACGGCTTGGGAACTGGGCCGGCTGCCGGTTGCGGCATGACCGCCGCCAGCGAGGCGGTGCTGCGGAACGCCGCGACCGTGACGTGGATCGAGGGGCCGGGGCATCACGGCGGCGCGCTGTCGAAGATCCTGGTGGCGGCTGAGCCGGGCGGCTCGCGGCTGGTGGACTACCGTATCTCCTCCTACGCGCCGGGCGCCCATGTCGCGCGGCACAAGCACGAGGCGAAGGAGCAGATCTACCACGTGCTGGAGGGCGAGGGCCTGCTGGAACTGGGCGAAGCCACGCATGTCGTGCGCGCCGGCGACGTCGCCCTGATCCCTCCGCATGTGCCGCACGCGCTGCAGAACACCGGCCTGGGTCGGCTGGTGTTCATCGTGGTGACGGTGCCGCTGTAGCTCACCCGACGGCGCGCGCCGGCCGGGCGGTGCGGGGCTGCGCCTCCGCCAGGCGGTCGCAGGCGTCCTGCGCCGCCGCCATCACGCGGTCCGCGAGGGCGACGCGCTGGCGCCGCGGGAT
>NZ_JAPSMD010000387.1 GCF_027856955.1 Falsiroseomonas oryzae | reverse complement strand
GGCGCATCCTCGGCCCGCGGCACGGGCGGTGACGCGCCGGCGAAGCCGCATTCCGCCGCCGCCGCCGCACCCTCGCGCGCGCCATCCGCCAACGCGGCCTGGGTGGAGAAGCGGCCGGCCGCGGCGCCGAGCACCTGCATCCCCTGCGGCAGCGCATCGGGGACGAAGGCATGGATCGCCTCGTCCCAGCGCGGCCTGTGGCCGAGGTGGCAGGCCAGGTGCAGCGAGGGATTCCAGCCGCCCGCCATCGCCAGCAGGTCGGCGCCCGCGCCATCCTCGCGCCCCGCCGCGTCCGCGAAGCGCACGGCGGCCAGATGCAGCCCACCCTGCGTGCCCAGCACCCGGCCGCCCGCGATGAGCCGCGCGCCGAGCCGCTCCGCCAGCCTCACCTGCGCGGCCGGTACCTCGGCGCGCGCGTCCACCACCGCCTCGATCCGAGCGCCGGCGCGGGTCAGGTCGGCCACGCTGCGCCAGCCATCGTCGCCGGCCGTGAACACCACGGCGCGTCGGCCGGGCAGCACGGCGAAACGGTTGAGGTAGCCGCGCACCGCACCGGCCAGCATCACGCCGGGCCGGTCGTTGCCGCCGAACACCACCGGCCGCTCGATCGCCCCGGCCGCGAGCAGTACGCGCCGCGCGACGATCTTCCAGTATCGCTGGCGCGGCAGATGCGCCGGCGGCTCCGGCAGGTGGTCCGACACGCGCTCCACCGCCGCGACGACGCCGCCATCCAGCACGGCGAAGGCGGCGGTGCGGCGCAGGATGGTCACGCGCGGCAGCGCGGCGAGCTCTGCCTCCACGCGCGCGGCCCAGTCGGCGCCGGCGCTGCCGTCCACCTCCTCCGCCTCGGCCAGCAGGCGCCCGCCGAGTTGCGCATCCTCCTCCACCAGCGCCACGCGCGCGCCGGCGCGGCCGGCGGCAAGCGCCGCCATCAGCCCGGCCGGACCGCCGCCCACGACAAGCACGTCGCAATGCAGATGCGTGCGCTCGTAGCGGTCGGGATCGGCACCTTCCGGCGCACGGCCCAGGCCGGCGGCGCGGCGGATCAGCGGCTCGTAGAGCTTCTCCCAGAACGAAGCCGGCCACATGAAGGTCTTGTAGTAGAATCCGGCCGCAAGCAGCGGGCCGAACAGCCCGTTGACCGCGCCGAGGTCGAAGGCGAGCGACGGCCAGCGGTTCTGGCTGCGCGCCTCCAGCCCCTCGAACAGCTCCACCTGCGTCGCGCGCGTGTTGGGCTCGCGCCGTGCGCCGCCGCGCAGCTCGACCAGCGCGTTCGGCTCCTCCACGCCGGCGGAGAGGATGCCGCGCGGCCGGTGATACTTGAAGGAGCGCCCTACCAGCCGCACGCCGTTCGCGAGCAGCGCGGAGGCCAGCGTGTCGCCAGGATGGCCGGGGAATCGCCGGCCGTCGAAGGTGAAGCCGATGGCGCGGCTGCGGTCGATCCGGCCGCCCGCGGGCAGCCGCCATGGCTGCCGCGGCGCGGCCGTGCTGGCCAGGCCGTCGCGCGGCGGTGCGGTGGGCTTGTGCGGGGCGTTCACGGCGTGCCCTCCGTCGCTCGGGCTGCGCGCACGGCGATCACCGCATGGGTGCGGGTGTCGCGCTCCACCACCAGCCAGGTGCGGCAGCCACCCTGGTGATGCCAGAGCTCGCGATGCGGCCCGTGGGCGTTCTCCCGCTGGTGCACATAGTCCACCCACGCACCGAGAGGCGCGTCGCCGGCCGGCCGGACCGGATCGGCGGCGCCGAGCACGGTGAACTCCTCGTTCCCGCGCTCGCCGCAATAGGGGCAGGGAATGCGCATGGCGCCCTCAGTGCAGGTTGGCCTGGGCGCCGGCGCCCTTCTCGTCGATCACCGCGCCGGTGGCGAAGCGGTCCAGGCGGAAGCCGGCGTTCAGCGGGTGCGGAGCGCCGGTCGCGATGGTGTGCGCGAAGCACCAGCCGGAAGCCGGCGTCGCCTTGAATCCGCCGTAGCACCAGCCGCAATTCAGGAAGAGCCCGTCGATCGGCGTGCGGTCGATGATGGGCGACCCGTCCATGCTCATATCCATCACGCCGCCCCATTGGCGGAGGTAGCGCAGGCGGGAGAAGCCCGGGAACAGCGCGACCGCGCTCTCCATCACGTCCTCCATCGCCGGCAGGCTGCCGCGCTGGGCGTAGCTGTTGTAGCCGTCGATGTCGCCGCCGAAGACCAGCCCGCCCTTGTCGGACTGGCTCACGTAGAAATGCCCGGCGCCGAAGGTGACGACGGTGTCGATCACCGGCTTGATCGCCTCGCTGACGAAGGCCTGCAGCACATGGCTCTCGATCGGCAGGCGCAGCCCGGCCATGGCGGCGACGCGGCCGGAGTTTCCCGCGGCCGCGAGGCCGACCCGCTTGGCGCCGATGAAGCCCCGGGTCGTCTCCACGCCAATGACGCGGCCGGCTTCCACGCGGATGCCCGTGACCTCGGTGTGCTGCAGGATGTCCACGCCGCGGCGGTCCGCGGCGCGCGCATAGCCCCAGGCCACGGCGTCGTGCCGCACCGTGCCGCCGCGCCGCTGCAGCAGGCCGCCCTTCACCGGGAAGCGCGCATTGTCCATGTCGATTTCCGGCACCATTCCGCGCACCGCGGCCGCGTCCAGCAGCTCGGCGTCCACGCCGGCCAGCCGCATGGCGTTGCCGCGCCGCGCATAGGCGTCGCGCTGCGCATCCGAATGGAACAAGTTCAGCACGCCGCGCTGGCTGACCATGGCGTTGTAGTTGATGTCCTGCTCCAGCCCTTCCCACAGCTGCAGCGACTTCTCGTAGAAATGCGTGTTGGGCGGCAGGAGGTAGTTGGACCGGATGATGGTGGTGTTCCGCCCGACATTGCCGGACCCGACATAGCCCTTCTCCAGCACCGCCACGTCGGTGATGCCGTGCTCCTTCGCCAGGTAGTAGGCGGTGGCCAGCCCATGCCCGCCCCCGCCCACGACCAGGGTGTCGTAGGACGGCTTCGGCTGCGGGTCGCGCCAGGCCGGCGTCCAGAGCCGGTTGCCGGCGAGAGCGTTCCTGAGAAGGCTGAAGACGGAGTAGTGCATGTCGTGGCCCATCGCTTGGCGCCAGTCCCGCCAGGCCGCGCCGCCGCCCTTGCCCGGCGGCGACGTGGCCTTGCCCGCGACCGACTACGCCCCCCAGACCTGGCCCAGGAAGCGCAGCCAGTTCTCGCCCAGCACGCCCCGGATCCGCGCCTCGCTCCAGCCGCGGCGCTGCATGGCGCGCGTCAGGTTCGGGTAGTCGGCCAGGGTCTCCAGCCCCTTCACGAAGGGTGCGGCGCCGCGCGTCGGGACCATGCGGCGCGCGTAGCCCTTGTCGTGGCGCAGCCAGTCGAAGAAGGCTTCGCCGTAACCCTCGGTGAAGTCGGTCCCGATGCCGACATTGCCCTCCCCGCAGAGGTTGATCACGTAGTCGAAGACGTCGAGGCAGTCGTCCAGCGTGCTCGCCGCGCCGGTCTTCATGAAGGGCGGATAGGTGGCGACCCCGACGAAGCCGCCGCGCTCCACGATGAAGCGCAGCGCAGCATCGGACTTGTTGCGGGGATGGTCGTACAGCCCGGCAGGGCAAATGTGCGAATAGGCGCAGGGCTGCTTCGAATGCCGGATCGCATCATCGGCCGTCCTCGCGCCGACATGGCTCAGATCCACCACCATGCCCAGGCGGTTCATCTCCTCCACCACCTCGCGACCGAAGCCGCTCAGGCCGCTGTCGTTCTCCTCCCAGCAGCCGGCGCCGACCAGGTTCTGCGTGTTGTAGGTCAGCTGCACCACGCCGACGCCGAGCGCCTTGAACAGCTGCAGCGTGTCCAGCCGGTCCTCGATGGCGGAGGTGTTCTGGAAGCCCAGGATGATGCCGACCTTCCCCTGTTCCTTCGCCTTGCGGATGTCGGCCACCGAATGGACGGGCATCAGGATGTCCGGGTGGTCCGACATCGCGCGCTTGAAGCGCGCGATGTTCAGCATGGTATCACGGAAGTTCTCCCACACGCAGACCGTGCAGTTGGCGGCCGTCAGGCCGCCGCGCTGCATGTTGGCGTAGACCTCCGGGCTCCACTTCGAGACCACCAGCCCGTCGATCAGGATCGCGTCGCGATGCAGCGTGTCGTCCATGGTCATGCGCCTTCTCCTGCCCTGCCCGTCATGGCACGCGCGCCGCGGCCTGCTGCGAGGTGAGGAACGCCACCCGCGGCCGGCCGCGCACATGCTTCAGGTGTCGCGAGAGCATGCGCAGGCGGCCGGGATGGCCGATCAGCTGCACATGCAGCGTCAGGTGGTAGAAGGCGCCCGGCGTCTCGTAGAGGCCGTCGAACTCCTCGGTCCAGACCTGCTCGGCATCCGTGGCCGGCCGGATCACGCGGCCGACCTGCCCGCCGTAGAGGAAGTAGGGCGCATCGGCGAGGTGCCACTGCACCGGCAATTCCACGATCGGCAGCGGCCGGCCGTCGCGCATGTGGCGATAGGGCCGAAGCGCGTCGTGGTAGTTGGTGGAGACGCGCACGCCATGCCGCAGCAGCAGGTCCATGGTGCGCGGCGAGAACTCCCAGGAGGGCGAGCGCCAGGTGACCGGGCGCGTGCCCGTGATGCGCCCCAGACTCTCGAGGCCGGTGACGAGTTCCCGCTCCTCCTGCTCCGCCGTCAGCGTGTGCACGGGCAGGTGGGCGTAGCCGTGGCTGCCGATCTCGTGGCCGCGGGCGGCGCAGAGGCGCACCGCATCGGGGTAGCGGTCTGCCGTCATGCCGGGGACGAAGAAGGTGGCGCGCACGCCGTGCTCGTCCAGCAGGTCCAGCAGCGGCGCGAGGCCCTCGCGCACCGCGAAGGCGCCGTGCGAGAGCAGCACCGGGCGGTCCTTGTTCTCGGGCGCCTTGCCGACCCAGATCGCCTCGGCGTCCAGGCAGATGCCGACCACCACCGGGAAGATGTCGCTCATGGTGCGGGAACCCCCATCGTCTCCTCCGTGAGATGCGCCAGCATCGGCCAGGACTCCGCCTCGTCCGCGAAGTGGCAGGCGCTGCGGCGGCCGGGGCCGACCGCCTGCAGCGGCGGGTCCTGCTGCGCGCAGACCGGCCGCGCGACCGGGCAGCGCGTGTGGAAGCGGCAGCCCGGCGGCGGCGAGACCG
>NZ_JAPSMD010000386.1 GCF_027856955.1 Falsiroseomonas oryzae | reverse complement strand
GGCGGCTCCGGCAGGGCCGAGGCGGCGAGCGCGGCCAGGCCGCGCGGCTCCTCCTCCGGCGGCGGGGCGGCGGGGGTCGCCTGGGCGACGGCCTCGGCCACCGCGGCCTGGGTCTCGGCGGGCGTCAGGCAGGGGCCGAGATAGGCATAGCGCTGCGCCGCCTCGGGCGGATTGAGCGTGCTGCCGTCCCAGATCACCCAGTGGCGCAGATGCGGATTCCAGCCGATCGGCAGCGGATGCAGCCCGCCATCCTCGGCACGCGTCACCCAGTGCCAGGGGCGGGCCGAATCCTTCGGCTCTCCGGGGCGCGCCGGGTCGGGCCAGGCCATGTGCGATCCTCCACCTCTGTGATGCGGCAAGTCCGATGTGCGCCGCGGTCGCGGCGCGTCAACTCGTCAGCCCCGCCGCACGCAGCCTGTCGTACACCGGGCGCAGCAGGAAGGGGCTGAGGAAGAGCGGGAACTGGCAGAGCGCGAAGAACAGCAGGATGCGGCTGTCCGTCGCCGCCGGCAGCACGGCGAGATAGAGCGCCATGTTGCGGTTGCCGGAGAGCAGCCCGCTGGCCAGCGCCAGGCCGCGCCCGGCCGGCAGCATCACCAGCGCGGTCAGGGCGTTCAGGCCGAAATTCGCGACGAAGGCGAGCACCAGCCCGGCGGCGATCCAGGCCGGCTCGGCCAGCAGCTTGGCCTGCATGCCGTCCATCACGCCGATGCCGTAGATCACCAGCAGCATCACGATGCTGCCATCCACCCGGCCTGACCACGCGGCCAGGCGATCCGGCGGCACCAGGCGCCGGATCGCCAGCGCCACCAGCAGCGGCACGCCGACGATCAGCGCCAGCCGCGCCATCAGCCCGCCGATCGAGATCGCCAGGTCGATGCCGAGCAGCCCAAGCGCCAGCGGTGGCGCGGTGAACGGCACCAGCAGGGTGGACAGCACCGCGACGACCAGCGAGATCGATGCATCGAGCCCGACCAGCCGCGCGAAGGCAGGCGAGGACGTGGCCGCGCAGCCCGTTGCCATGATCACCACCGCCGCGCCCAGCGGCCCGTCCAGCCCCACGGCGCGCACCAGCGCGTAGGCGATCAGCGGGCAGACCAGCAGGATCCAGGCCAGCAGCGCACCGATCAACAGCGGCCGGCGCAGGTAGCCCAGCACCTTCGCCAGGTCGATCCGCAGCATCACCAGCGTCATCAGGCTGGCGACCGTGACGGTCAGCGTCTCGCGCAGCACGGCCGCGAGCGGCGGGGCCGCAACGCCGACGAAGATGCAGCCCGCCAGCAGCAGGCCGCCATGCCGGGCCGCCCATTCCAGGAAGATCTTGAGGACGGCCAAGGGCGGAGGGTGCGGCAGCGGTTGGAGACGTTCGGGCTGTGTTCTATATCCCCGCTCGTGTTCCCGCGCCATCTCCCCGCCCTCGTGCTGCTGACGATCCTCGTCGCGCAGCCGGCCCTTGCGGCCTGCACCGATCCTCCCGCGCCGGAGGTGGTCTGGCGACGCTGCCTGCTGGACGGGCGCGACCTGTCCGGCGCCGACCTGTCGCGCGCACATCTGCGCGATGCGTCCTTCCAGCGCGGCCGCCTGGGCGGCACGCGCCTGGTCGGCGCGGATGCCACCGATGCGCGCTTCGTCTCCGCCGACCTCACCGGCGCGGACATGACCGAGGCGACGCTGCGCGAGGCCGACTTCACCCGCGCGACGCTGCGCGGCGCGAAGCTGATGCGGACCGACATGCGGCGGGCCCGGCTGTTCCGCGCCGACCTGACCGGGGCCGACCTGACGGGCGCTGAACTGGGCGGGGCCGACCTCTCGGGCGCCACGCTGGACGGCGCCCGCTGGACCGACGGCCAGCGCGTCTGCGCAGTCGGCAGCGTGGGCACCTGCCAGTGAGCGACTACCTCGCGACGCTGAACCCCGAGCAGCGCGAGGCGGTCGAGACGATCGACGGCCCGCTGCTGGTGCTGGCCGGCGCCGGCACCGGCAAGACCCGCGTGCTGACCACTCGCTTCGCGCATATCCTGATGAGCGGGAAGGCCCGCCCGTGGGAGGTGCTGGCCGTCACCTTCACCAACAAGGCCGCGCGCGAGATGCGGGAGAGGATCTCCCACATCCTCGGCCGGCCGGTGGAGGGGCTGTGGCTCGGCACCTTCCACGCGCTTTGTGCGCGCATGCTGCGGCGGCATGCGGAGATCGTCGGCCTCAAGACGTCCTTCACGATCCTCGACGCCGACGACCAGCTGCGCCTGCTGAAGCAGGTGATGGAGGCCGCCGGCGTGGACCTGAAGCGCTGGCCGGCGCAGGGCATGATGGCGATCATCCAGCGCTGGAAGGACCGCGGCCTGACGCCGGCGCGCGTAACCCCGGCGGAGGACACCGACTACGCCGGCAACCGCGGCCGCGCGATCTACGAGAGCTACCAGGCCCGCCTGCGGGAGCTGAACGCGGCCGATTTCGGCGACCTGCTTCTGCACATGACGGAGATCCTGCGCAGCCGGCCCGACGTGCTGGCCGACTACCACCGCAGCTTCCGCTACATCCTGGTGGACGAGTACCAGGACACCAACCTGGTGCAGTATCTCTGGCTGCGGCTGCTGGCGCAGCGCCCCGACCCCCAGCCGCAGAACATCTGCTGCGTCGGCGACGACGACCAGTCCATCTATTCCTGGCGGGGCGCGGAGATCGAGAACATCCTGCGCTTCGAGAAGGATTTCCGCGGCGCGCGGATCGTGCGGCTGGAGAGCAACTACCGCTCCACCCGGCCCATCCTGGGCGCGGCCGCGGGCCTGATCGCGCGCAACACCGGCCGGCTCGGCAAGACGCTGCGGCCCGGGCGCCAGGATGCGGAGGGGGAGAAGGTCCGCGTCGTCTCGCTGTGGGACAGCGAGGAGGAGGCGCGCATGGTGGGCGAGCGCATCGAGGCGCTGCGCCGCTCCGGCCATTCGCTGAACGAGGTCGCCATCCTGGTGCGTGCGGGCTTCCAGACGCGCAGCTTCGAGGAACGGCTGATCGTGCTCGGCCTCCCCTACCGCGTCGTCGGCGGGCTCAAGTTCTACGAACGGCAGGAGGTGCGCGACGCGCTGGCCTATCTGCGCGTGCTGGCGCAGCCGGCCGACGACCTGGCCTTCGAGCGCATCGTCAACACGCCGAAGCGTGGCCTGGGCGATGCCGGGTTGCGCGCCATCCATGTGCTGGCGCGCGAGCAGCGCATCCCGCTGCACGACGCGGCGGCCCGCATCGTGGAGGGCGACGCGCTGAAGCCGAAGCCGCGCGCCGCGGTGCGCGAGCTGATCCAGGGCTTCGCCCGCTGGCGCGGCGTGAACGAGAAGGAAGGCCACGTCGTCGCCGCGGCGACGCTGCTGGAGGAGAGCGGCTACACCGCCATGTGGCAGGCCGACCGCAGCCCGGAGGCGCCGGGCCGGCTCGAGAACCTGAAGGAATTGCTGCGCGCGATGGGGGAGTTCCAGAACCTCTCGGGCTTCCTGGACCACGTCGCGCTGGTGATGGAGAACGACGAGAACGCGGAGGGCGCGCGGCTGCAGATCATGACGCTGCACGCCGCGAAGGGCCTGGAGTTCGACACGGTGTTCCTGCCGGGCTGGGAGGAGGGGCTGTTCCCCAGCCAGCGCAGCCTGGACGAGGGCGGGGAGAAGGCGCTGGAGGAGGAGCGCCGCCTCGCCTATGTCGGCATCACGCGCGCCCGCAAGCGCGCCATCATCAGCCACGCCGCGAACCGCCGCATCTACGGCAACTGGTCGGCCGCCATCCCCTCCCGCTTCCTCGACGAGCTGCCGGAGGAGA
Source organism: Falsiroseomonas oryzae (assembly GCF_027856955.1). Taxonomy (GTDB): domain Bacteria; phylum Pseudomonadota; class Alphaproteobacteria; order Acetobacterales; family Acetobacteraceae; genus Falsiroseomonas; species Falsiroseomonas oryzae. The sequence goes on along the minus strand of NZ_JAPSMD010000386.1, from coordinate 1,349 downwards.
TGGTGACGCGCGAAGGTGGCGCGGCGCGGCCGCGCTTCGCGGAGACGCCCTCCGTCTTCGCCGGCGGCGGGCTGCTGGCGCGGCGCCCGCGCGTGATCGAGGCCGGCGCCTGGGAGGTGAAGGAGCGCCCGGCGCAGGCCGCCGCCTTCGCCCGCGGCGACCGCGTGTTCCACGACAAGTTCGGCTACGGCACGGTGCTGGCGGTGGATGACGACCGGCTGGACGTGGCCTTCGACAAGGCCGACACCAAGCGCGTCCTCGACCGCTTTCTGAAGCCCGCGAGCGAGGCCTGAGCGATGCGCGACACCTACGCGATGCAGCGCGACCGCCGCGCCGATCCGCTGGAGACCATCTGGCTCGACGCGCTGCCGGAGCAGGCCGTGCCGGCCTTCGAGGCGGCGCTGCAGACCGTCTGCCGCTCCGTCGCGCTGTTCCGCGACGAGGCGACCGACACCTGGCGCGTGGAGGGCGTGCGCCCGCAGGGTGCCGGCGATGCCGAGCTGGAAGGTGCGCTGGCGCTGGCCGCGGCGGTCACCGGCGTGGATGCCGCGCTGCAGGGCGCGCCGGTGGAGGCTGAAGGCTGGCTCGCCCGCACCGTCGCCAGCTTCGGCGAGCAGGAGATCGGCGGCGACTTCCTGATCCGGCCGACCCATGTGCCGCCCCGCCTCACTTACGGCCGCACCGTGCTCACGCTGGATGCGGGGATCGCCTTCGGCTCGGGCGAGCATGCCTCGACGCGCGGCTGCCTCATCGCCTTCGCGCGGGCGGCGAAGGACCGGCGGCCGATGCGGCGGGTGCTGGATCTCGGGACGGGATCGGGGATCCTGGCGATGGCCGCGGCGAAGCAGCGGAAGCGACGCGTGCTGGCCACCGACATCGAGCCCTGGAGCGTCCGCGTCGCCGAGCAGAACGCGCGCATGAACGGCGTGGGCGCCCTGGTGCGCGCGCGGCTGGCCGATGGCTGGGGCGAGCGGCATGTGCGGGCAGGCCGGCCCTATGACCTGGTCTTCGCCAACATCCTGGCGCGGCCGCTCTGCGCCATGGCGAAGCACCTGGCCGCGGGCCTCGCGCCCGGCGGCACGGCGATCCTGGCGGGGCTGCTGGGGACGCAGGCGCGGATGGTGCTGGCCGCGCATCGCCGGCAGGGGCTGCGGCTGGAGCGCGCGCTGCCCGTCGGCCCGTGGACGACGCTGGTGCTGCGCAAGGCGGCGTAGCGCCCCGGAAAAAAGAACGGGGCCGGCGCCCGGGGGGTGGGCGCCGGCCCCGTGCGTCCGCGGGAGCCGGGGGAGAGAGGGGGAGGTCCGGCCCCCGCGGAGTGACGGTCAGGCGGCCGCGGCGCTCGCCCGCGC
>NZ_JAPSMD010000385.1 GCF_027856955.1 Falsiroseomonas oryzae | reverse complement strand
GACGGGCGGCTGGCGGCGGCGCAGGCGTGGCGCGCTGCGTCGTCCGGGGCGCCGGCGTGGGAGCGGGCGCTGCAGCCTGCCGGCGCGCCGGCTGCGCCTGCTCCAGTTCCTCGACGCGGCGCTGCAGCGCGTCGATGCGGCGCAGGAGATCCTCCACCGATTGCGCCCTGGCAGGGTCGGATGACAGCAGGCATGTCGCGCCGGCACAGGCGAGGAGCCACCACCTGTTGGACGAAGACTCGAACATGCTCCCTCCGCCAGCCGCTTGGGTGGTTCCGTTGGAGCGAAGGCTAGACGGGGACGCTGCAAAGCCGAGGCGCAAACGCTATCGGAATTCGACTCATTCCGAGCCGGACCCGGCGCGGCGAATGTCCTCTCACGGGGGTCGGACATCCGATCCCGCCGGCCATCCCGGCGGCCGACCTGCTCCGCCTCGGCCGACGCGCCTCCGCGGCAGCGGCGCGGCCCGAAGGTCGCCCTCCCGACCGCTGCAGGCGGAGCCGGGCAGGGTCATCGCGACGGCGTGACTGTTCTCAAGATGCGAAGCCGCGGCAATCTATTAGTGGTTCCTCAAGCGGCAAAGTCGAGGTACATTAGCAAAGTATGATCATATCGACAGAGGTTCTGATGCCAGCGGGCGCGACGGCTGTGCAGCATGCCCGCTTCACCGAACCGGCAGAACTCCTCGATGCGATGCCCGGCGTGGTCATGCAGGTCACGCCGCTGCCGCATGCCGGATTCTACGTTGACCTGACGACGATACGGCTCGGGGACGTGGTCCTGGTCCATGGCTCGTGCAGTCCGCTCGCGATGGTCGCCGTGCCCGGCGCGGCCACGGTGGCGCTGCAGTTCCCGCTGGACGGGGCCGATACGATGGTGCTCAACGGGCAGCTTCTTCCGCCCTTCGGCTTCTGCCTCTACGGGCCGGGCACCCAGCTCGTTCGGTCGAACACGCAGTCCAACAGCTCTTCTGTGCTCGTGATGCCGCCCGAAGTGGCGGACGCTCATCTCGGCGGCGAGGAAGGATGCCCGGTCGTCCGGCCGGGCGAATACGTCCTCCGCAGCGCGCAGCCGGAAAGCTGGCACCGCATGGCACGACTGATCCGCTCGGCCTCCGGCATCGCGGCGGATGCGCCCGATGTCTTCGCGACCGAGCCGCCGCGCCGTGCGCTGCGTGCGTCGCTGCTCGGCGTCGCGCAGGACCTGATCCAGCAGGCGGAGGAGGTGCTCGCGCCGCGCAGCCGCCGCACCTCGGATGACTGGCGCAGGATCGTCCTCGGCGCCGAGGCCTATCTCAAGGCGCATATCGATCGGCCGATCTACACGGAGGAGCTGTGCCGCACCCTGGGGATCAGCGCCGGGCGACTCGCGGATGCGTTCCAGGGCATGCTGGGCATCAGCCCGCACCGCTACCTGAAGCTGCGCCGGCTGAACCTGGTCCGCGCTGCCCTGCGGCAGCCCGACGGCGGTCCGCACCTCGTCAAGTCGATCGCGCTGGCGCACGGCTTCTGGCACCTCGGCCAGTTCTCCCACGACTACCGGGAGTGTTTCGGCGAGTCCCCGTCCGAGACGCTGGCCGCGGCGCAGGCCGGATCACCCGTTGGCGCGGCGGAGGTCGCGCCGGCGCCCCGCGAGGCTGCGATGAGGGCCGCTCAGGGCGCCGCGGGCACGAGGTAGCTGACCCGCACGCCCGAGGTCTGCAGTGCCGAGACGGGCAGCGCGGCCGGCGCCGGCATCAGCTCCGCCTCGGCCATCACGCAGTCCGCCGCCTCGGCCATCAGCGGCGCCACCTCCGGCGTGCCGTGCGCATAGGCCAGGTTGAAGGACGAATCCGCTTCCCGTGCCACCAGGACGGCGAAGCATGCACGCAACGGCCGCTCGACGGAGAAGCTCCGGCCATCCAGGTCGAGAACCGGCTGCTGGCCTGGCTGCCCCCGGCTGTCCGTCGGCATGAGGATCCCGCCAAGGCCTCGGCCCGCGGCGCGGATGCGTTCCAGGAAGCGCTCCGGTCCGACCAGGTCGAGGTCGAACTCGCTCCGCATCAGGCGCCGTCGCGCAACCGGATTGTCGCCGAGGCGCGCGGCGACGATCCGGGTCACGCAGCGCGCCTCGATGAGCAGGCTGACGCCGGCGCCCGGGACCGCGAGATCGGGAACGAGCAGCGTCAGGTCGCGCGCGCGCCGCGCAACGAGGGCATTGACGATGCGCGACGGGGCGCCGACCGGCGATGGTCCGCACAGCATGACGGTCGTCCCGTCCGGGATCAGGTTTGCCGCCGCCTGGGCCGAGATCACCCTGTGCAAATCCGTTGTTCCCGCTGCCGGCCACGACCGCAGCGCCGGCCCGCCGCAGGAGGGGCAACGGGCCGGCGCCGTTCGGCGCCGCGCGAGGGGGCGGCGACGCCGTGCGGTCGGAACGCGATGGACGAGGTTACCTTAGGCTGGCGGCGGCAGCGTGTCGGCGGGCGGCGATATCGGAATTCGCGGCGTGCGGAGCGTAGCCGCCTCAACGATGCGCGACCGGGCGGCGGACGGTGCCGCAGGGCCCGGAAAGCGTCGGGGCCGCCGCTGCTGCGACGGCCCCAAACACAATGCGATCAAGAACTTGGATCGCTCAAACTGGTGGAGCCAAGGGGAGTCGAACCCCTGACCTCTTGAATGCCATTCAAGCGCTCTCCCAACTGAGCTATGGCCCCGCAGTCTTGGGAGGCGCGCCGTATAGCCCCCGCCCCGGGGGCACGCAAGACTGCCTGCCGCTCGGCCGCCCCCTTCCATGCTGCGCCGCCCCCACATAGGGTGCGGCCGCCAGATCCAGGGAACCGCCCGCCGCCATGCGCAAGGTCTACAAGGACGCGACCGAGGCCCTCGCCGGGCTGCTGAAGGACGGCATGACCATCATGTCCGGCGGCTTCGGCATATCCGGCATTCCCTCCCTGCTGATCGAGGCGATCCGGGAGAGCGGCGTGAAGGACCTGACGGTGGTGTCCAACAACGCCGGCATCGACGGCGTCGGCCTCGGCATCCTGCTGGAGACGCGGCAGATCCGGAAGATGATCAGCAGCTACGTCGGCGAGAACGCCACCTTCGCCAAGCAGTACCTGGCCGGCGAGCTGGAGATCGAGTTCAACCCGCAGGGCACGCTGGCCGAGCGCATCCGGTCGGGCGGCGCCGGCATCCCCGCCTTCTTTACGAAGACCGGCGTCGGCACCGCGGTGGCGGAAGGCAAGCCGACCGCGGAGTTCGACGGCGAGACCTACGTGATGGAGCGCACGCTGTTCGCCGACCTGGCGATCGTGCACGCCTACATGGGCGACCACGAGGGCAATCTCGCCTACCGGAAGACGGCGCGGAACTTCAACCCGATCATGGCGACCGCGGCGAAGGTGACGGTCGCGCAGGTTGAGCACTTGGTGCGCCCCGGCGAGATCGACGCCGACCACATCCACACGCCCGGCATCTTCGTGAAGCGCATCATCGCCTGCCCGCCGGGCTTCGAGAAGCGGATCGAAAGCCGCACGGTGCGCAAGCACCCCGCCCCGGCCGCCGGCCCCGATCGGATTTCGTGATGCCCTCAGACGCCGGGCGCCCGCTCCGCGGCCTTGGCTTCGCGCAGGCTGCTGTCGCACCGGTGCCTGCGGTCGGATTGTGCGCGGCGCGCATTCGCGCGCTCGGCGCGCTTGCGCGCGCCGCCACCCCTTTTCCCCGGAGGTAGCTCCATGCCCTGGACCCGCGACGAGATGGCGGCGCGCGCCGCCCGCGAACTGCAGGACGGCTTCTACGTCAACCTCGGCATCGGCATCCCGACGCTGGTGGCGAACCATGTGCCCGCCGGCATGACGGTGCAGCTGCAGAGCGAGAACGGCATGCTCGGCCTCGGCCCCTTCCCCTACGAGGGGGAGGAGGACCCGGACCTGATCAACGCCGGCAAGCAGACCATCACGCAGCTGCCGACCAGCAGCTTCTTCGACAGCGCGCAGAGCTTCGGGATGATCCGCGGCGGGCATATCGACCTGTCGATCCTGGGCGCGCTGCAGGTGGCGCAGAACGGCGACCTGGCGAACTGGATGATCCCCGGGAAGATGGTGAAGGGGATGGGCGGCGCGATGGACCTGGTCGCCGGCGTGAAGAAGGTGATCGTGCTGATGGAGCACACCGCGGGCGCTTCGCCGAAGCTGCTGAAGGCGTGCAACCTGCCGCTGACCGGGCGCCGCGTGGTGGACATGGTGATCACCGACCTCGGTGTCTTCGCGATCGACAAGAAGGGCGACGCGCCGATGCGGTTGGTGGAGCTGGCGCGCGGCGTGACCGAGGCGGAGATCCGCGCCAAGACCGAGGCCGACTACAAGGTGGCGGTGCCGGCCTGAGGCGGGCGCGCACGCGCGCGGCCGGCTTGCGTCGCGTGAAGCGAGGATCATAGGCTCGCGCCGGCAACCGGGGCGCGCGTCCATGATCCTGCTGAACACCTGGGTTCCCGAGGATGCGGCGAACCCGCACATGGAGATCTGCCACGCCTTCGTCTATCGCTGGCTGATCGGCCGCGGGCGGATGCTGGCGCATGCGACGTCCGATCCGATGACCGGCCCGTTCAACGGCCAGGTGATGCGGCCGATCCTCTGGCCGAATGGCGGACAGCCGGTCCGCGTGGCCGGCGTGAACCGGGTCTCGGCCGGCGACATCGTCGGCTTCTTCGCGGCGAATGGCGACCTGGTGCACAGCATGGTGGCGGAGACGCCGACGCAATGGGTCGGCGCCAACAACCAAGGGTGCTTCGGCACCGGCACGGGCCGCACCACGGTGCCGAACGTCTATGGCGTGCGGCCGCCGGTGCTCGGCTGGCTGAACCTGAACGACAACACCTTCCAGACCATGGGCGGTCCGGTGACGGTGGTCTATCGCACGCCATAGGCAGATCGCCGCAGGAAGACGCCGAGCGGGAGATCGCCGAGGCGCTGCGCACGCTGGACGGCCAGAGCCCCGACCTTCCGCGCGTGGTGGTCGAGGTCCGCGAGGCGCGCACCGCGCTCACCGCCATCGGCAGCGCGGGCGGGACCGCCACGGGCGGCACGGCCGCAACCGGCCAGCCCATCACGGGCGGTGGCGGCCAGCGGCAGTAGGGCAGCCGGCCCGGCCGCGACGCGCCTGCGGATGGGCCATGCCAGTCCCGGCGCTTTCG
>NZ_JAPSMD010000384.1 GCF_027856955.1 Falsiroseomonas oryzae | reverse complement strand
GCAGGCCGCCGCCGACCGGCAGCGCGGTGAATTCCAGGCAGGCCAGCCCGCCATCGGCGCGCCGCAGCCAGCTGCGCATCCCGCGCGGCGCGGAAGCCGGGTCGAAGGGGTCGGGCAGTTCGGCTTCCGCGCGCAGCGCGGCGGCGGGCTGGCCGAGCAGCGCTGCCGCGTCGTGCCCCAGCGGCCGGTCCGGCGCCAGGAAGGTCAGGCGGCCGGCCGCATCGGTCTCGAACAGCAGGTCGGCGGCGAGCAGCGCCAGGTCGCGCCACCGCGCGCGGCTGTCGAGCAGCGCTGCGGCAAGCGTGTCGTCCGGGGGAGCCGTCATGCGCTTCAGCTTCGCACCGCAAGGCTGAACCGGTGGTTGACGGCGACGCCCGCGCGCCCGCGTTGACAGGGGGGGCGCGCTCTTCCAAACGTCGCGGCCCCGTTCCCCCTCCGCCAGGACCAGCATTCCATGGACAGGACCGCCCTGCAGGCCCGCATCGAGGCGCTCTGGGGCCGCCGCGAGGCGCTCAACGCCGGCACCCAGGGCCCGGACCGCGCCGCGGTGGAGGAGGCGCTGGCGATGCTCGACTCCGGCCAGGCGCGGGTCGCCGAGCCGGACGGTCGTGGCGGCTGGAAGGTGAACCAGTGGCTGAAGCAGGCGGTGCTGATGAGCTTCCGCCTGAACGACAGCGCACCGATGGACACGGCGGCAGGCGCCTACGACAAGGTGCCGCTGAAGTTCGAGGGCTGGGGCGAGAACCGCTTCAAGGCCGCGGGCTTCCGCGCCGTGCCCGGCGCCGTGGTGCGCCGCTCGGCCTTTATCGGGCCGAACGTCATCCTGATGCCGAGCTTCGTGAATGTCGGCGCCTACGTCGATTCGGGGACCATGGTGGACACCTGGGCCACGGTCGGCTCCTGCGCGCAGATCGGCCGCAACGTGCATCTCTCCGGCGGCGTCGGCATCGGCGGCGTGCTGGAGCCGCTGCAGGCCAACCCGGTGGTGATCGAGGACGACTGCTTCATCGGCGCCCGGTCCGAGGTGGTGGAGGGCGTCATCGTGGAGCGCGGCAGCGTGCTCTCCATGGGCGTGTTCATCGGCATGTCCACCAAGATCATCGACCGCGCGACGGGCGAGGTGCTGTACGGCCGCGTGCCCGCCTATTCCGTGGTGGTGCCCGGCGCGCTGCCCGGCAAGCCGCTGCCGGACGGCTCGCCGGGCCCTAGTCTCTACTGCGCGGTGATCGTGAAGCGCGTGGACGAGAAGACGCGCAGCAAGACGAGCATCAACGAACTGCTGCGGGACTGATCGCCCGGGTGACCACCGACCCCATCCCGCTCGCGCAGGCGCTGATCCGCTGCCGCTCCGTCACGCCCGCCGATGACGGCGCGCTGGACGTGGTGCAGCGGGCGCTCGAGCCGCTCGGCTTCGCCTGCACCCGCCTGGTGTTCGGGCCGGACGACTACCGCGTGGACAACCTCTTCGCCCGCCGCGGCACGGATGGCCCGCATTTCTGCTACGCCGGCCATACCGACGTCGTCCCGCCCGGCGACCCGGCCGCCTGGCGCGACGACCCGTTCTCCGCGACCATCCGCGACGGCGTGCTCTATGGCCGCGGCGCCTGCGACATGAAGGGCGGCATCGCCGCCTTCGTCGCCGGCCTCACCGACTTTCTGGCCGCGCATCCCGGGCACAAGGGCAGCATCTCCCTGCTCATCACCGGCGACGAGGAAGCCCGCAGCGTGGACGGCACCGCCAGGGTGCTGGAATGGATGGCGGCCAACGGCCAGATCCCCGACATGGCGCTGGTGGGCGAGCCGACCAGCCGCCGGGAGCTCGGCGACACCATCAAGATCGGCCGCCGCGGCAGCCTCAACGCCTGGGTCACGGTGCACGGTACGCAGGGCCACAGCGCCTATCCCGCCGGCGCCGACAACCCGATCCACCGGCTGGTCGCCGCCCTCGGCCCGCTTCTCGCCGCGCCGCTCGACAATGGCAGCGCGCATTTCCCGCCCTCGACCCTGCAGGTGACGGGCTTCGACGTCGGCAACCGGACGAGCAACGTCATCCCCGCCACCGCAAAGGCGATGCTCAACATCCGCTTCAACGACCACCACACCAGCGCCCAGCTCACCGAACGCCTGCACGCTGCCTTCCGCGCCACCGGCGCGCGCTACGAGCTGCGCACCGAATGCTCCGGCGAGAGCTTCCTCACGCAACCCGGCCCCTTCGTGGACGGGCTCTCCCGCGCCATCGCGCGCGCCACCGGCGTGACGCCGAAGCTCGACACCGGCGGCGGCACCTCCGATGCGCGCTTCATCGCGCGCTACTGTCCGGTGGCGGAGTTCGGCGATATCGGCGAGACGCCGCACCAGGTGGACGAGCGCGCCTCCGTCACGGAACTCCGGCGCCTCGCCGGCGCCTACCGGGCCATCCTCGAGGAGTTCCTCGCCTGAGCCAGGCTGCCCCGCCGCCGCCGCCGATGCGCCCGGTGATCACCGCCGGCCTCGCCGGCGCCTTCCTCCTCGGTCGCGGGCGGCCCGAGGGGCTGGCGCTGATGGAGGACACGCCGGCCGGCGCCTGGCGCTCCTTTGCGGCCGCGCTGGTCTGCCTGCCGGCTTTCCTGGCGATCCGGCTCTTCGCCTGGGCGCATCTCGGCATGCCGCCTGGCGGGCTCGCGCGCGCCCTGGCGGCGGAACTGATCGGCTACACCCTGGCCTGGACGGCCTTCGCGCTGATTTCGCTGCCGCTGGCGCAGTCCTGGGGGCGCGGCGCGGACTGGCCGCGCTTCATCGCGGCCTGGAACTGGACGAACATCGTCCAGTACCTCGTGCTGCTGCTGCTGGCCGTGCCCGGCGCGCTGGGCTTCCCAGCCAGCATCGCACAGCTGCTGACCTTCGGCGGGCTGGCCTATGCGGTGTGGCTGGAATGGTTCGTCGCGCGCCATGCACTGCGGCTGGATGGCGGCCGCGCAGCGATCCTGGTGGGCGTGGACCTGGCGCTCGGCCTGTTCCTGGGCGGTTTGATCCGCACGCTGTCGGGGGGATGAGCGGCATGGCGTATCGGGCGCATGACCTGCTGGACTTCGCCATGGCCGCGTGCCGCGCCGCCGGCCTCGACGAGCCCAAGGCGCGCGACGTCGCGGAGGTGCTGCTTGAGGGCGACCTCATGGGCCACGACACGCATGGCCTGGCGCTGCTGGCGCCCTATCTCGACAGCTTTGCCGCCGGCGAGATGGCCGCCGCGGGCGAGCCCGAGGTGGTCTCCGCCACGCCCGTCGCCGAGACCTGGGACGGCCGCAAGCTGCCCGGCCCCTGGCTGGTCCGCCGCGCCATCGCCACGGCGGAGAAGGCCGCCGGAACCTTCGGCCTGGGCGCGGTCAGCATCGCCCGCAGCCACCACATCGGCTGCCTGGCCGCCTATGGCCCGCCGGTCGCGGCGCGCGGGCGGATGCTGCTGCTGACCTGCTCCGATCCCGCCACCGCCTCCGTCGCGCCCTGGGGCGGCACGCGGCGGGTGATCACGCCGAACCCGATCGCCGCCGCCTGGCCGACGCCGGACGGGCCGGTGATCCTCGACGTCTCCATGTCCATCACCACCAACGGCATGACGGCGCGCCGCCGCGCCGAGGGCACGCGCTTCCCGGGCCCGTGGCTGCTGGACGGGCAGGGGAACCCCACCGACGACCCCAACGCCTTCTGGGCCGACCCGCCCGGCACGCTGCTGCCGCTGGGCGGCATCGAGGCCGGCCACAAGGGCTTCGCCCTCGGCCTGCTGGTGGAGGCGCTGACCAGCGGCCTGGCGGGCCATGGCCGCGCCGAGGCGCCAACGGGCTGGGGCGCCAGCGTCTTCGTGCTGGTCATCGACCCCGCGAGGTTCGGCGGCGCCGAGCGCTTCCTGGCCGAGAGCGGCTTCATGGCAAAGCTGGTGCGGGAGAACCCGCCCCGTCCGGGTTTCGACGCGGCCCGCCTGCCCGGCGACGGCGCGATGGCGCGGCGCACCAAGGCGCTGGCCGAGGGCGTGGCGCTGCACCCCGCCATCCCGCCGGCGCTGGCGAAGCTGGCGGCGCGCTACGGGGTCGCCCTTCCGGGAGCGTAATCGGATTGCTTGCCAGCCCCTTCCGCGACCGCAATCATGCCGCCGGCGGCGCGGCTGGATGCGGGGAGGGAGTGGCGATGCTGCACAACCGGCGCCGTGTCGTCTGGCTGTCGACCGTCTCCATGCTGCCGGTGGCCGGCCTTGCCGCCGGCTGCGCGCCCTCCGCGTCCTCCGGCGGCGGCGGCCCCTTCGCGCGCATCGACTTCCTGGACAGCGACGCCTTCGACGCGCAGCTGCGCCGTGCGATGCGCGACCGGACCGGGCGCATCGTGGTGAAGCCCCAGGCGCCGATCCGCACGGGCGAGATCCCGCCGCGGCTGAACCTGTGGCTGACGGCGGTGGCGGAGCGCGGCGGGCAGGTGGCGATCGTGCCGCCGACCAGCGTGAACCCCGAGACGGGCGAGCAGTCCCGATCGCTGGCGACCATCCTCAGCCTGCTGAACCCGCTGCTGGAGCACCTGGCCGGCTATGTGCGGGACCAGCTGAACTACGCCCCGGCCGCGGGATACGACGCCCAGCTGGTAGTGGTCGCGGCGGGCGGCGACCAGGTGCAGAGCTTCGTGTTCCGGCGCCGGTGACGACCAGCCGGCCTGCTACTCGATGCGGGTGAAGTGGCCGACCGCGATCGGCGTGGTCAGGTCGTCGGCTGGCGGCACGAACTCCATGCGCATCCTGCTCGGTCCCTCGATGCGCGCACGCATGGTCCACCGGTTCCCGAACTCGAGCGTGCCGTCGTTGAGCCGCCCGATGAAATCCAGCGATTCGCGTCGCCGGGAGGCACTCATCGCCTCGCGCGGGCCTGGCGCGCTCATCCCCCAGATCACGGATGCCCGACCGGACGCGGCATCGACCCAGGGGACGACCATGATGATCGACCGGGACTCCGGGTTCGAGAACACCCAGGAACCGAGGAACTGCCGCGCATGGCCCGCCCCGTTGCCGTCGGTCTGTGGCAGTGCGGCGGGCAGGGCGATCCCGAGGCGGTCCGCCACCGCGCGCGTCGGTCCCCACTGCCCAGCTCCGCCCGGCACGGCGGCCGGCGCGGCTGCCTGAACCGCTGTGGAGGCCGCCGGGGCCGGCGCCGGCGCGCCC
>NZ_JAPSMD010000383.1 GCF_027856955.1 Falsiroseomonas oryzae | reverse complement strand
TCGCCGAATGCGAATGGCGCTTCAACTACGCCCCACCCCGCCGTCTGCTCTCCACCCTCGCCAACTGGACTGGCCTAGGACAAGCTTCAGAACCCCAGTCCTAGCCTTAGCTAGGTCAGCCCCTCGGACAAATTGGCTGGCGGGGCGCGAGGGCTGGCGACGGGTGCCGCAGGTCGGTCGCGCCCCCACCCTCCCGCGCTTCGCGCGGGTCCCTCCCTCCCCCGCCATGCGGGGGAGGGTCGGGATGGGGGCACGAACCACCTGATCCATTGTTGGCTTCAAGATCGCCTGACCGGCCGGTCAGGAAAAGGCTGCGCCGCTCGATTCGGCAACTGCGGGGTCACGCAATCTGGCTGGCGGGGCGGGACAGATTCGCAGCTTCAAAGAGCGTCCGTCCTATAGGACGTTCTGCCTATCCTGCATGTCCCGCTGCCGCGCCGCCAGCGGAAAGTCGCGGCGCCATGGTCAGAACGTCACATCCTCCAGCTCGATGTAGCCGAGCGGGTGCGGCCGGAAGCCGGTGACGCCCGGGCGCATGCCGGCCAAGACATCCGCCGCGTAGAGCGGCAGCACAGGCAGGTCGTCATGCACGATGCGCTGCGCCTGTGCATACAGGGCGCGCTGCGCGGCGGGATCGGTCGTGGCGCGCGCTCTGCTCACCAGCGCGTCCAGCGCGGGGTTCGAGTACTGCCCGGCGTTGAAGGCGCCGCCGGTGCAGAGGTCGCGGCGGAACAGGATGTCCGGATGCGGCCGGGCTGAAGCGCCCTGGATCGCCATCTGCCAGCCCTCGCGCAGATAGACCGCCGGCCACCAGGGCGGGTCCTCGTAGCTGCGGAGGTCGAGCGTGATGCCGATGGCCGCCAGGCTCTCCGCCACCTGCGCCGCGACGGCGGGCACCGGCAGCATGGCCGTGGTGGAGACCCGCACCCGCACGCCGTCCGCATACCCCGCCTCCCGCACCAGGGCGCGGGCGCGGTCGGGGTCGAGCGGCAGTGCCTCCAGCCTCTCCGCCCAGGGGTCGTCCTCCGGCAGCACGCCGACGACCAGGCGGCCGCGATCGCCCAGGTTGCGGGTGCGGATCGCCTCCCGGTCCACCGCATGGGCGACGGCTCGGCGCATCCGCGGATCGTCGAAGGGCGGTGCGGTGGTGCGGAAGGCGATGACGGTCTTGCGCGGGGAGTTCACCGCCATCGTCGTGATCAGCCCGCGCTCCACCAGCGCGGCGGCCATGGTCGGCGGCACCGTCTCCACGATGTCGGCGGCGCCGGACTCGATGACGGCGACGCGCTGGGCGGCATGGGGCGCCCAGCGGATCACGATCTCCTCCGCGGCGAAGCGGTGCGCGGCATAGTGGCCGGCGAATTTCCGCAGCCGCACATGGCTGCCGGCGATCCATTCGGTGACTTCGTAGGGGCCGGCGCCGACCGGCTGCACCGCGGTGTCGTCGGCGATGTAGCAGCGCCAGGAGAGCGTCTGCAGGAAGGCGGTGTTGGGCTCGGCGAAGGCGATGCGCAGGTCGAGCGGGCCGGTCGCCTCGATGCGCTCGATCCCGGCCAGGTCCGCCTGCAGCGGCGCCTGCACGCGCGGGTCGAGGATGCGGCGCAGGCAGGCCGCGGCGGCCTCCGCGTCCAGCCTGCGGCCGTTGTGGAAGGTGAGGCCGGGGCGGAGCCGAAAGGCGAAGACGCGCTGGTCGTCGGAGACGGTCCAGGACTCCGCCAGGTCGGGCTTCAGCCGCATCTCGCGGTCCAGCCGCAGCAGGTTGGGGCAGGCGAGCTTGAGAATGACGGTGGCCGCGCTGGAATCGGCCTCGTAGGTGTTGGGGTTGAGCGAGGTGTGCTCGTGGTTGAACAGCAGGTTCAGCGTGCGAAGCATCAATCCACCTTGGCGCCGCTGACGCGGATGATCTCGGCGTAGCGGGCACGCTCGGCCTGCATGAAGTCGGCGAATTGCATGGTGTCCATCGACATCGGGAAGGCACCGAGCTCGGCGAGCCGGGCGGCGAGGGCGGGATCGGCGGCGTAGCGCCGGAGGATCGCGTTCATGCGCTGGACGATGGCGGGCGGCGTGCGTGCGGGTGCCATGGTGCCGAACCAGGCGGTGATGTCGAAATCCGGCACGCCGGCTTCCTGCACCGTCGGCAGGTCGGGCGCGAGCGGCCAGCGCTGCGCGCTGGTCACGGCGATGGCGCGCACGGCGCCGCTGCGCACGTGCGGGATGATCTGCGGGAAGTTGTCGAAGGCGAGCTGCACCTGGCCGGCGACCAGGTCGGCGATCATCGCTGCGCCGCCGCGATAGGGCACGTGCACGATGTCCACGCCGGTGCGCATCTTGAACAGCTCGCCCGCCAGGTGGATCGTGCCGCCGGCACCGGCAGAGCCGAAGTTGATCCGGCCGGGATTGGCGCGCGCATGGGCGATCAGGTCGGGGATCGAGCTGACCGGCAGGGAGGGATGCACCACCACGATGTTCGTGATGGTGGCGAAGGGCGCGACCGGAGCGAAGTCCGTCAGCCCGTCGTAGCCGGCATTGGGGAACAGCAGCGGCGCGTTGATGTGGGTGGCGGTGTTGCCCATCATCAGCGTGTAGCCATCGGGCGGGGCATTGGCGACGAAGGCGGTGCCGAGCGTGCCGCCGGCGCCCGGGCGGTTGTCCACCACGAAGGGCTGGCCGAGCGCCTCCGCCAGGTGCGCGGCGATCATGCGGGCCATCAGGTCGCTGGCGCCGCCGGGCGGCAGCGGCACGACGAAGCGCACGGGGCGGTTGGGCCAGGCGGATTGCGCCTGCGCCGTGGCGAGTGGCGTGCCGAGACCGAGGAACAGCAGCAGGCCGGCAAGGAGACGTCGGAAGGGCATGGTGGCTCCGCGGTGGCGGCCTCGGTGCGCGGCGGCGGAGCTTCGCCGCCGCGACCGGGTTGTTGCCGCCGAGTATCGGGGCAGCCCGGGATGGACGCCAGCGAAAGCTGGGCCAGCGCCGCCCCGGCCATGGCGACACCGATCCCTCTGGGCTAAAGCGGCGGGACCATGACCAGCCACGACATCTTCGCCGCGATGCGCGCCCGCACCGTGGCAGCGCTCCGCGAGATCCTGCCGGAGCTCCCGGAGGACGCCTTCGCCAAGGTCCAGACCGAGCCGCCGCGCGACCCGGCGCATGGCGACATGGCGACCAATGGGGCGATGGTGGTGGCGAAGGCCGCGCGGATGCCGCCGCCGAAGCTGGCGGCGCAGCTGGCGGAGAAGCTCGCCGCCCTGCCGGAGGTGGCGGAGGCGGCGCCGGCCGGGCCGGGCTTCGTCAACCTGCGGCTGAAGGAGGACCACCTCCGCGCCCTGGTGCCGGCCGTCCTGGGCACCGGCGAGGCCTTCGGCGACGGCGCGGCGGGGCGCGGCGTGCGGGTGAACGTGGAATACGTCTCGGCCAACCCGACCGGGCCGATGCATGTCGGGCATTGCCGCGGCGCGGTGGTGGGCGATGCGCTGGCCGGGCTGCTCGCCAAGGCGGGCTACGATGTCACGCGGGAATACTACGTCAACGATGCGGGGGCGCAGGTGCTGGCGCTCGCCTATGCCGCCTACTGGCGCTACCTGCAGGCGCTCGGCACGACGATGACCGAGGAGCACTACGCGCAGTCGGTGCCTGGCGGGCTGCAGTACCGCGGCGAGTATCTGGTTCCCGTCGGCGCGGCGCTGCAGGAGCGGCACGGTGACGCGCTGGCCGTGAAGGACGGCGTGTACGACTACGCCGCCGCCGGCCCCGATGTCTGGCTCGACGTCGTGCGCGACACCACCGTGCACATGATGATGGAGGCGATCCGCGAGGACCTGGCCGCGCTCGGCGTGCGGCACGACGTCTTCGTCAGCGAGGCGCAGCTGGTGCGCGACGGCAAGCTGGAACAGGCCGAGGCGCTGCTGGCGGCGAAGGAGCTGATCTACACCGGCGTGCTGGAGCCGCCGAAGGGCAAGACGCCGGACGACTGGGAGCCGCGGCCGCAGCAGCTGTTCCGCGCGACGCAGTTCGGCGACGAGGTTGACCGCCCGCTGCGCAAGTCCGACGGATCGGGCACCTATTTCGCCAACGACATCGCCAACCACCTGCACAAGATCGAGCGCGGCTTCGCCGAGCTGGTGCATGTCTGGGGCGCCGACCATGGCGGCTACGTCAAGCGCATGACGGCCGCCGTCGCCGCGCTGTCGGAGCGGCGCGTCACGCTCGACGTCGTGCTGACGCAGATCGTGCACGTCATGAAGAACGGCGAGCCGGTGCGGATGAGCAAGCGCGCCGGCACCTATGTGACGCTGCGCGACCTGATCGAGGAGGTCGGCAAGGACGCGGTGCGCTTCACCATGCTGACGCGCAAGGCAGATGCGCAGATGGAGTTCGACCTGGACAAGGTTGTGGAGCAGAGCCGCGACAACCCGGTCTTCTATGTGCAGTATGCGCATGCGCGCTGCCGCTCCGTGCTGCGCCAGGCGGGCGACCCGGCGGTGGCGGAGCTGGCGGGGGCGCCGGTGGGGCTGCTGGCCGACCCCGCGGAGATGGCGCTGATCCGGCGCATGGCGGCCTGGCCGCGCACGGTGGAGGCCGCCGCTGCAGCGCGGGAGCCCCATCGAATCGCGTTTTTCCTCCAAGACTTGGCGGCGGACTTTCATGTATTGTGGAATCGGGGCCGCGATGACGCGACCCTGCGATTCATCCGGGCGGATGAGCCGGAGGCGACCCGGGCGCGACTCGCGCTGGTGGCCGCCACGGCGGTGGTGCTCCGCTCGGGCCTCGCGGTGATGGGGGTCGAGCCGGTCGAGGAGATGCGATGAGCGACGCGGTCGTTCCGTCCTACCGGGTCCAGCGGGAGGCCTCGAGCCTTCCCTGGCGCATGCTGGCAATCGCCGGCGCGCTGCTGGCGGCGGTGGCGATCGGGGCAGGGGGGTGGTGGGCCTTCCAGCGCTATGCCGGCGGCGGCGCCGTGCCGGTGGTGGAAGCCGATCCGCGGCCCTTCAAGGTCCGCCCCGACGATCCGGGCGGGCTGCGCGTGCCCAACCAGACCGAGCTGATCCTGGAACGCCCGGCCGCGCGCGCGCAGGGGCAGACCCAGGGCAACCGCACCGCGGCGCTGGCGCCCGAGGCCGAGGCGCCGAATCTCGGCGGGCTACGCGCGGCCGTGGCCCCGCCGCCGCCCGTGGTCGCG
>NZ_JAPSMD010000382.1 GCF_027856955.1 Falsiroseomonas oryzae | reverse complement strand
GACCCACGGCGCCCGAAGCCTGCGCCGCCGCGGCGGCCGCGCCGGCCGCCACGGCGTTCCAGCCGAACTCCTCGACCAGCATGGCAACCAGATATGACGCGAAGGAGACCTGCACCGCGGCATACAGCGCGCCGACCACCGCCAGCTGCCGCAAGGCGGATCCGCGACCGAGGCCGGCCAGCAGCCGGCCTCGGCCGGCGAACAGCGGCGCGGCCGCATCCCGCCCCTGGTCCCAGGCGGCACGCAACGGCCACAACAGCACCGCCGCCAAGCCACAGGCCGCCGCCCCGAGCCACAGCGCCACGGGCCAGCCGAAGGCCAGCGCCAGCGGCGGCAGGGCGAGCCCCGCCACCACACCGCCGATCGGCACGCCGGTCTGCTTCACCGCGAAGACCAGGTTGCGCCGGGCCGGCGGCGCGACGCGGTTCAGCACCTCCGAGGCCGCAGGGTTGGTGAGCCCGTACGCGGCGCCGATCAGCGCGGCACCGAGGGCGGCGCCCGGCAGGCCGCCGAAGGCCGGCAGCGCCATCCCGGCGGCGCAGACACACAGCGCCAGCTGCGTGCAACGGGCCGGCCCGAGACGGCGCAGCACGCCCGCGGCAGATGCCGAGACCACCGCCGCGTGCAGATAGACGATGGCGACGTGCAGGCCGAGCCAGTGCGCCGCCGCACCGAGGTCCGCCGCCGCCTTCGCCGCCAGGGTCGGCAGGGCGAAGACAGCCAGCGTCGCCAGAGCCTGCGAAACCGTGGTGGCCAGCAGGGCGACCGCGAGCGGGCTCAGGCCCATCGTGGCTCGGCGGCGGGGCGGCGTGTCATCGGCCTCGTGTGCGGCAGGGGTCTTGATCGACAATATGTCCGGACATAATCTCCGCGGCAACCCACGAGGAACGTCACATGGAAGGATCAAAGGAGCGCCCCGACGCGGGCAGGGTCGTCGCCGGCCGCCAGCGCGGCAACTTCCTCGAGGATTTCCGCGTCGGCGACGTGTTCGAGCACTGGCCCGGCCGTACCATCACCGAGGCCGACAACATCCAGTTCAGCCTGCTGACGATGAACCAGCACCCGATGCATTGCGACCACGCCTTCGCGGCGGGATCGGAATTCGGCAAGCCGCTGGTCAACAGCGCGCTGACGCTGGCGATCGTGGTCGGCATGACCGTCAACGACATCTCCTTCAACGCCATCGCCAACCTCGGCTGGAAGGAGATCAGGCTCGTCGCGCCCGTGCACCCCGGCGACACGATCTACGCGCGGTCCAAGGTGCTGGAGGTACGCGAGAGCCGCTCGCGCCCCGGCCAGGGCATCGTCACCACGCGGACGGAAGGCTTCAAGGCGGACGGCACCGTCTTCCTCTCCTTCGAACGCAACAGCCTCGTCCCCAAGCGGAGCGCCGCACGATGAACGACCTCTCCACCACCGCGCTGCAGGCCGGCACCGAGCCCGCCCCCGCCCTCGCCCGCTTCGCCGCGCGGCTGCAGGACGCCGACATCCCCGCCGAGGTGCGGCGCCGCGCCGCGCACCACCTGCTCGACGCGATCGGCATCGCCTTCGCCTCCTCCCGCATGGACTTCGCGCATCGCACGCTGACCGCGGTGCGCGGCCTCGGCGGCAGCGGCGAGGTGCCGGTCATCGGCATGCCAGCCCGCCTCTCGCCGCGCGATGCGGCGATGGTGAACGGGCTGCTGGTGCATGGCCTCGACTTCGACGACACGCATCTCGGCGGCGTCATCCACCCGACCGCGAGCGTCTTCCCGGCCGTGTTCTCCACCGCGATGAGCACCGGCGCGAGCGGGGCCGAGATGGTCACCGCCTATATCGCTGGCGTGGAGGTGGCCAACCGCCTCGGCGCCGTCGCCAAGGGCGGCTTCCATAAGGTGGGCTTCCACCCGACCGGCATGGTCGGCGTGTTCGGCTGCACGCTGGCGGCGGGCCGCCTGATGGGCCTGACGGAGCGCGAGTTGACCCACGCGCAGGGCATCGCGCTTTCGCTCGCCTCCGGCAGCCTGGAATTCCTGGAGGACGGCGCCTGGAACAAGCGCCTGCATCCGGGCTGGGCGGCGCAGGCCGGCATGACCGCCGCGGCGCTGGCGCGGCAGGGCTTCGTCGGCGCGACCAACCCGCTGTCGGGCCGCTTCGGCCTGTTCAACTCCTATCTCGGGCCGCTCTCGGCGAACTGCGACATGGCGCTGGCCACGGCGGGGCTCGGCCGCGTGTGGGAGATCGCGCGGACCTCGGTGAAGCCCTACCCCGCCTGCCACTTCACCCATGCCTGCGTGGACGCCGCGCTGGCGCTGCGCGCGCAGGGCGTGCGCGTGGAGGACATCGCGGCGATCGAGGCGCTGCTGCCGGAAGGCGTGATGGGCGTGGTCTGCGAGCCGGAGGCGAACAAGAAGCGCCCGGCCAACGGCTACGATGCGCAGTTCAGCATCCCCTTCCTGGTCGCCGCAGCACTGGTGCGCGGCCGCCTGACGCTGGCCGAGGTGGAAGGCGAGGCGCTGAGCGACGCCGCCATCCTCGAGGTCGCGAACAAGGTCACCTCCCTGCCCGACCCCGACAGCCCCTTCCCGCGCGCCTATTCCGGCGAGGTGGTGGTGAAGCTGAAGGATGGCCGCACGCTGCGCCACCGCGAGCAGGTCAACCGCGGCGCGCCCGACAGGCCGCTGGCGGATGCCGATATCGTCGAGAAGTTCCGCGGCAACGCGGCGCTGGCGCTCTCCGCCGCCAACGCCGCACGCGTGGAGGCGGCCGTGCTCGGCCTCGACGCGGCACCCGATGCGCAGGCGCTCGCCGGCGCGCTGGCCGGCTGAGGAGAGCACCGATGGACAGCATCATGGACCGCGGCGCCGCCTCCGAGGCCGACGAGCAGGAGCGGCTGATCCTGGACGCCGTGGACCGCTTCCTCGCGCGCCATGTCCGCCCGGTGGCGATGGAGCTGGAGCACGCCGACGAGTATCCCACCGAGATCGTCGAGCGGATGAAGGAGCTCGGCCTGTTCGGCGCCGTCATCCCGCAGGAGTACGGCGGGCTCGGCCTGCGCCCCTCCACCTACGCCAAGGTGATCGAGCGGATGGCGGCGGAGTGGATGTCGATCTCGGGCATCATCAACTCCCACCTGATCATGGCCTGGATCGTCAACCGGATGGGCACGCCGGAGCAGCGCGAGGCCTTCCTGCCGCGCTTCGCGACCGGCGAGCTGCGCGGCGGCCTGGCGCTGACAGAGCCGGATTGCGGCACCGACCTGCAGGCGATCCGCACCACCGCCCGGCGCGAGGGCGACCACTACATCGTCAACGGCACCAAGACCTGGATCAGCAACGGCATCCACGGCGCGTGCTTCGCGCTGCTGGTGAAGACCGACCCCGCCGCCAGCCCGCGCCACAAGGGCATGTCGATGCTGCTGGCGGAGAAGGGCCCGGGCTTCCGCGTCGGCCGCAAGCTGGAGAAGATCGGCTACAAGGGCATCGACAGCGCCGAGCTGGTCTTCGAGGACTACCGCGTGCCCGCCGACCGGCTGATCGGCGGCGTCGAGGGCCACGGCATGGCCTGCGCCATCGCCGGGCTGGAGCTCGGCCGCGTCAACGTCGCCGCGCGCGGCGTGGGCGTGGCGCAGCGTGCGCTGGACGAGAGCGTGCGCTACGCGCAGCAGCGCCGCACCTTCGGCAAGCCGATCCACGAGCACCAGGCGATCGCGCTGAAGCTCGGCGACATGGCGACCCGCACGGAAGCCGCCAGACTGCTGACCGAGAAGGCGGCACAGGCGCTGGATCGGGGCGACCGCGCCGACTACGAGGCCGGCATGGCGAAGCTGTTCGCGACCGAGGCCGCGGTGGAGAACAGCCTGGAGGCCATGCGCATCCATGGCGGCTACGGCTACAGCAAGGAGTTCGTGGTGGAACGCCTCTATCGCGACGCACCGCTGCTGGTGATCGGCGAGGGCACGAACGAGATCCAGCGCCTGCTGATCGCCAAGCGCCTGATCGAGCGCAACCGGATCTGACGCCGATGGCGGACGGAATCCCGGATCCACGGGCGGCGCTGGGCCTGGCGCCCGGCGCCCGCCTGCCGTTGGAAGGCGTCACGGTCATCGCGGTGGAGCAGTACGGCGCCGGCCCCTTTGGCACCATGCTGCTCGGCGACCTTGGCGCCGAGGTCGTGAAGATCGAGAACCACACCGATGGCGGCGACATGGGCCGCGGGGTCGGCCCGCACTTCTTCGGCCCCGGCGACAGCCACTTCTTCCAGGCCTTCAACCGCAACAAGCGCAGCGTCGCGATCGACATCCGCAAGCCGGAAGGCATGGCCTTGCTGCGCGGGCTGATCGCCGGGGCGGATGCGGTGCTGGACAACTTGCGCGGCGACCTGCCGGACCGACTGGGCCTGACCTACGACAAGCTGAAGGACGTCAACCCGCGCATCGTCTGCGCGCATCTCTCCGCCTATGGCCGCGACGGACCGCGGCGATCCTGGCCGGGCTACGACTACCTGATGCAGGCGGAGGCCGGGTACCTCTCCGTCACCGGCGAGCCGGATGGGCCACCTGCCCGCTTCGGCCTCTCCGTCGTGGACATGATGACCGGCGTGATGACGGCCTTCGCGCTGGTCTCCGGCATCGTCGGCGCGCGCGCAACCGGGCGCGGCATGGACCTCGATGTCAGCCTGTTCGACACCGCGCTGCACAACCTGACCTACCTGGCCGCCTGGTACCTGGACAAGGGCCACGTCCAGGGCCGCGAGCCGCGCGGCGCGCATCCTTCCCTGACGCCATCGCAGCTGTATCGAACGCGCGACGGCTGGCTGCTGATCATGTGCCAGAAGCAGAAGTTCTGGGAGTTGCTGGCCGATGGCGTCGGGCACCCGGAATGGAAATCCGACCCGCGCTTCGCCACCATGCGCGACCGGCTGACCAACCGCGACGCGCTGACCGAGGCGCTCGACGCGGCGCTGCAGGCGCGCACGACGGCGGAGTGGATGGAGTCGCTCGGCGGCGTGGTGCCGCTCGCCCCGGTGCTCGATGTCGGCGGCGCGCTCGAGAATCCCTTCGTGCAGGCGCGCGGCGGCGTGGCAGAGTTCCCGCGCGCCGAGGGCGGCGCGCCGGTGCGCATGCTGACCGGCCCGGTGCGCGTGAACGGCGGGCCGGGCCGGCAGGTCGCAGCGCCGGCGCTGGGTGCGGACACCGCGGCCGTGCTCGCACGGCG
>NZ_JAPSMD010000381.1 GCF_027856955.1 Falsiroseomonas oryzae | reverse complement strand
GCGGCGCGGCCTGACGCTGGTGGGCGACGGCGCCGTGCGCGTGGTCGCGGAGCCGCCGGAGAAGGCGAAGCGCGGCCTGGGAGCGCGGCGGCGCGCCCGCGCGGCGGGCGGCATCGCCGGGGAGATCGCCGACGCGCTGCGCACCGCGAAGCGGGAGGCGCGGCTGATCTCGCCCTATTTCGTGCCGGGTCACGCGGGGCTGGCGCTGCTGCTGGAGCTTGTGGCGCGCGGGGTGAAGGTCAGCGTGGTGACCAACTCGCTCGCCGCGACGGACGTTGTGGCGGTGCATGGCGGCTACATGCGCTACCGCCGCCCGCTGCTGCGCGCCGGCGTGACCATCCACGAGCTCAAGTCGGGCCCGACGGAAGAGGCGGCGAGCCTGTTCGGATCGCGCGGCGGGGCCGCGCTGCACACCAAGGCGCTGGTGGTGGACGGGCTGCGCGCCTTCGTCGGCAGCTTCAACATGGACCACCGCTCCGCCGCGCTGAACACGGAGATGGGCGCCTTCGTGCAGAACCCGATGGTGGCGCGCGAGGTGGCGGAGGAGCAGGTGCGGCTGATGGACCCGGCGGTGAGCTGGCGGCTGGAGCTGCGCGAGGGCCGGATCGCCTGGTGCGACGAGGTGGAGGGCCACCCGCGCGTGCTGCACGCCGAGCCCGGCGCATCCTGGCGGCGGACCGCGGTGGCCTGGCTGGCAAGCGTGCTGCCGGTGGAGGAGCAGCTCTAGCCCTGGCCGGTGTCAGTGCCGTAGCGTCCCCCCAGGAGGACACGACCATGGCGCTTTCCATCGGCCCGGCCGACCCGGCGCGGCCGGACTTCGTGGGCGAGGTCACCGGCATCGATCTCCGGCGGGAGATCACCGCGGGGGAGGCGGCGGCGATCGAGGACGGCATGGATCGCTACGCCGTGCTGGTGTTCCGCGGCCAGCCGATCGACGACGCGCAGCAGATCGCTTTCACCCGGCATTTCGGCCCGCTGGAGATGGCCACCGGCGATATCGCGCGCGCCGACCAGCGCCGCCTGGCGATGGAGGTGAACGACATCTCCAACCTGGAGCGCGACGGCACCGTGCTGGCGCGCGACGACCGGCGGCGGCTCTTCGCGCTGGGCAACATGCTCTGGCACAGCGACAGCAGCTTCAAGCCGACGCCGGCGAAATACTCGCTGCTGTCGGCGCGGGTCATCCCGGGCTCCGGCGGCAACACGGAATTCGCGGACATGCGCGCGGCCTGGGACGCGCTGGATGCGGAGATGCAGGCGATGGTGCGCGACCTCGTCTGCGAGCACACGCAGATCCATTCGCGCGGCACGCTCGGCTTCACCGAGTTCACCGACGAGGAGCGGGCGCGGTGGGCGCCGGTGCCGCAGCGCTTGGTGCGGCGGCATCCGCGCACCGGCCGCCTCTCGCTGTTCCTCTCGGCCCATGCCGGCGGGATCCGCGGCTGGCCGCGGCCGGAGGCGCTGATGCTGCTGCGCGACCTGACGGAGCATGCGACGCAGCGGCGGTTCGTGCACGCGCATGTCTGGCGGCCGCATGACCTGGTGATGTGGGACAACCGCGTGACGATGCACCGCGCGCGACGCGCCCCGCCCGACCAGGTGCGCGACCTGCACCGCACGACGGTGGCGGACAGCGCGCCGACGCTGGAGCAGGCGGCGTAGAGCCCGCCGCGCTCAATCGTCGTCGTCGTCGTCGCGGTCGCGCGGACGCGGGGCGTAGCCCCAGGGTAGGTAGGGGCGGTCGTCGCGCCAGGCGTCGCGCGGCTCGTGCCGCCAGCGCCGTGCATAGCCTTCGCGCCAGTGGTCCTGGCGCACCCAGCCCTGCCGGCCGTACCGGTCCTGCACCACAAAGGACTCGACGCGGCTGCAATGGCCGTCGGAGCAGTTGGAGGAGGAGTTGGAGGACTGGCTGCCCGCCAGCGCCGGCAGGGGCGCCAGCCAGAGCGCCATCAGGCCGGTGACGGCGGCGCGGCGGATCGGACGCATGGTTCGAACCT
The DNA here is from genome assembly GCF_027856955.1 of Falsiroseomonas oryzae. Lineage (GTDB taxonomy): Bacteria > Pseudomonadota > Alphaproteobacteria > Acetobacterales > Acetobacteraceae > Falsiroseomonas > Falsiroseomonas oryzae. The sequence continues at coordinate 3,215 of NZ_JAPSMD010000381.1, read as the reverse complement.
TCTGCTTCGTCATGCAGGAAGGCTCGCTGGGCGCGCGGGCGGCGGCAGGGCGCGGTCGCGGCAGGATCGTGGCAGCCGGTCACGCGCCCGTCACGGCGGCGCGACCGGCTGCGGCGGTCAGCCGGTGGGCTGCTTCACCAGGCGGATGTAGGGCTTGGGCGCGCGCCAGCCATCCGGGAACTTCTGCCGCGCCTCGTCATCCGACACGGCGGCCGTGATGATCACGTCCTGGCCCTGCTGCCAGTTGGCGGGGGTGGCGACCTTGTGCTTCGCGGTCAGCTGCAGGGAATCCAGCACGCGCAGGATTTCCGCGAAGTTGCGGCCGGTGCTCATCGGGTAGGACAGCACCAGCTTGATCAGCTTGTCGGGCCCGATCATGAAGACGTTGCGCACGGTGGCGTTGTCGTTCGGCGTGCGCCCTTCGGAGGTGGTGCCCGCATCGGCCGGCAGCATGCCGTACAGCTTCGACACCGCCAGGTCGCTGTCGCCGATCATCGGGTAGCTCGGGCGATGGCCCGTCACGTCCTGGATGTCCTGCGACCAGCGCTCATGCGCGGAGACGGGATCGACGCTCAGGCCGATGATCTTGCAGTTGCGCCTGGCGAATTCCGGCTCCAGCCCAGCCATGGTGCCGAGCTCCGTCGTGCAGACCGGCGTGAAGTCCTTGGGGTGGGAGAACAGCACGCACCAGGAATCGCCGATCCACTCATGGAAGCGGATGCGGCCGATGGTGGTGTCGGCCTCGAAATCGGGTGCCTTCTGGTTGATGAGCAGCGTCATGGTCCTTGCCTTCTCTCCTCTTGCCGTCCAGGTCGGTGCTGCGAAATACGCCATGCGCCACGCCAGCGGGTCAACGGCCCCGGGAGCGGCGAAGGCTAGCCGCGCTCCGTCACGCCGGTGGCAAAACCATCCACGAGCTCGCGTATTCGGGCGGGATCGGACTGTTCCATCACGCGACGCGCGAAGCGGGCGCAGTCGCCGATGTCCAAAGCGCGAACCGCCTGCTTCACGCGCGGGATGGCGCTCGCGTTCATCGACAGGCAGCGTATGCCGAGGCCCAGCAGCAGCGGCACCAGCCGCGGGTTGCCGGCCATCTCGCCGCAGATCGAGACGGGCATGCGCAGGCGCAGCGCGGCTTCCGTGCTGAACTGCATCAGCCGCAGCACCGCCGGGTGCAGCGGGTCGTAGAGATGCGCGACCTCGGCGTCGCCGCGATCGACGGCCAGGGTGTACATCGCCAGGTCGTTGGTGCCGATGGCGAAGAAGTCCGCCTCCAGCGCGATGGCGTCGGCCGCGAGCGCGGCGCCAGGCGTCTCGATCATGGCGCCGAGCTCGGGCAGCTTCTCCGGCAGCTTCTCGCCGCGGCGGCGCAGGCGGCGGGCCACGCGCTCGTAGATCTCGCGCGCGGCCTTCACCTCCTCCGGCACCGTCACCATCGGCAGCATCACGCGCACCGCGCCCTCCGGCGCGTGGGAGGCGACGCGGAGGATGGCGGCGAACTGCGCTTCCAGCAGCTCGGGCCGCTTCAGCAGCATGCGGATGCCACGGAGGCCGAGCGCCGGATTGGGCGAGATGTGGCTGGGCTCAATGCCCTCGGCCAGAGCCTCCATGTCCTTCTCGCCGCCCCAGTCGAGGACGCGGATGGTGACGGGATCGCCGTTCATCGCCTCGACGATCGGGCCATAGGCGGCGACCTGGTCGTCCTCGTCCGGCAGGTCCTCGCGGTTCATGAACAGGAACTCGGAGCGCAGCAGGCCGATGCCCTGCGCGCCGGCCTGGGCGATCAGCGGCAGCTCGGCCGGGATCTCCATGTTCGCCAGCAGCTCGACCAGCTCGCCGTCGGTGGTGATGGCGGGCAGCCGGCGGAGCTTGCCCAGCCGCTGCCGCTCCCGCGCATAGGCCGCAAGCTGGTCCCTGGCATGGCCGAGGGTGATCGTGGTGGGGTGCAGCGCGATGGTGCCGGCGGCGCCGTCCAGCACGGCGGCATCGCCGCGGCGCGCCGCTTCCGTCAGGCCGGGCGCGCCGAGCACGGCGGGAATGCCGAGGGCGCGCAGCATGATCGCGGTGTGGCCGTCCGCGCCGCCTTCCTCCGTCGCCACACCGGCGATGCGCGCAGGATCGAGCAGCGCGGCGTCGGCGGGAGTGAGCTCCTCGGCGACGAGGATCGCGCCTTCCGGCACGTCCTTGAAGCTGCGGAAGCCGGATTGCGTCAGGTTCCGCGTCAGGCGGCGCGCGATCTCCCGCACCTCCCCGGCGCGGCGGCGCAGCCCGGGCTTGTCGTCGTCCTTGGCCGCGAGGATGATATCGGCGATGGCGTCCGCCTCGTCGGCCACGGCGGTCTCGGCGGCCAGCAGCCCGTGCTCGATGCGCTTGCGCGCGCCGCGGATCAGGCGGCTGTCGCCGAGCATCAGCGCATAGGCGTCGAGCAGCGGCTCCAGCTCCTCCTGCGCTTCCTCCGGCAGGACGGAGAGGCGGGTCTTGAGCTTCGACACCTGCTTCTTGGAGGCAGCGACGGCCGCCGCCAGGCGGTGCTTCTCGGCGTCCACCTGCGCAGCGTCGATGGCGCGGCGCGGTGCCTCGCTCGGCGGCTCCGTGGTGTCGAAGACGGCGCCGATCGCCACCCCGGGCGCCACCGGGATGCCGCGGATCACGACCTCCTTGCTGCGGCGCGCGGCGCGGCGCTGGGCGGTCTCTCCGCCGGCCTTCGGTTCGGGCCGGTCGCTCCGCTCGGATTTCTCAGTCTTCATGGAAGCCGGCCTCGATCAGGCCGGCCACCGCCTCGAGAGCTTCCTTGGCGTCCCAGCCTTCGGCTTCGACCGTCACCTCGCTCCCCTGGCCGGCGCCGAGCATCATCAGGCCCATGATGGAGCAGGCCGGGACGCTCTGGCCGTGGCGCGAGACGTTGACGCAGGCGGAGAAGCGCTCCGCCACCCCCACCAGCTTAGCCGCGGCGCGCGCATGCAGGCCGCGGCTGTTGGTGATGCGCAGCGTGCGGCGCATCACCATGCCGCCCGAAGCGTCGCAGCCGCAGGCGCCGGCATCCACCGCCGCGGGGCCGAGTGCGGCTGCGGCGGGCTGCGCGCCGGCCTTCGCCTCGCCGCCATCATCGGGCCATTCGTTCATCGGTTTCTCCCGGTGCCCGTCGCGCCGAGCGGCGCCCGGGCGGTGGAGGCGGCGCGCGGCGCGCGGGCATTGGCATCCACCGGCGCCGCGCC
>NZ_JAPSMD010000380.1 GCF_027856955.1 Falsiroseomonas oryzae | reverse complement strand
AGCGCGTCCACGCGCCTCGCGGCGTCCAGCGCGTCCACGCGCCTCGCGGCGTCCAGCGCGTCCACGCGCCTCGCGGCGTCCAGCGCGTCCACGCGCCTCGCGGCGCGATGCTCCAGCACCGGCATGTCGCGCCGCACGCGCGCCGTCACCGCCGGGTCGATCCGCGCCGTGGCCCAGCCCACCCCGTCGCTGCACTTCGCCACCACATGCCCCCAGGGGTCGCAGACCAGCGAATGCCCATAGACCTGCCGCGTCGCGCCGCGCTCCTCGTAGGAGCCGTACGACGCCGCGGCGACGATCCAGCACTGCGTCTCGATGGCACGCGCGCGCAGCAGCACCTCCCAATGGTCCTTGCCGGTCTGCAGCGTGAAGTTGGAGGGCACCAGGATCGCCTCCGCCCCCATGCGCCGCAGCGCCACGTACTGCTCGGGGAAGCGCATGTCGTAGCAGACGGTCAGGCCGAGCATCACGTCGCCCGCCCGCACGCAGACCAGCTCCGTCCCCGCGCCGTACAGCGCGCTCTCGCGGTAGCCCGTGCCGTCCGGCGCGGTGATGTCGAACAGGTGGATCTTGCGGTACCGCGCGATCTCCCGCCCGTCCGGGTCGAACAGCAGCGAGGTGTTGAAGAGCTTGCTCTCCCCCTTCTCGATGATGGAGCCGCCATGGACATGGATGCGTTTGGCGCGCGCCACCTCGCGCAGGAACTCATACGCAGCTCCGCCCTCCCCGCCGGGCTCGGGCAGCACCTCGGCCGCGGCGTTGCGGGCCTCGCGCCCGCCGCCCAGATTCGTCCAGGTCTCCGGCAGCGAGACCATGTCCGGCCGGTCCGCGGCCAGCGCGCCCTCGATCAGGCGGCGCGCCTGGTCGATGTTGGCTCCCTTGTCGGAGCCCTGGTTCATCTGGATGACGGCGACGCGCATGGGGTCCTCCGGCAGGGCGGGCATCAAGCCCGTCCCGCCCCCCTGCGACAAGCCCCTGCCCGGCGGCGCCGGAGCCGCGTCAGGTCGCGACCAGGCCGCGGTTGGTCACGGTGATCTGGCTCGCGCGGCAGATGTTCACGCCGCGCAGCTCCGCCGCCTGGCCGTTGGTCCAGACCACGCGGAAGTCATAGTTGCCGGCGTTGTTCGCGCGGTAGTTCACGAAGCGCCCGGGCGGCAGCACGGAGGTGCCGAGCTGGTCGGCGCCCCAGGCGCCCAGGCTGGAATGGCTGAAATACAGCCGCTCCACCGTGAGGCCGGAGTTGTTCACGACGCGGAAGGAGGTGTCGCAGGCCTGGCTCGGCACCACCACGACGGTGCGCTGCGGCTCCTGCTGGCAGGCCGCGAGGCCCAGAGCGGCAAATCCGGCAAGGACCGCCGGAAGGACACGACGCTGCACGGAAGACGTCTCCCTGACAGGATTGTTCCACCGGCAGGCTATGGCGATCACGGCGGCGTGAAAAGATGGTCGGATGTGCGAAGATGTCTCCGATCCTCGCGCCGCCGCAGCTCAGCGCGGCTGGCGCGGCCATTCGATGCGCGGCTCCGCGCGGCCGGTGCGGTCGGGCCAGGCAGCGGGCGGAGGCACCGGGGGCGTGGCGCGTGGCTGCGGCTGTTCCGCCTCCGCGCGGCGGGGCGGATGCACGGGCTCCGCCCAGTCATCCTCCACCGGCGGACGACGTGCGCGGCCCGGATCCGGCAGGCGCAACGCGAGGGTCCGGATCTCCGTCTGCAGCTCGTCCAGCTGCGCCTCGATGGAGTCGAGCCGTCCCTTCACGCCGAAGACGCTGAACGGCATCAGGAGGTAGGCCAGCCCGACCAGCAGCAGGACGACCAGCACCACGAGCCCGCTCCAGGCCGGCAGGCCGGGGATGGTCAGGGTCGCGGCGATCTCCTGCAGCACGCGGGGCCTATCCTCCGGTGACGCTCATGTGGCGCGCCACGGCGGGCGCGTTGCGGCGGCGGTCGATGACGAAGTCATGCCCCTTCGGCTTGCGCGAGATCGCCTCCAGGATCGCCTCCTTCAGCCCTGCCTCGTCCACCTTCGGGTCGCGCAACACGCGCCGCAGGTCCGACGAGTCATCCTGACCCAGACACATATACAATGTTCCGGTGCAGGTCAGCCGCACACGATTGCAGGATTCGCAGAAATTGTGGGTCAGGGGCGTGATGAAGCCGATCCGCCGCCCGGTCTCCTTCACCGTGTAGTAGCGGGCCGGGCCGCCGGTCTTGTAGTCGGTCTCCTGCAGCGTCCAGTGCTCCCGCAGGCGGGACCGCACCACGGACAGCGGCAGGTACTGGTCCGTCCGGTCGTCGCTGATCTCGCCCATCGGCATGGTCTCGATCAGGCAGAGGTCGAAGCCGTGCTCGCCGCACCAGACCAGCATGCGGTCGAACTCGTGCTCGTTCACGCCCTTCATCGCGACGGCGTTGATCTTCACCGCCAGCCCCGCCGCCTTGGCCGCGAAGATGCCGTCCAGCGTCGGCCCGATCTTCCCCCAGCGGGTCAGCGCGGTGAAGGTCGCGGGATCCAGGCTGTCCAGCGAGACATTGATGCGCCGCACCCCCGCCGCGTAGAGGTCCTCGGCCATGCGCGCGAGCTGCGTGCCGTTGGTGGTGACCGTCAGCTCCTTCAGCCCGCCTTCGCCCAGCCGCGCGCCCAGGCTGCGGAACAGGCTGATGACGTTCTTCCGCACCAGCGGCTCGCCGCCGGTCAGGCGGATCTTCTCGGTACCCAGCGCGATGAAGGCGCCGCAGAGCCGGTCCAGCTCCTCGAGCGTCAGGACCTCCGCTTTCGGCAGGAAGGTCATGTCCTCCGCCATGCAATAGACGCAGCGGAGGTCGCAGCGGTCGGTGACCGACACGCGCAGATAGCTGACCTTGCGGCCGAACGGATCGATCATGGCTCGCGTCTGTCCCCCGGCACCGGCGGCCGGCCCCTTCCGGGTCGCCCGCCTCGGGCCGGTCCTTCCTCCGCCCCGTATCTGGTCCGCCGGCCCCCCGGGGCGCAAGACCCCGGCACGTGGCCGCGGATGCGCCCGGCGCCCCAACGATGCGGTTGCATAACCAACCGCTTGCGCACGCAGATGCGATAGGGGCAAGGTTGCATCCTGCCCAGCGCATGCAGGGCGTTCGGACCGGAAGCGGCTTGCCGCAATGACACGAACGATCTTCGGGAAGGCCGCCCTCATGGCCACGGTGGCGCTGGGCGTCGCCGCGGGAAGCGGCAGGCCGGCCGAGGCGCCCCTGCTCATCACCTTCGACCAGGTCGGGTCCGACGTGGTCGCGACCCTCAGCGGGTCGCTCAACATCACCGCCCTCTCCTTCGGCACGACGGACACCTTTGGTGCGCTGATAAGGTCCGATGCTGCCCTGGTGTATACCGGCGGTGCGGTGGATCAGTACTTCGGAGCGTCCGGGCCGGGGACAATCGGTCCGGGCAACACCCGCTTCGCGTCCTCCCGCAGCGGGGACGCGTTCGCCATGCAGGGCAGCTCGGGGCGCATCGCCCCGCCCGCCGGCTACGTCTCGGGAACCCCGCTCTCGGCGAGCATGACCTTCACCAACCAGACCTTCGCGACGCTCGGCATGACGCCGGGGACCTATGTCTGGACCTGGGGCCGTGAAGCGACGGCCGACAGCTTGACCATCCAGATCGGCGTGCCCGAGCCCGCCTCCGCCCTGCTGCTCGGCGCCGGCCTGCTCGGATTGGGGCTGATGCGGCGCCGGGCCTGAACCGGCGGCCTCCCCGCGCCGGCCTCGTCACACCACGAGGGTGACGAGGCCGGTCGTCACCAGCAGACCGAAGGCGAAGCGCCGGTACCACCGCTCCGGCACCACATGGAACAGCCGCGCGCCGACCGGCACGCAGACCAGCAGCACCGGCAGCAGCAGCAGCAGCTTCGCCAGCACCGCCCAGCCCATCAGCCCGCCCAGCGCCGGCGGGATGATGGACACCACCGCGATGCAGGCGAAGAACAGGATCAGGTTGGCGCGGTGCCGCCGCGCCTCCTCGGGTCCCGCCAGCAGATAGAGGATCACCGGCGGCCCGCTGATGCCCGTGGCGCCCTTCAGCAGCCCCGCCGTGGTGCCCACCGCCAGGTTCAGCGGCAGCGGGCGCGAGCCGTGGTAGCGCCAGCCCGACATCAGCGCCAACCCGAACACCAGCACCAGCGCCCCGATGGCGCGCCGCAGCGTCTCCTGGTCGGCGGTCAGCAGGATGAAGGCGCCGACCGGGGTGAAGGCCACCGCCGCCGCGCCGATGGGCAGCATCACCCGCCGGTCCGCCTGGCCCAGCGCCTTCGGCAGCAGCTGCATGGTGACGAACAGCTCCAGCAGCAGCATGACCGGCACGCCGATCCGCGGCCCCCACAGCACCGAATAGGCCGGCGCCAGCAGGATGGCGGTGCCGAAGCCGGAATAGCCACGCATCAGCCCGGCCACCGCGGTCACCGCCGCCGCCGCCAGGATGCGCCAGTCGCCCAGCAGGCCGCCGAGCTCCGCCCACAGCGTGCTCATGCGTCGTCCACGGTCTCCAGCTCGGCGCCGGCCAGGCGCAGCGTGACCTTGCCGGCATTCTCGAAGTTCACGGTGACCCGGTCGCCCACGACGGACTGCACCTGGCCCACGCCCCAGTCGGGCCGCGCGGGCAGGCGCACGCGCTGGCCGGGAAAGAAATCGCTGCTCACGGATCGCTGCTCACGGGGCCGCGGTAAACATCATTAACCCCTCCGCGACCAGCCTTCGCTATGACGGGGCAGCCCGGCACGGACCACGGGGTCCGCGCCGGCCGGGACAGGGGGGCCAGGATGGCCGAAGGCTTGGCGCTGGCGCAGGCGGTCTGCACGCGGCTCTGTCACGACCTGGGCGGGCCGACCGGCGCGCTGGCCGGCGCGCTCGAACTGTTCGAGGGCGCGGCCGACGAAGCGACGGAGGTCGCCAACGACGCCGCCCGCATCATCGACCGCCGCCTGCGCTTCTGGCGCGTCGCCGTCGGCGGCGCGGGCGCCGAGCTGGACGCGCCGGCCGTCGCGCAGCTGGCGGAGGGGTTGACCTTGGGCCGCCGGGCCGTGGTGGACCTGAGCGGGCTGGCGGAGGGCGCGACGGTGCCGCCCGTGCTCGTCCAGCCGCTGCTGCTGGCCATGCTGGTCGGGGTGGAGGCGATGCCGCGCGGCGGCGTGCTGCGCGTCTCCGGCAGCCTGGAGGACGGGCTGAGCGTGCTGCCCGACGGCCCCGGCGCCGCC
>NZ_JAPSMD010000379.1 GCF_027856955.1 Falsiroseomonas oryzae | reverse complement strand
TGGTGTGCCTGGTGGCGCTGATGGGCGGCGGGTCGGCGCTGCCGCAGGTGCCGGCCCTGCTGGCGGGCGAGGCCGGTGCGGCCGTCGCCTCCCGCGCGGCCACCGCGGGCGCCGCCATCCTGGCGCTGGCCGGCATCGCCTATGCCCTCGCCTTCGGGCGGCGGAGCGCCTGAGATGTTCGAGGGGCTGATGAACTGGGTGGTCGCGAGCTTTCTGCTCGGGCCGATCCAGGCGGAGATCACGCAGCGCCTGCAGGCGGCGCGCGCGCCGCAGGAGCTGGTGCAGCAGGTCTCGCGCTGCGCCTCGGACGCGCTGCCCGGGCTGGTGCAGCGCGCGATGTCGAACCCCGCCTGGGCGGTCGGCGCCGTGGTGCGGGCGCAGACCGGCAGCCTGCAGCCGGAGGCGCTGCTCGGCGATGCCGCGCCGTCCTGCCCGCCAGCCATCGCGGCGGTGCGCCAGCACCTGGCACGGCGCGGCAGCGCGTCCTGAACCGCCAGCCCGCCGGGGGGCGCGGGCGACGCGGATTGCCAAGTCTCCATCTTTTCGCGGATGGACGCCCCCGTGGCGCGCCACGCATGATCCCGGCCGAGGGAAGGTTGGGAGAAGACACATGGCCCTGTTCGTCTCGCGCCGCGCCGCGCTGCTCGGCGCCGCCACCGCGCTGTCGCTGCCGGCGGTGCGCACCGCGCGCGCGCAGCAGACCTTCGAATGGGTGGCCGGATCGGTGGGCGGCGGCTGGTACACCATGGCGGCCGGCCTCTCCTCCCTGATCGCGGAGGAGAATCCGGAGCTGCGCATCCGCGTGGTGCCGGGCGGCGGCCTCGCCAATTCCACGCGCGTCAACAACAACCAGTCCAACATGGGCTGGGGCATCGACACCTTCACCGCGGCGGCGGCAAAGGGCGAGGACCCGTACAACCAGCGGCACGAGAACCTGCGCAGCCTGGGCACCGGCTACAGCCCGACCGAGCACAACCTGGTCCGCGCCGTGGGCCAGGGGCCGGAGGACATGCGCGGCATCCTGACGCAGCGCGGGCTGAAGATCGCCTGTCCGCAGCGGTCCAGCACGGACGAGATGACGCTGCAGCGCATCCTGCGCTTCCTCGGCACCTCGCCCGACCAGATCCGCGCGGGCGGCGGGCGCTACCTGAACGGCAGCTATGCCGACATCGCGGCGGCCTATGCCGACGGGCAGGTGGACTACCTCTACGCCGCGCTGGCCAAGCCGGCAGCGATCCTGACGGAGATCGGGCAGGGGCGCCGCGCGTCGCGCCTGGTCGGCTTCCCCGACGACGTGCGCAAGCACCTGATCGACACCTTCGCCTATGCCGAGGGCGTGCTGCCCGCGGCCACCTATCCGACGCTGCAGGACCGCGACCTGATGGTGACCACCATGGACAGCGTGATCCTGGTGCACAGCAGCGTGCCCGAGGAGGTGGCGTATCGCATCACGCGCACGCTGATCCGCAACCGCGGCCAGCGGCTGGTCTCGATCCATGCCTCGATGGGTGCGTGGAACCCGGCGGTGTCCTGGCGCTACAACGGCGTGCCGCTGCATCCCGGCGCGGCGCGGGCGTTCCGCGAGGCGGGCGTGATGCCCGCCGCCTGATCCGACCTGCTGCCGGGCGGGCGATATCTTGCGCGAGTTGCACGGCCCGCTGCGGTGGGTGTGCTGGGCCTGGGCCGCGGCAGCCGCCGCGGTCCATCTCTATTTCGGCGGCACGGGCTTCCCCGAGCCGATCCAGATGCGCGGCTTCCACCTGCTGGTGTTCACGCCGCTGCTGTTCCTGCTCTACCCCGCGACGAAGCGCTCCCCGCGGCATCGGCCCTCCGTGCCCGACTGGATCTGGGCGGCCGCCTCGGCCGCGCCGCATGCCTGGGTGATGTGGAACTGGATGGCGGTGGCGGACCGCATGGAATACGTCGATGCCTTCACGCCGCTGATGATGGCGCTCGGCATCACCGCCATCGTCACCCTGCTGGAGGCGATCCGGCGCGCGGTGGAGCCGGGGCTGGCCTGGATGGTGGCGGGATCGCTCGCCTACATGCAGTGGGGCTACCTGGTGCCCGGCGTGTTCAACGCGCGCCCCTTCACCCCGGCCGAGATCGTGGAAGCGTCCTGGCTGGTGCCGACGGCGGGCGGCGTCTACGGCCCGCTGACCGGCATCGTCGCCACCACCATCGCGGTGTTCATCCTGTTCGGCTCCTTCATGCAGGGCAGCGGGACGGGGCGGCTGTTCTCCAACCTCGGTGCGGCGGTGGCGGGGCGCTATTCCGGCGGGCCGGCGAAGGTGGCGGTGGTCACCTCCGGCCTGTTCGGGACGATGAGCGGCAGCAGCGTCTCCAACGTCATCACCACCGGGGCGATGACCATCCCGCTGATGACGCGCATCGGCTATCGCCCCGCGGTGGCCGGCGGCATCGAGAGCGCGGCGAGCGTCGGCGGCGCGCTGATGCCGCCGGTGATGGGGGCGGCCGCCTTCGTCATGGCGGAGATCACCAACATCCCCTATGGCGACATCGTGGTCGCCGCGGCGCTGGGCGCGGTGCTGTACTACTTCGCCATCCTCGCCGCCGTGCATTTCGAGGCGAAGAAGCTGGGCATCGCGCCGATGCCGCTGAAGGACATCCCGGCCTGGCGCGAGGTGCTGGCCGACGCCCACCTGGTGCTGCCCATCGCCGTGCTGGTCTGGCTGATGATGGAGCGCTGGTCCGGCAACTTCGCCGCCTTCTGCGCCACGGTGGCGATGGTGGCGGTGGCGATGCTGAAGGCGCGCACCCGCATGTCGGCGCGCGCCATCGTGGAGAGCCTGGCGCAGGCGGGCCTGACCATGGCGCCGCTGGCCGTCTCCATCGCGGGTGCGGGCATCGTCGTCTCGGCGCTGACCGCCACCGGCATGGTCGTGGCCTTCGGCGGCATCATCAAGGGGCTGGCGGGCGGCAACCTCGGCCTGCTGCTGGTGCTGCTGGCGCTGACGGTGCTGGTGCTCGGCCTCGGGATCCCGACCACGCCCTCCTACATCATCGCCGCCGCGATCGGCGTGCCGCAGGTGCTGGAACTCGGCCGGCCGCTCGGCGTGGATCCGCTCCAGGCGCACATGTTCACCTTCTACTTCGCGGTGATCGCGGACGCGACGCCGCCGGTGGCCGCCGCCGCCTTCGCCGCGGCCGCCATCGCGAAGGCGAGCCCGACCATCACCAGCGTGCACGCCACGCGCTTCGGCATCGCGGGCTTCACCGTGGGCTTCGCCTTCATCTACGACCCCGGGATCATGCTGCGCGGCGGGCTGGCGGAGATCCTGACCGCCACGGCGACGCAGGTGGTGGCGCTGACGCTCATCACGTCGAGCTATGCGGGATACCTGCTGGCGCCGGTCGCCTGGCCGATACGGCTGCTGATGGGCCTGGCAGGCCTGGCGGCCGCCTTCGGCTATGTGTTCACCGATCCGGCACGGCTGGCGCTCGGCGTGGGCATGCTGGCCGCGGTGGCGGGCGTGCAATGGGCGGCGGGCCGAACCGCGCGCCGGGAACAGGGAGACGAACGATGATCCGACGCAGCCTGCTCGCCCTCGGGGCGACCCTGGCCGTGGCGCTGCCGGCGCTCGGTCAGACCATGGCGCCGGCCGGGCCGACGCTGGCCAATACGCGGGCGAAGGGGCACGTGGATTGCGGCGCGCATCCCGGCGCGCCGGGCTTCGGCATCACGGACAGCCGCGGCGTCTACCAGGGGCTGGAGGCCGATACCTGCCGCGCCGTCGCCGCAGCGATCTTCGGCGACGGCAACCGGGTGCGCTTCACCGTCGTGACCTCCGCCGCGCGGCTGCCGGCGCTGCAATCCGGCCAGATCGACCTGCTGCCGCGCACCACCACCTGGACGCAGTCGCGCGACACGGCGAACGGGCTGAACTTCACCGCGGTGACGTTCTATGACGGGCAGGGCTTCCTGGTGCGCCGCAGCGCCAATATCCAGCGCGCGAACCAACTGGACGGCGCGTCCATCTGCGTCACCTCCGGCACGACGAACGAGCTGAACCTGGCGGACTGGGCGCGCAGCAACCGCCTGCAGATCCGCCCCGTGGTGTTCGAGCAGAACGACGAGACGCGGCTGGCCTATGTCGCCGGGCGCTGCGACGCCTACTCGACGGATGCCAGCCAGCTTGCAGGCCAGCGCTCCTCGCTGCCGCGGCCTGAGGAGCATGTGGTGCTGCCCGACATCATCTCGAAGGAGCCGCTGGCGCCGGCGGTGCGGCACGGCGACGATCAGTGGTTCGACATCGTGCGCTGGACGGTCTTCGCGCTGATCGAGGCGGAGGAACTCGGCATCACCCAGGCCAATGTGGACGAGATGCTGCGCAGCGAGCGGCCGGAGATCCGCCGGCTGCTGGGTGTCTCGGGCGACCATGGGCCGTTCATGGGGCTCGATCGGCGCTGGGCCTACAACGCGATCAAGGCGGTCGGGAACTACGGCGAGATCTTCGAGCGGCATCTCGGCCGCAACACGCCGATCGGCCTGTCGCGCGGCCTCAACGACCTCTGGATCCGCGGCGGGCTGATGTACGCGATGCCCGTGCGGTAGCGCGCGGCCCTACTGACGCCGGGCGCGCGCCGCGATCTCGGCCAGCAGCGCGGCAGCCTCGCGGTCCTGGGGATCGAGCGCGAGGGCGGCGCGGGCGTGGCGCTCCGCCTCCCCCAGGCGGCCGCGGTCGCGCTCGAAGCTGGCCGCCGCGATCAGGCTGTCGCGATGCCGCGGATGGCGGGCGAGCACGGCGAGCGCGTCGTCCACCCGGCCCTGGCGATGCAGCGCCAGCGCCTGCGCATAGGCGTAGCGCGGCTGGTCAGGCGCGAGCCCGGCGGCGGCGGCCAGCGATCCGGTCGCCTCGCCGATCCGGCCCTGTCGAACCTGCAGCAGCGCCAGGGCATAGAGCGGCTCGGGATCGCCGCGATGCGCGGCGACAGCGCGGCGCAGCAGTGCCTCCGCGGCCTCGGGCCGGCCGCGCGCATCCTCGAAAGCGGCCTGGTTGACCAGGGCGGGCAGGAAGGCGGGGTCGAGCGCCAGGGCGGCGCGATAGGCCGCCTCCGCCCCCGTCGCGTCGCCGCGCTGGGCGAGCAGCGCGGCGATGTTCACATGCGATTCCGGGCGCTCCGCCGCGACGCGCTCGCTGGCCAGCAGCTCGTCCCAGGCGCGGGCGAAGGCGGGGCGGGCGGCGGCGGGCAGCGCGGTCGTGGGCAC
>NZ_JAPSMD010000378.1 GCF_027856955.1 Falsiroseomonas oryzae | reverse complement strand
CGCCGCGGCCGGCGGCGGGACGGGATCGGGCACCGCTGCGGCCGGCGGCGGCGTTACCGTTGCGCCGTGCTCGGGCGGCTTGCTCTCCCAGGCGTCCTTCAGCGGGTTGCCGATCGGATCCTCGGTGAAGGTCTTCCGGATCGACCCGTCCTTGTCGATCTCCTTCTCCACCACGCTGCGGAAGTCGAAGTTGCGGATCTCGTTGATCTGGTTCCGCACGTCCTCGAGCTTCGCCTCGCGGACCACCTCGTCCACCTGGCTCTGGAACTCGCCGGCCATGCGCCGCAGCTTCTGGATCCCCTTGGCGATCCCGCGCACGGCCTCGGGCAGGTCCTTGGGGCCGATGACGACCACCGCGACCACCGCGATCAGCGCGAGTTCCGTCCAGTCGAGACCGAGCATGCCACCCCTTCCCCGCACCCGGTTTTCCGCCCGGGCGGCGGGGCGTTCCCGTTAGCAGGAAGGACGCGCCCCGCCAATGAGGCCGGCCGGAAGAGACCGGTTACTTAGGGTGTCTCGGCCGGGAATACGAAGGCCCGCTCGGCATCCATCGCCACCGACACCTTCTCCCCCCGGCTCAGCCAGATGCCGGGCGGCAGCCGCGCATGCAGGTGCAGCAGACCCCCCTGCCCGTCCGGCACGGCCAGGTGCACCAGGGTGGTGGCGCCGAGCAGCCGGCAGGCCTCCACCTCCGCCACCGCGCCGCAGCCCGAGAGCCGTCCGGCCAGCGGCGCCGGCGGCCCTTCGGCGGAGGGCGCCTCCAGCACGCGCAGCCCTTCCGGCCGCAGCAGCACCTCCACCGGCGCGCCATCCTCCCGCGGCAGCCCCTCCGGCGGCAGGCGGTTGCCCAGGTCGATGGTGCCGATCGGCGTTTCCGCGCGCGCGCCCATCAGCCGGGCGGGCAGGCGGTTCACCTCGCCCAGGAAGGTCGCGACGAAGCGCGTGGCCGGCGCCAGGTACAACTCGGCCGGCGTGCCCAGCTGCTCGATCCGCCCCGCATTCATCAGCGCGATGCGGTCGGCCATGAACATCGCCTCCTCCGCGTCGTGGGTGACGATCAGCGTGGCGATCCCGGCTTCCTGCAGCACGTGCAGCGTGTCGTCGCGCACCTGCTCGCGCAACCTTGCGTCGAGGCTGGCGAAGGCCTCGTCCAGCAGCAGCACGGCCGGCCGCGGGGCCAGCGCGCGGGCCAGCGCCACGCGCTGCTGCTGCCCGCCGGAGAGCATGTGCGGCCAGGCCTTTGCGAAGGCCTCCAGCCCCACCCGGGCCAGCGCATCCATGATGCGCCACTTGCGCTGCCCGCGCGGCACGAAGCGCAGCCCGAAGGCCACGTTGTCCTCCACCGTCAGGTGCGGGAACAGCGCGTAGTCCTGGAACACGAAGCCCACGCCGCGCTCCTCCGGCGGCAGGTCGCGGCCGGGCTCGGCGATGGTCTGCTCGCCCAGGCTGATCCGCCCGGCCTGCAGCGGCTCCAGCCCCGCCGCCAGGCGCAGCAGCGTGGTCTTGCCGCAGCCGGAGGGGCCGAGCAGGCAGACGATCTCGCCGGGCTTGGCGGCCAGCGAGAGCCCGCGCAGCACTTCGCCCCGTTCGGGGTATGTGTGGCGGATCTGCTCGAATGCGATGGACATGCCTGCCGGGGGGTTTCCCCCAGCCCGCCGCGGCAGGCAAGCCGGGCGGTGGCGAGACTGCGTGCGCAAGCGGGACGCCAGGACGGCGTTCCCGTGCGGGAAGCGGTTATGCCCTGCGCGGCGCCGGCGCTTCCTGAACGGCAACAGGGGGCAGGCCCTTCGGCACCGCCCCCTGCAGAAGACCCGGTGATCGGGTCGGATCAGCTGCGCCTGCGGCGCACCAGGCCGAGGCCGAGCAGGCCGACGCCCAGCAGCGACAGGCTTACGGGTTCAGGCACCTCCAATGGGCCGTTGCTGGCGGTCAGGAAGCCGCCGTCCGTCGGGTTCTCGAAGGTATCGAGGTAGAGCGAGCCGAATTGCGCGATGAGGTCCACCGTGCCCGTGTTGGTCGCGCCCGCCGGCTTCGCGAAGCTCTCGTACACCCGGAAGGCCGGAAAGGGCCGCAGGATGGCGGAGCTTGTGAGGCTGA
This sequence comes from Falsiroseomonas oryzae, assembly GCF_027856955.1. GTDB lineage: Bacteria > Pseudomonadota > Alphaproteobacteria > Acetobacterales > Acetobacteraceae > Falsiroseomonas > Falsiroseomonas oryzae. The sequence continues at coordinate 3,134 of NZ_JAPSMD010000378.1, read as the reverse complement.
TCCAATCCGCCTCGGCCTGCTGGCCGGCGAGGGTCGTGAGGTCGACCCCCACGGGGCTGTTCACCGTCAGGGTGATCTGGCCGGAAATCGTCTGCGTGAAGAGGGAAGCAGCCCCACCCGTTCCCGTCGTCCTCAGGGTGAAGCCCAGCACCGTGGGCGTGTTGAGAGCGGCCGTCGGGCCGGCCCCCCACCACTGTTCGTTGGTGAAGGTAAGCTGGCCGATCCGGAACGCGCTCCCCACCAGTTGGTTGGTGAAGTTGAAGGGCTGGAAGCTGATGACGGTCGGCACCGCGCCGGGGGCGAACGCCAGCGCGACGGAGCTCGGCCCGCCGGCGATGGCGCTCGTTCCGGTCGTATAGCCGCCGGGGGCGAGACCCGTGGGGCCGGTCGGCACGATGGACGCCCCGTTCAGCGTGCCCACGACGGAGCCGAAGCCGAACGGGCCGCTGAACGACGTGAACTCGAAGGCGACGGTCCCGCTGCCGGATGTCTGGCCGATGGATGGAGGTGCAAGGAAGCCTGCGGCTTCGTTCGCGCCCCCGAGAAGCCCGGCCACGAGGGTCGCGGCGAGGAAGCTATTCTTCCTGTTTGTCACCCAGTCATTCTCCCGTACCGCATTCGCAGGCGATGATGCGCGCGACCATGCGCAGTGCAGCATCTTTGTCACGGTGCGGCAACACTGTTCGCCGGTTGGCGGTCTGTTTTGTTTGACTGCGCTCATCCGCTGGAAATTCGCGCAATACGCCGCCCAGCCCCTGCGGCAACGGGATGCATCCAGGCGGCTGCCCTATTGGCATGTCTCGACGTCCGCCCAGCGTCGTACGCCGATGCGTCCGCGCCCTTGAAGCCGGCCTTCACCCCGGCGACGCCGTCCCCGGCTCGCCCTCCGCCGCCTCGTCCGGCGCCTCCGCTTCCTGCACCGCCGAGAGCAGGGGCGCCGCGGCCTCCGCGCTGACCAGTTCCTCCCGCTTCGGCAGGTCGCGCAGCGAGGCCAGGCCGAACTGCTCCAGGAACTTGGGGGTCGTGCCCCACAGCGTCGGCCGGCCCGGCACCTCCTTGTGGCCCTTGGGCTGCACCAGGCCGTGTTCCAGCAGCGCCTCCAGCGTCGCCTGGGACAGGCCGGCGCCGCGGATCTCCTCGATCTCGGCGCGCGTCACCGGCTGGTGCCAGGCGATCACGGCCAGCGCCTCCATCGCCGCCCGCGGCAACCGGCGCGGCACCTCCACCACGCGGGTCAGCAGCGGCGCCAGGTCGGGCGCGGTGCGCAGCGCGAAGCCGCCGGCCACCTCGGCCAGCACCACGCCCCGCCCCTCCAGCACGCCGCGCAGCGCCGCCAGCACCGCCTCCGCCTGCTGGCCCTCGGGCAGCACCTGCTGCAGCCGCGCCGCGGTCACCGGCCGGTCGGAGGCGAACAGCAGGGCTTCCGCCAGGCGCACTGCCTCGGGCGTTGCGACGAAGGCGACCTCCGTGGTGGACGGCGCCGCCAGCTCCCCGCTCCCCTCGCCCGGGTCGGCCACGTCCCCGCCAGGGGCGGCCGGATCGTCAGGCGGCGCGGACATCCTCTCTCCCCTCCACGCGCTCGGCGCGGCGGAGCATGATGGGACCGAAGGCCCGCTCCTGGCGAAGTTCCACCGCGCCGCCGCGGGCCATCTCCAAGCCCGCCACGAGCGTGCTGGCAAGAGCCGCCCGGCGTTCCACGGTGTCCAGCGAAGCGCCGACCTCCCCATCCGGCAGGAAGCGCTGCAGCACCGCCCAGGAGGGGAACTCGCCCAGCACGCGGGACAGCTGCGTGATCGCCTCCTGCACCGACCACAGCCGGCGCGGCTTAGGCCGGTAGGGGCGGCGGGCGAGCGCGCGGCGCCGCGCGGCCACATAGGCCTGGCAGAGCGCCGAAAGGTCGGCCCGGATGCCGGAGCGGTCCTGCACGGTCAGGTCTTCCGGCGCGCCGCGCGGGAACAGGTCGCGATGCAGCTGCGGCCGGGCCGCCAGCCAGGCCGCGCCGGCGCGCATCCGCTCCAGCTCCGCCAGCCGGTCCGTCAGCCGGCCGGCGATCGCCTCCGGATCCTCCCCGGCGGTCTCCTCCTTCGGCAGCAGCAGGCGGGACTTCAGCCAGGCGAGCCAGGCCGCCATCACCAGCCACTCGGCCTGGACCTCCAGCCGCAGGCCGCGCGCCCGCTCGATCACCGCCAGGTACTGGTCCACCAGCGCGACGATGGAGATGGTGCCGAGATCGAGCTTCTGCGCCCGCGCCAGTTCCAGCAGCAGGTCGAGCGGCCCCTCGAACCCCTCGAGATGCAGGTGCAGGACGGGCGTGGCGTTGGCGCCGAGCGGGGCCGGAAAGGCCGGGGCGGCTGCGGTCATCAGGGTCCCCCGTGGCCGGAGAGCAGGAACATCAGGCGCAGCACCGGCAGCGCCACCTCGCGCAGCAGCCAGCCGAGCGGGTCGAAGCCCGGCACCGCCATCGGCAGCAGGAACACCAGCCCGATCACCAGCAGCAGCCCGACGCGCTCCAGGCTGGCGACGGCGCGGGCGGCCGGCGCCGGCAGCACGCCCACCAGGATGCGGCCGCCATCCAGCGGCGGGATCGGGAGGAGGTTGAAACAGGCGAGGATGACGTTCACCAGCATGCTGAGGGCGACGAAGCGCAGCAGCCATTCCACAACCCCTGGGGGTAGCGACTCGGCACTAGCCTCAACCCCATGGGCCGCGATCCCGAAGCCCCAGGCAAGCGCGAAGTTGATCGCCGGCCCGGCCGCGGCCACCAGCACCATCCCCCAGCGCGGGTCGCGCAGCCGCCAGATGTCCACCGGGACCGGCTTGGCCCAGCCGAACATCGCCTCCACCCGGCCGATCGTCAGCAGCTGGGTGGCCAGCAGGATGCCCGGCACCAGGATGGTGCCGACCGGATCGACATGGCGGATCGGGTTGAGGCTCAGCCGGCCGAGCTGCGCCGCGGTGTCGTCGCCCAGCCACTTGGCGGCATAGCCATGCGCCGCCTCGTGCAGGGTGATCGCCAGGATCGCGGCGCAGGCGACGGCGGCGATCTCGCCCAGCCAGGGCATGGCGGTCAGGCCACCAGGGGCGCGGGCAGGCGGGCGCGCGCCACCGCCGCGCGCGACGCGGCCAGCCGCGCC
>NZ_JAPSMD010000377.1 GCF_027856955.1 Falsiroseomonas oryzae | reverse complement strand
CGCCGGCGCCGCGCACCTGGCCGGTGACGGCGGTGAGGCCGGGCGGGATGGGCGCGGTCGGCGCCGCGTGCAGCGCGACATCGCGCAGCAGCGCGCGAGGCGTCATGTCCGGGGACGTCGCGCCGGCCTCCAGCCGCGCACGCACCGCGCTACGGTCGGGCACCGTCAGCTGCACCGCCGCGGGCTGGAAGCGCCCTGCCGGATCCGTGACGACCAGCCGCCGCGGTCCGGGCGGCAGCTTCAGGAAGCCGTAGAGCCCCGTCGAGGCATGCCAGCCCGGCCGCTCCGTCGCGCCCACGGCCTCCACACGCAGCCCTTCCACGGGCGGACCGGCCGCAGGCCTGTCCTGCGCCACGTAGCGCATCGCCCGCAGCGCCACGACGCCCAGCGCCACCACCCGGTCGGCGTCGAAGCGCGCGGCGAAGGCGAGCGAGGCGCTCATCCCGGCACCGCCGGCACGCCGATCAGCGTACGGCTGTCCACCATCGGCGCCTCCACCCGCTCCACCGGCGCCAGGCGCACGGTGCGCAGCAGGTAGGGCATGGAGAGCAGCGGGGGCCCCTCGAACCCGTCCCAGAGCCGAAGGAAGTCCTCGGTCTCCAAAGGATCGGGGCTGAGCTGCAGCGCGATGCCGGGCTCCCACGCATAGGCCGGGGAGAGCAGCGGCCCGGACAGCACGGCGAAGCGGTCCAGGATCGCCATGCAGCGGCCGAGCATGACCTGCTCGCCCTCCGCCGAGTTGCGGCCCCAGACGATCAGCAGGTAGTGCAGCTCCACGCCCATGGCGCTGCGGGACGGTGCGGCGGGCGCGACCCGCGGCATCTCCACCTGGCGGCGCGTGCGGTCCAGCGCCACGCGATACAGCAGCAGTCCGACGCGGTCCTGCAGGTTCTGGCGCACGTCGCGCGCCATCATCGCCGAGACGGTGAAGCCGCCGAGGCCGCCATCCTCCGCAAGCCGCGTGCGGAGCAGCTGCACCAGGCTATCGGTGGCACCGGCGATCGACATGCGGCGACTGGCACCCTCCTCGTTCGTTTCCGCCGGATCGCGGGTCGGCGGGCTGCCGTGCTCGCCGCGGCTCGCGCCACTGTCACGAAGCGTAGAGCGCGGCATTTCGCCAGCGCAACCGGAAATCGCCGACCTGCCGTGACGGGTCGCGTGAAGGTTGCGTTACCCTGAATTCAGGCAGTGCGGCCTGTGTCGATGCGGCAGCGCGGAACTGTCATCGCATCGCGACAGCGCGTGCGCCGGCCCGTTGCCGTCATGAACTTCGCGGAATCGTGACCGCCGAGTGCCTAATCCAGCCGTGTCGCGTGCGTCACCGGCGGGCCGAGATTCAGCGCGCCTTCCAGGCGATAGCCGAGGTTCAGGGTGCTGCGCCGCACCCATACCTGCTTCAGGTCGAACAGCGGCACCGCGCAGCCGGCCTCCAGCACCTTGCGCTGCGCGGTCGCCCACAGGGCCAGCTGGCGCTGCTCGTCAGGCTCCGCCCGGGAGGCGTCGATCTCGGCATCCGCGGCGTCGCAATGGGCGAAGTTCAGCGACATGGTCGGCCGGCCCGGGGCGCTGCGCGAATGGTAGAATTGCGAGAGGTAGCTGTCCGCCACCGGGTAGCGCGCCGCGCCGTAGAACGTCAGCTGCGACAGGTCCTGCCGGATGCGGGCGTGGTAGGTCGCGTGCTCCACGACGTCCATCTCCAGCCGGATGTTGGCCCGGCGAAGCTGCGCCTGGATCACCTCCATGATCGGCAGCTGCGCGGAGTTGGAGGAGACGACGGCGCGGATCGTCACGCCGTCGCGGTGCCCGGCCTCCGCCAGCAGCGCGCGGGCGCGGGCCGGGTCGGGGGCGAAGCGCGGCACCTCCTCCGTCGCGCCGAGATAGCCGGGCGGCACGGGGCTCGGCCAGGGCGTGGCGACGTCCAGCCCGACGAAGCGCGCGATGGCGCCCGGATCCACCGCATGCTGCACCGCGCGGCGCACCCGCGCATCGTCCAGCGGGGCGGAGCGCCGGCTGATCAGCAGCGTGCGGAACTCGCCGGGTGAGAAGACCTCGACCACCGTGTTCGGCTGGGCGCGCATCCGTTCCACCCAGCGCTGCTCCCGCCGGCCGATGAAGAGGTCGAGCTCGCCGGCGGTATAGGCCAGTTCCCGTGTCGCGTCGGAGGTGATGAAGCGGATGTCGATGGCGCGGATCGCCGGGCGCCCGCGCCAATGGCCGTCGAAGGCGGCCATGCGTGCCGCGCCGCCGCCCGCGCGCTCCAGCCGGAACGGCCCGGTCCCGGGCTGCTGCCCGCCGGCATCCGCACGGCGGGAGACGATCATGCCGCCATGGTAGTTCGCGAACAGGCCGAGAGCGCCGGCCACCGGCTCCCGCAGCGTCACGCGCACGGTCATCGGGTCCACCAGTTCCACCGCCGTTACGGCGGCATAGTCGCTGGCGAAGGCGCTGCGCTGCGCATCGGCGGCACGGCGCAGCGAGAACGCCACGTCCTCGCCTTCGAGCGGGTTGCCGTCGTGGAAGCGCACGCCCGGCCGCAGCCGGAAGGTGAAGATCCGGCCATCCGCCGATCGCTCGAAGCTCTCGGCGAGGTCGGGCTCCAGCCGCGCGGGATCGGCGCTGCCCGGCGGGAAGCGCACGAGCCCGTCATAGGCCCAGGAGAGCGGCGCCTTGTCCTGCGTGGCGCTGGCGCGGTGCGGATCGGTGGTGCCCATGTCCTGCGCGATGACGCCGACGCGCAGGGTCTGCGCCTCTGCCGCGCCGGCGATCGCCGCACCCAGCATCATCGCGCCGACCGTCTTCCACATGTCGCTTTCCCCCCTTCGATGGCTTGCAGGATGATCCGGCGCGGGTCAGGCTCGCAAGCATGGAACGCTACGATGTTGCGGTCATCGGCGGCGGCATGGTCGGCACGGCCATCGGCTACGGCTGCGCGGAGCGTGGCGCGCGCGTTGCCGTGCTGGACGAGGGCGATGTCGCACTACGTGCTTCGCGCGGGAATTTCGGCCTCGTCTGGGGCCAGTCCAAGGGCGACGGCATGCCGGCCTATGGCGCCTGGACCCGGCTCAGCATCGCCCTGTGGCCCGCGCTGGCGGAGCGCGCCTCGGCGCTGGCCGGCAAGGACGTGCAGTATCGCCCGGTGGGCGGCCTGACCTTCTGCCTGGACGAGGCGGAGCTGGAGGCCAGGCGCGCCTTCGTCCACCGGCGCCACAACCAGGGTCACAACACCGTCCGCATCGTGGACCGCCGCGAGCTGGAACAGCTGATGCTGGGCTGCCCGCTCGGTCCCGAGGTCGTGGGTGCGAGCTATGATCCGACCGACGGGCATGTGGACCCGCTGACGCTGCTGCGCGGCCTGCATGCCGGGCTGCGCCGCGCCGGCGGCACGCACCTGCCCGGCGCGCCGGTCGTCGCAATCGACGCCGCGGGCGGCGCGTATCGCATCGCGCGCGCCGATGGTAGCGCGGTGGAGGCGCGTCGCATCGTCGTCGCAGCAGGCGTCGCCACCACGCACATCGCGGCGATGGTGGGCCTCGACGTGCCGGTGCGCCCCGTGCGCGGCCAGAACATCGTCACGGAACGTCTGGCGCCGATCCTGCCCATGCCCGCCAGCGCCATCCGCCAGACCGGCGACGGTACCATCCAGATCGGCGTCACCAGCGAGGATGACGGCGTCCTGGAGACGCCGACCACCACCGCGGCGCTCGCGAAGATGGCCGCACGCGCGATCCGCGTGCTGCCGCCGCTGGCCGCCGCGCGGATGGTGCGCGGCTGGGCCGCGCTGCGCCCGATGACGCCGGACGGCTTCCCCGCCTATGCCGAGAGCGCGACGCATCCCGGCTGCTTCGTCGCGGTCTGCCATTCCGGCGTGACGCTGGCCGCCGTGCATGCCGGGCCCATGGCCGAGGCCGTGCTGTCCGGCATCATGCCGGAACTCGCCGCGGAACTGCATCCCGCGCGCTTCGCGGGGAATCCGGAGATCACGCGTGTTCAGGCGCACTGAGCCCACCGACTGCACCATTCTCTGGGATGGCCAGGAGCTGCCCGCGCGCAGTGGAGAAAGCTTGGCCGCGGCCCTGCTCGCCGCTGGCGTGCTGGCCTTCCGCGAGACGGCGGTGAGCGGTGCCGCGCGCGGCCCGCTCTGCCTGATGGGCGCCTGCTTCGACTGCCTGGTGGAGGCGGACGGCAAGCCCAACGTGCAGGCCTGCATGGTGCCGGTCACGCCGGGCCTGGTTGCCGCCCCCCAGCACGGCGTGCGCGGCCTGCCAGAGACCGAGGACGCAGCGTGAGCGATTCGGTGGATTTGCTGGTGCTTGGCGCCGGCCCGGCCGGCATGGCCGCCGCGACCGAGGCGCGCGCGCGCGGCCTCTCCGTCCTTCTGCTGGACGAGAACCTCGGCCCCGGCGGCCAGGTGCATCGCGCGATCGAGCGGCGCGCGGCGAAGGACGAGCAGGATGCGGATGGCTTGAAGCTCGCCGCCGCGCTGCGCGCTGCCGGCGCCGATCTGCGCTTCGGCGCGACGCTCTGGGCGATCGAGCCGGGCGGCAAGGCGTTCTGGAGCGAGGGCGGCGCGGCAAAGTCCATCGTCGCCGGCCGCATCCTGCTCTGCACCGGCGCGACCGAGCGGCCGCTCCCGGTCCCCGGCTGGACGCTGCCCGGCGTGATGACGGTGGGCGCCGCGCAGATCGCGCTCAAGACGGCGGGGCTGGTGCCCGAGGGGCGCGTCTGGCTGGCGGGGCAGGGGCCTCTGCTCTGGCTGTACGCCACCCAGGCGCTGGCGGCCGGCGGGCGTCTCGCGGGCATCGTGGACCTCTCGCATGGCGTGCCGCCGGCTGCGCTGCGCCACCTGCCGCGCGCCCTGCTGGCGCCGGACTATCTGCTGAAGGGGCTCGGCTGGCAGCGCGCGGTGCGCCGGGCCGGCGTGCCCATTGTACGCGCAGACTCGCTGCGGGCGGAGGGCGACGGGCGGCTGCAGCGCATCTTGTTGGATGGCGCGGCCCATGACGCCGACCTGCTGCTTCTGCATGACGGCGTGGTGCCCAACACCCAGATCACCCGCGCCATCCCGGGTTGCGCGCATGACTGGGACCGCGCCCAGGCCTGCTGGCGCCCTCGGCTGGACGCATGGGGCAACACGACGGTGGATGGCGTGATGGTGGCGGGCGATTCGGCAGGCATCGGCGGCGCCCGCGCCGCCGCCATCGCCGGGCGCCTCGCCGCGCTGGACGCCGCGCGCG
>NZ_JAPSMD010000376.1 GCF_027856955.1 Falsiroseomonas oryzae | reverse complement strand
GCCTGCCCGTCCGCGCCCTCCGGCAGGGTGCAGCCGGCCAGCAGGATCGCGCTGCCCAGGATGCGCGCCTCCAGCGCCCCGGCCAGCGCCTCGCCCGCCGCCTCCCGCCCGAACTCGGCGTCCAGCGCCTCGCCCGCGCGGTCGATCTCGGCCTCCACGCGCGCATCCTCCGCGGCGATGCCCAGGATCTCCGCGGGCGGGTCCGGCTCTTCCCCGGCCTGCACCGCCATCAGGCCCAGCGCCGCGACCAGCGCCTGCATCGCCCCGCCGGCCCCGCCCTGGGACGCGAAGGCGCCGAAGGCGACCGCCATCGCGGCCTCGCCCAGCGCCTCCCGCGCTTCCGGGTCCATCGCGGCGATGGCGGGCTCCGCCTCGTCGGGCGCGTCGTCCGTGCCGGGCATCGGCGGCACGCCCCCCTCGGCGAAGGCCTGCGAGAGCGTCGCCAGCGCCTCGAAGAGGCGCTGCTCAGAAATGCCTGCCATGGCTGCTCGTCCCAACCTGATGCCGGCGCGGATCGTGGTGCCCGGCCGGCAGGCCAGCACGCCGCAGCGCGGCGGCGAACGCAAGGGGCCGCGGAACGTTGTCGCGCGGAACAACGGACAGGAGGGCGTGATGCCCGACGCCAATCCGGGTGGCGCCGGCGAGCCGGGCTGGCGCGGCGAGCTCGCCTTCCTGCGCCGGGTTCTGATCGTGGCCGGCGTGGTGCTGCTGCTGCTCTTCGCCTGGGCGGTGAAGGACGCGCTGCTGCTGCTGTTTGCCGCCGTGCTGGTGGCAGTCGGCCTGCGCGCCCTGGCCGACCCGCTGCGCGAGCGGCTGGGCGTGCCCTCCGGCCGGGCCGTCGCGGTTGCCTGCCTCATCGTGTTCGTCCCGCTCGGCCTGGTGCTGGTGCTGGTGGGCAGCGAGATCCGCGCCCAGGGCGCGCTGCTGCTGGACCAGTTGCCGGAAGCGGCGGACACGCTGCAGAGCCGCTTCGGCATCCGCATCCCGGTCCCCGGCGCGCCGGGCGCCCAGCCGGCGCCCGACACCTCCGCCGTGGGGGAGGTCGCGCGCCACGCCGCCTCCTACGCGCTGGTCGCCGTGGATGCGCTCGGCGCGCTGGTGATCGTGGTGGTGGGCGGCATCTACCTGGCCGCCGACCCGGCCCCCTACCGGCGCGGCGTCGCCAAGCTGATGCCACGCTCACGCCAGCCGGAGGCGGAGGAGGCGCTGGAGGCCAGCGGCCGGGCGCTGCGCCTGTGGCTGAAGGCGCAGCTGATGACCATGGCCGTGGTCGGCCTGCTGACCGGCCTCGGCGCCTGGGCGATCGGGCTGCCGGCGCCGCTTGCCCTCGGCCTCTTTGCCGGGCTGGCGGACCTCGTCCCGCTGGTCGGGCCCTTCATCGGCGCCCTGCCCGGGGTGCTGCTGGCCTTCAACGAGGGCTGGGAGACGCTGCTCTGGACGCTGGCGCTCTACGTCGTGGTGCAGCAGATCGAAGGCAACGTGCTGACGCCCCTGCTCGGCAAGCGGATGGTCTCCATCCCGCCGGCGCTGCTGCTGTTCTCCGTGGTGGCGGCCGGCGCGGTGCTGGGCCTGGGCGGCGTGCTGCTGGCGGCGCCGCTGACCGTGGTGGCCGTGGTGCTTGTCGGCAAGCTCTACGTGCAGGAGACGCTGGGCCGGAGCGTGGCGGTGCCAGGCGAGCCGGAGCGCTGACGCTGGCCCCCGCCGCGGCCGCCGCGTAACCTTGAACCCTCCCCGGGCGAAGCGCCCGGCAGCGCTTCTCGAGGAGCCCACTTGACCGTCCGCAACCCGGCCGCGCCGCGGCCGCTCGACCCTGCCAAGTTCCGCGACCCCGCCACCACCGCCAGGGGCGAGCGCCGCGCCAGCGTGGCGCCGGCGGGGCTGCGCACCCTCTGGATCAACACCGGCACGCTCTGCAACATCGCCTGCGCGAACTGCTACATCGAGAGCAGCCCACGCAACGACGCGCTGTCCTACATCACCGCCGCCGAGGTCGCCGCGTATCTGGACGAGGCGATCGGGCTCCGCGAGCCGCTGGAGGAGGTCGGCTTCACCGGCGGCGAGCCCTTCATGAACCCGCAGCTGCCGGCGATGCTGGCGGATGTGCTGGCGCGCCCCGGCCTCTCGGCCCTGGTGCTGACCAACGCGATGCAGCCGATGCGGCGCTACGCACCCGACCTGCTGGCGCTGCGCGACCGCTTCGGCGTGGACCGCCTGACCATTCGCGTCAGCCTGGACCACCCGGACGCCACGCCGCACGACGTGGAGCGCGGCGAGGGCAGCCATGCGAAGACGCTGGAGGGCCTGGTCTGGCTGGCGCGCGAGGGTTTCCGCATCCATGTCGCCGGGCGTGCCGGCTTCGGCGGCGACGAGGTGGCGATGCGGGCCGGCTTCGCCCGGCTCTTCGCGGACCACGCCATCCCGGTGGACGCGACGGACCCGGTGGCGCTGATGCTGTTCCCGGAGATGGACGCCACGGCCGACGTGCCGGAGATCACGGACGCCTGCTGGGGCATCCTGCACAAGTCGCCGGACAGCGTGATGTGCGCCACGACGCGCATGGTGGTGAAGCGCAAGGGTGCCGCGCGCCCGGCCGTCGTCGCCTGCACGCTGCTGCCCTACGACCCGCAGTTCGAGCTGGGTGCGACGCTGGCGGAGGCGCTGCGGCCGGTGGCGCTCAACCACCCGCATTGCGCGAGGTTCTGCGTCCTCGGCGGCGCCGCCTGCTCGCGGTGAGCGGCGCGCCGCGCCAGGATGGGGGGCGGCCGCGCCGGCCTGCGATCGCCCTGGGTGAGCACGCCGCAGGCGGGCACGTCAGGGCGTGAATCGCCGGCTTCGGCAAGGACGGCCCGCCAGGAGGAAGCGCCCATGTCCCACCCCATCCGCCGCGCCCTGCTCGGCGCCCTCGCCGCGGTCTCGCTGACCGCCGGAGCCGCCCTCGCCCAGCCGCGGGAGGCGCCGATCCGCCTGATCGTCGGCTTCCCGCCCGGCGGCGGCATCGACCTGCTGACCCGCGTCATGGGGCAGGAGCTGCAGGCGCGGCTGAACCGCCCCGTGGTGGTGGAGAACCGCACCGGCGCCGGCGGCAACATCGCCGCGGAAGCGGTGGCGAGGGCGCCGGCCGACGGCAGCGTGCTCGGCGCCATCCCGGCCGGCCCGCTGGTGATCAACCGGCACATCTACCGGACCATGCCCTACGACCCGCTGGCCGACTTCACGCCGATCAGCCGCTTCGCCGCCATCCCCGTGGTCATCCTGGCGAACAACGACTTCCCGCCGCGCAACATCGCGGAATTCGCGGAATGGCTGCGCGCCGGCCGCCCCGCCGCCTGCGGCACGCCGGGCGCGGGCACCACGCAGCACCTGACGGACATGCTGCTGCTGCGCGCACTGGGCAATTTGGACTGCACCATCGTGCACTACCGCGGCACCGGGCCGGCGCTGCCCGACCTCTTTACCAACAAGATCCAGGTCTACACCGACACGGTGGTGACCGGCCTGCCGCCGGTGCGCGACGGCCGCGCCCGGGCGCTCGCCATCGCCTCCCGCAGCCGCTCCGCGCTGGCGCCGGAGATCCCGACGGTGGCGGAGACCATCCCGGGCTTCGAGGCCGACACCTGGCTGGCGCTGATGGGCCCGCGCGGGATGCCGGACGCGCTCGTCGCGCAGCTGGAAGCCGCCGCCATCGCCATGGCGCGCGATCCCGCCGTGGTCGCACGGCTGCGCGAGCTGGGCGCCGAGGCCGTGGGCTCCACCCGCGCCGAACTGGCCGAGCTGATCCGGCGCCAGGACGCGCAATGGGGCCCCGTAGCGCGCGCGGCGAACGTGACGGCCGACTGACCCGCCGGTTGCCAAGCCGCGCCGCGCGTCGTTAGGTCCTCGCCATGGCCTTCGACGTCCTCCCCGGCCTCGGCCAGCCGCTGCGGCGGCTCGAGGATCCCCGGCTGCTGACCGGCGCCGGGCGCTTCACCGCGAACCACCCCGCGCACGGCGCGCTGCACGCCGTGTTCCTGCGCTCGCCGCATGCCCATGCGCGCGTGCTGCGCGTGGACGCGGACGCCGCGCGCTCCATGCCGGGCGTCGCCGCCGTGCTGACCGTGGCGGACACCGCCGGCCTCGGCCACAACCCGGCGGTCACGGAGATCCGCGACGCCGCGGGCCGCCGCCATGCGGAGCCGCCGCGCCTGCCCATCCCGCGCGACCGCGTGCGCCATGTCGGCGAGATCGTCGCCATGGTCGTCGCCGACACGGCGCACCTGGCGCGCGACGCGGCGGAGGCGATCGAGGTCGAGTACGACCCGCTGCCCGCCGTCGTCCTGCCGGAGGATGCGCTGCAGCCCGGCGCCCCGCAACTGCACGAGGAGGCGCCGGGCAATCTCGTCTGCGACTGGCACAAGGGCGACGCCGACGCCGTGCAGGCCGCGATGGCGGGCGCCGCGCATGTCACGCGCCTTGCCATCCGCTCGCCGCGCATCGTGGCCGGCTACATGGAAACGCGCGCCGCGCTGGCCGAATGGCGCGACGGGACGGTCACGCTCACCACGCCCTCCCAGGGCGTGCACGTGCTGCACCGCATCCTCTGCGACGACATCCTGCACTGGCCGCGGGAGAAGCTGCGCGTGGTGACGGAGGATGTCGGCGGCGGCTTCGGCCCCAAGCTGCCGCCCTACCCCGAGCAGGCCCTCGTCTGCCTCGCCGCCGACCGGCTGAAGCGCGACGTGCGCTGGGTGCAGGACCGCAGCGAGCACCACCTGGCCGACACCCATGCCCGCGACCTGCTGGCCGAGGTTGCCCTGGCGCTGGACGAGAACGGCCGCTTCACCGCCGTCCAGGTCGAGGCCGTGGCGAATTTCGGCGCCTGGGTCTCCACGGTGAACCCCTCCATCCCGACCGGCGGGATGGCGAAGGTGCTGACCGGCCTCTACGCCATCCCCGCCGCGCATATCCGCATGCGCTGCGCCTTCACCAACACCTGCCCGGTGGATGCGGTGCGCGGCGCCGGCAAGCCGGAGGCGCTGGTGCTGCTGGAAGCCGCGGTGGACCAGGCGGCGCGCGAGACCGGCCGCGACCCGGTGGCGCTCCGGCGCCTCAACCTCGTCCCCCGCGACGGCTTTCCGCACCGGACGCCGCTCGGCTTCGACTACGACAGCGGCGACTATGCCGCGCTGCTGGACGCCGCGCTGCGGGAGGCCGACGACGCCGGCTACGCGGCCCGCCGCGCCGCCTCCGCCGCCGCGGG
>NZ_JAPSMD010000375.1 GCF_027856955.1 Falsiroseomonas oryzae | reverse complement strand
GGTCACGTCGCCCGGCAGCGCGGCCTCGGCCATGCCACGTTCCACCATGGCGCGCAGCGGCGCCTCGCGCCGCCCCATCACGGTGACGCGCGCGCCGGCCGCGGTGAGCGCTGCGGCACAGGCGGCGCCGATGCCGGTGCCGCCGCCCGTGACCAAGGCCTCCAGACCGCTGAGCGCGCCTGCCTGCATCGACCCTCCGATGCTTGAAACTTAAAGCATCGTCCGAGCCCCGCGCAACCTTGCATTCCGGTTGCCCGCCCAATCTTTGAAGCCTAAACTAATCCGACCTGGACGGAGGGGTGCCACCATGCGCATCGCGGTAATCGGGGGCGGCCCGGCGGGGCTCTACTTCGCCATCCTGATGAAGCGAGACCTGCCCGCCGCCCGCATCACGGTGGTGGAGCGCAACCGCGCGGACGACACCTTCGGCTTCGGCGTGGTGTTCAGCGACGCGACGCTCGACACCTTCCAGGCGGCCGACGAGCCCTCCTACCGCGCCATCACCAGCAGCTTCGCCTATTGGGACGACATCGAGATCCATGCGAAGGGCAGCGTGCACCGCATCGGCGGCAACGGCTTCTGCGGCTGCTCCCGCCGCACCCTGCTGCTGCTGCTGCAGGAGCGCGCGCGCGCCCTCGGCGTGGAGCTGGAATTCCGCCGCGAGGCGACGCCGGAGGACTTCCCCGACGCCGACCTTATCGTCGCCGCCGACGGCATCAACTCCCCGATCCGCGAGCGCTGGCGCGACCATTTCCGGCCGGAGGTGGACCTGCGCCCGAACCGCTTCGGCTGGATGGGCTCCACCCGCCCCTTCGACGCCTTCACCTTCTTCTTCCGGGAGCGCCCGGAGGGCATCTTCATCGCCCATTGCTACCAGTACGAGGCCGGCGCCAGCACCTGGGTGATGGAGACCGACCCCGAGACCTTCGCGCGCGCCGGCCTCGACGCCATGGACGAGGCCGAAAGCGCGCGCTTCCTGGAAGGCGTCTTCGCCGAGGAGTTGCAGGGCCACCGCCTGCTGATCAACCGCAGCAACTGGCGGCGCTTTCCCGCCATCCGCTGCGAGAGCTGGGTGAAGGACAACATCGTCCTGCTCGGCGACGCCAAGGCCAGCGCGCATTTCTCCATCGGCTCCGGCACCAAGCTGGCCATGGAGGACGCTATCGCGCTGCATGCGGCCTTCATGGCCGGCGGCGACGTGGCCACTTGCCTGAGCCGCTTCGAGAGGGCGCGGCGCGAGGACGTGGAGAAGACGCAGCACGCAGCCGACGTCTCGCTGGTGTGGTTCGAGCATGTGAAGCGCTTCTGGCACTTCCACCCCACGACGTTCGCCTTCGGCGTCATGACGCGCTCCAAGGCGATCACCTGGGACAATCTGGCGCTGCGCGCGCCGGACTTCGTGCAGGAGGCGCAGCAGGTCTTCGCGGCGGAAGCGCGCGAGAGCGGCCTGCCGGCGTCCGACGCGAAGCCGCCGATGTTCCAGCCCTTCGCCCTGCGCGGCATGCAGCTGCCCAACCGCGTCGTCGTCTCGCCGATGGATATGTACTCGGCCGAGGACGGGCTCCCCGGCGACTTCCACTTCCAGCACTACACGGCCCGTGCGCTGGGCGGGGCCGGCCTAGTCTTCACGGAGATGACCTGCGTCTCGCCGGAGGCGCGCATCACGCTCGGCTGCACCGGCCTCTGGAACGACGCGCAGGAGGCGGGCTGGACGCGCATCGTGGATTTCGTCCATCGCCACAGCGCGGCTAGGATCTGCCTGCAGCTCGGCCATGCCGGGCGCAAGGGCGCGACGAAGCTGATGTGGGAGGGCATCGACCAGCCGCTGGAGTCAGGCGGCTGGCCCCTCATCTCCGCCAGCCCGATCCCCTACTTCACGCAGAGCCAGGTTCCGCGCGAGATGACGCGCGCGGACATGGACCGGGTGCGCGACGACTTCGTCGCCGCGACGCGCCGCGCCATCCGCTGCGGCTTCGACATGGTCGAGCTGCACTGCGCCCATGGCTATCTGCTGGCCTCCTTCCTCTCGACGCTGACGAACATCCGCACCGACGAGTACGGCGGTAGCGTGGAGAACCGGCTGCGCTTCCCGCTCGAGGTCTTCGCGGCCATGCGCGCCGCCTGGCCGGCGGAGAAGCCGATGTCCGTCCGCATCTCCGCCACCGACTGGAAGGATGGCGGCCTCTCCGACGCCGACTGCCTGGCGATCGCACGCGCCTTCGCCGCCGCCGGGGCCGACCTGATCGACGTCTCCACCGGCCAGACCGTGCACGACGCCGAGCCGGTCTATGGTCGGATGTTCCAGGTGCCGTGGTCCGACATGATCCGGAACGAGGCCGGCGTCGCGACCATGTGCGTCGGCAACATCACCACCGCCGACCAGGCGAACACGATCCTGGCCGCGGGCCGCGCCGACCTGGTGGCATTGGCGCGGCCGCACCTGACCAATCCGTGCTTTACCCTGCACGCCGCGGCGCAGTACGGCGTGAAGGACATCGCCTGCCCGCCGCAATACCTCTGGGGCAAGGACGCGCTGATGCGCAACGCGGCGCGCGAACAGGCTGACCTGCGCGACCTGCGCCTGAAGGCGCGGCCGAAGAGCCACGCACCGGCGCCGGAGGCGATGCCGCGCGCGGCGGAGTGAACGGTTAGCGGGGGGCTTTGCCCCCCTGCCCCCCCACCAGGGGCCTGAGGCCCCTGGACCCGCGTGTGTTGAAAAACAGATGGTGGGGTCCGGGGGACGACGTATACGTCGTCCAAGCTCCTCGGCGGGGGCGCGGGGGCAACGCCCCCGCAGGCACTGCCCTCACTCCGCCGCCGCGGCTTCTTCCTCGCCGGCCAGCATGGCGTTGGCCAGGCCGTTCGCCTGGTCGCGGATGCGCTTCTCGACGCTCTCGGCCACGGCCGGGTTGTCGCGCATGAACTGCTTGGCGTTCTCGCGCCCCTGGCCGATCCGCTGGCTGTCGCAGCTGAACCAGGCGCCCGACTTCTCGACGATGCCAGCCTTCACGCCCAGGTCGATCAGCTCGCCCACCTTGCTGATGCCTTCGCCATACATGATGTCGAAGTCCACCTGCCGGAACGGCGGCGCCATCTTGTTCTTCACCACCTTCACCCGCGTCTGGTTGCCGGTGGTGGTATCGCGTTCCTTGATGGAGCCGATGCGGCGGATCTCCATGCGGACCGAGGCGTAGAACTTCAGCGCGTTGCCGCCCGTCGTCGTCTCCGGGTTGCCGAACATCACGCCGATCTTCAGGCGGATCTGGTTCAGGAAGATCAGCAGCGTGTTGGAGCGGCTGACCGAGCCGGTCAGCTTGCGCAGCGCCTGGCTCATCAGGCGGGCGTGCAGGCCGACATGGCTGTCGCCCATCTCGCCCTCGAGCTCGGCGCGCGGCACCAGGGCCGCGACGCTGTCCACCACCAGCACGTCGATCGCGCCGGAGCGCACCAGCGTGTCGCAGATCTCCAGCGCCTGCTCGCCGGCATCGGGCTGGCTGATCAGCAGGTTGTCCACGTCCACGCCGAGCTTGCGCGCATAGCCCGGGTCCAGCGCGTGCTCGGCGTCGATGAAGGCGCAGGTACCGCCCCGCTTCTGCGCCTCCGCGATCGCGTGCAGCGCCAGCGTGGTCTTGCCCGAACTCTCCGGGCCGTAGATCTCCACGATGCGGCCCTTCGGCAGGCCGCCGATGCCGAGCGCCAGGTCAAGGCCAAGCGAGCCGGTCGAGACGACCTCGACCTCCGCATCGGCCGCCTTGGTGCCCATGCGCATGATCGAGCCCTTGCCGAAGGCCCGCTCGATCTGGCTCAGCGCTGCGTCCAGAGCCTTCGTCTTGTCCATGGGGGTTCCCGCTCCCGCGTCTCAACCAAAAGGCGTGAACGCGGGGCGAATCATCACCCTCCGGTCACACCGCCTGCCACCTTGCCCGATTGCACGCGCCGACTCCAAGGCATCGCACAACCGGCAAGCGGCCTGGGCGGAATATGGCCCGGAACGCCGGAGCGGACAAGAACATTTAGGAAACTTCCGCCCGCTTCCGGGGCAGGATGGCGCGCAACTCCGCGACCAGATCGGCCAGCGCATAGGGCTTCGGCAGCAGCTTCAGCCGCTCCGCCTCCAGGTCGCGGCCGAGCGCCACCTCGGCATAGCCGGAGACCAGAAGCACGGGCAGGTCGGGGTCGCGCTCCCGCAGCTTCGCGGCGAGCGCCAGGCCGTCCATCCCGGGCATCACCACGTCCGAGACCAGGGCGATGGGCGTCGGCGCGCCCTTCTCCAGCAATTCCAGCGCGTCCTCCGCGCTGGCGGCGGGCAGCACGTCGAAGCCGGCGCGGCGCAGGGCGCGCTCCGCCAGGCTCAACAGGGCGGGCTCGTCCTCCACCAGCAGGATCGTCCGGCCCTCCCGGGCCTCGGCCGGCTTCGGCGCGACCACGGCCGGCGGCGGCTCGGCCGGGGGCGGCGAGTCGGAGGTTCCCTCGTGCCGCGGCAGCCAGATGCGGAAGGTAGTCCCCTCTCCCACGCGGCTTTCGGCCGCGATGAAGCCGCCGGACTGGCGGACGATGCCGTGCACGGTGGACAGGCCGAGGCCGCTGCCGCCCTGGTCGCGCTTGGTGGTGAAGAAGGGGTCGAAGATCCGCGGCAGCAGGTCGGGCGGGATGCCGGCGCCGCTGTCGCCAACCTCGAGCACGGCATAGCGGCCGGGCGGCAGCTCCTCGGCGCCGAGCGGCTCGGGGTGCAGCACCACCGCATGGCCGGTCGCGATCCGCAGCGACCCGCCATCCGGCATCGCGTCGCGCGCGTTCAGCGCCAGGTTCATGATCACCTGGTCCAGCTGCGTCGGGTCGATGCGCACCCGGCGGCCCGGCTGTTCGAGTTCCACGCTCAGCCGGACCCGGCTGCCGAGCAGGCGCTTGAGCAGGCCGCCCATCGCGGCGACGGCGTCGTTCAGCTCCACCACGCGCGGGTTCATCGCCTGCTGCCGCGCGAAGGCCAGAAGCTGGCGCACCAGCGCCGCGCCGCGCGCCGCGCTTTCCATGACCTGGCGCAGCTCCGGCGCGGCCGGGCCGTCCGGGTCGCGCGACAGCGCGGCCTCCGCGCTGCCAGAGATGGCGGTCAGCAGGTTGTTGAAATCGTGCGCGATGCCGCCGGCCAGCGCGCCGACGGATTGCAGGCGGGCGGCGGAGGCGTTCTGCGCCGACTGCTCGGCCGCGGCGACGGGCGCCACGCGCAGCAGCGCGCCGCTGTCGCGCAGGCGCC
>NZ_JAPSMD010000374.1 GCF_027856955.1 Falsiroseomonas oryzae | reverse complement strand
GGCCTTCGCGAAGGGCGTGTAGACGGCGTAGGGCTTCCCGCTGCCGGAGGCGAAGCCGTGCGGTTCCTTCAGGATGGTGGTGGTGTGCAGATGCAGCGCGCGGCCGGCAGCGCGCAGCGCCTCGTGCACCCGGCGGGACTGCTCGCGCGCCCAGGGCTCGATCGCGCGGCCGGCATGCACCTCCGCGGCGCCGGTCGCGTCGGCCAGGGCGGGGATCACCGTCTCGGCGCGACCCTTGGCCAGCAGCAGGGGCGCGCCGCGGGCGGCGAGGTCGGCCGAGAGGGATGCCAGGCTGTGCTTCAGCCACCAGCGCGCGGCGCCGCCATGGCGCTGCGGGCCGGCGGCTTCGTCGTCCAGCACGAAGACCGGCAGCACGCGGCCCCCGCTGGCCAGGGCGGCGGTCAGCGCGGGGTGGTCGGACAGGCGGAGGTCTTGGCGGAACCAGATCAGGGCGGGGGTGGTCATGTCGGGAATGTAGGGTGTCCTGCGGCGATCGGGAGCGCGCCGGGTGCGGAAGCGGGGGCGGCACGCATATCCCAGCGATGCGCCGCGGCGGTGCGTGGGCGCGACGCGGCCGCGGTCGGTCGCGCCCCCAACCGGCCCTCGCTTCGCTCGCGCACCCTCCCCCGCATAGCGGGAGAGGAGTCGTCGGTCGCGCGGTTCTCCCTCCCCCGCCATGCGGGGGAGGGTCGGGGTGGGGGCGCGACTGGGCACCCTCGGCGCGCGCGCCCTCAGGCCGATCCTTCGGCGAGCGCCGCGCGCATCGCGTGGCGCAGCGGGCCGGTCGGGAAGCTGAACAGCCGCTCCGCCCCCAGCAGGAAGGCGCGGCCGCCGCGCGGGAAGAGCGCCGCGATGGCGGGGTCGGTGATGGCGAGCCCGCCGGTATAGGCGCCGAAGGCCGGCAGCAGCAGGCGCTTCGCATCGGCCAGGAAGCAGGGCCGCGTCACGCCGCCGGCGCGCGTCGGCATGGTGGCCTTGGGGTGGAAATGGCCGGACAGCTCCGCGGCCGCCCCCGGCTTCGCGACATGGCGGAAGGTGAGCGGCCCGAGCGCCCATTCCTCCGCCGCGATGCCCGGCAGCCCCTCCGGCGCGACGGGGTCGTGGTTGCCGAGCACCCAGACCACCTCGATCCCCGCCAGCAGGCGCAGCAGCATCGCGCAGTCGCCCGGCGCGAGGCGCGCGCAGCCCTTCGCGTCGTGGAAGCTGTCGCCGAGCAGCACCAGGCGCGCCGGCTTCCAGCGACGCAGCGCGCGCGCCAGGCGCTCCAGCGTCTCCTTCGTGTCGTAGGGCGGGACCATCTGGCCGCGCGCGGCGAAGGCGCTGCCCTTCTCGAGATGCAGGTCGGCGACGGCGAGCAGGCGCTGCGCGGGCCAGGCGACGAAGCCGCCGGGATCGAGCATCAGGCGCTCGCCGGCCAGGTGGATCGGGGCTGCGGTCATCGTGGCGTGGTCAGGCCCTTCGGCGCGGAGCGGATGAAGCGGTTGTAGCGGCCATCCCTGGCGCGGCCGTCCTTGCCGTCGCCACGGCGGGGGCGGCGAACCCGGTCGCGGTCGCCGCGGGCGGGGATGGCCTCGGTGACCTCGGCCAGGACCTCGGTGAAGAGCTCGGCGCCGCCCGTCACCTCCTCCACCATCGCGGCCGCCTCGGCCAGCAGCGCGTCCTCCGCGCCGCCGGCGACCCATTCGCGGCCTTCCTCGATCAGCGCCGGCACGGCGAGCGGCGAGACGCGGGGCAGGGCGCGGTGGACGATGCCGCCGGCGCGCGCGCGCGCCAGCAGCAGGGAGATGCGTGCCACGTCCGTCAGGCCCGAAGCCGCTTCCTGCCGCGTGGCGCGCAGCAGGATGTGGTCGGGCTCGTGCCTGCGGAGCACGTCGTAGATCAGGTCGGCATTCATGGTCATCTGCCGGCCGGACTTCTCTTGCCCGGGATGGTTCTTCTCGATCAGGCCGGCGATGGTCGCGATATTGCGGAAGCTGCGGCGGAGCATGCTGCTCTCCGCCATCCACTCCTCCAGCTCCTCGCCCAGGATGTCCTCCTCGAACAGGCGCTCCACGCCCGTCGGCTCGAAGGCGCACCACGCCGCCAGCACGTAGTCGGTCGCGAGGTAGCCGAGCGGGCCCATGCCGAGGCGTTCCATGCGCTTGGTCACCAGCATGCCCAGCGTCTGGTGCGCCAGCCGCCCCTCGAAGCAGTAGGCGACGAGGAACCACTTGCCGCCGCGCGGGAAGGTCTCGACGAGCAACCCGTCCTTCGGCGGCATCTGCGAGGCGTGGCGCTGCAGCCGCAGCCATTCCTGCACCGGCGCGGGCAGCGCCTTCCACGCCTTCGGGTCGTGCAGGATCGCCCGCACCCGGGCGGCGAGCCAGGTCGTCAGCGGCATGCGGCTGCCGGCATAGGCGGGCACACGCGGCTCGCCCTCGCCCCCGCGGGAGACGATGGCGGACATCGCGTCCAGCCCCTCGAAGCGCAGTAGCTGACCGGCGAAGATGAAGCAGTCGCCAGGCGTGAGGGTGGAGATGAACCACTCCTCCACCTCGCCCAGCACGGGGCCGCCGCGCAGCCGCACCTTGAGCAGCGGCGTCTCCACGATGGTGCCGAGGTTCATCCGCAGCTGGCGCGCCACCGCGTTGGAGCGGACATGGATGCGCCCGTCGGCGTCGCGGAACAGGCGGCGGAAGCGGTCGTAGCTGCTGAGCGCGTAGCCGCCATCCTCGACGAAGCGCAGCGCGTCGTCGAAGTCGCGCCGGGTGAGCGCGGCATAGGGCTGGGCGCGGGTGACCTCGGCGTAGAGATCGTCGGGCAGGAAGGGGCCGGCGACGGCGCAGGCCAGGATGTGCTGGCACAGCACGTCGAGCCCGCCCGGCCGCGGCGGGTCGCCGTCCAGCTCCTGCGCCGCAACGGCCTGGCGCGCGGCGGTGCACTCGATCACCTCGAAGCGGTTGGCCGGGACGAGGACGGCGCGGGAGGGCTCGTCCAGCCGGTGGTTGGCGCGGCCGATGCGCTGCAGCAGGCGGGAGACGCCCTTCGGCGCGCCGACCTGCACCACCTGGTCCACCGCGCCCCAGTCGATGCCGAGGTCGAGCGAGGCGGTGGCGACCACCGCGCGCAGCCTGCCCGCGGCCATCGCGGCCTCCACCTTGCGGCGCTGCTCCACCGTCAGGCTGCCGTGGTGCAGGCCGATCGGCAAATTGTCGTCGTTCAGCCGCCACAGCGCCTGGAAGCAGAGCTCGGCCTGGGCGCGGGTGTTGACGAAGACGATGGTGACCTTCGCCTCCCGGATGCGGCGGTAGACCTCGGGCATGGAGGCCAGGCCCATATGGCCGCCCCAGGGCAGCCGGCCCTCGGGCAGCAGCATGTCCAGCATCGGCTCCGCGCCGCCCGCGCCGATCACCAGCCGCACGTCGTCGGGCCGCGCGGTGGGGGAGAGGAAGGCGCGCAGCGCGTCCGGATGCGCGACGGTGGCCGAGAGGCCGACGCGGCGCGCCTTCGGCGCCAGCGTGCCGAGGCGCGCGAGGCCGAGCGCCAGCTGGTCGCCGCGCTTGGTACCGGCCAGGGCGTGGATCTCGTCCACCACCACCGCGCCGAGCCCGCCGAACAGCGTGGGCGCGTCCGGCAGCGTCAGCAGCAGGGCGAGGGACTCGGGCGTGGTCAGCAGCAGGTTCGGCGGGGCGGCGCGCTGGCGGGCGCGTCGGTTCGCCGGCGTGTCGCCGGTGCGCGTCTCGATGGCGATGGGCAGCCCCATCTCCTCGACGGGTGCCGTCAGGTTGCGCGCGATGTCCACCGCCAGCGCCTTGAGCGGCGAGACGTAGAGGGTGTGCAGCCCGTCCCGCGGGGCGGCGTGCAGGTCGGTCAGGCTCGGCAGGAACCCGGCCAGGGTCTTGCCGCCGCCGGTCGGCGCGACCAGCAGCGCGCTCTCGCCGCGCCGCGCGGCCTGCAGCAGGGCGAGCTGGTGCGGCCGCGGCGCCCAGCCGCGCCCGGCAAACCAGCCGGCGAAGGGTTCCGGCAATGTTCCCATCGGGCGGGAGTTATGGGGGCGGCGCCCGAGAAGGGGAAGGGTGCGCCCGCCATCGTCGGCTCGCACCGGCGCCGCTATTCTGCCGACGCAACCATGCGGCGCGCCATCCTGCACATCGGGACGGAGAAGACCGGCTCCACCGCCATCCAGGCCGGGCTGGCGGGGATGCGAGACGCGCTGGCGGCGCAGGGCGTCGCCTATGCGCGGAGCCCCGGCCATCGCAACCACCAGGCGCTCGCGCTCTATGCCGCCGGGCCGGGGGCGGGCGGCGAGGGGCTCGCGCTGCGCGACAGGCTGCGGCGTGGCGCAGGCGATGCGCCGGAGGACTGGCTGCCCCGGGCGATCGCCGAGGAGGTCGCGGCGCTGCCGCCGACGATCCACACCCTGGTCTTCAGCAACGAGCACTGCCACAGCCGCGTGCGGACGGAGGAGGGCGCGCGACGGCTGCAGGCGCTGCTCGCGCCGCATTTCCAGGACGTGCACGTCGTCGTCTATCTGCGCCGGCAGGACGAGCTGGCCGTCAGCCGCCATTCGACCCGGATCAAGACCGGCGGGACGCGTCGGGCGATCCTGCCGCGCGCCGGGGAGCGCGCGGACGGGTATTTCGACCATGCAGCGCTGCTGGCCCGCTGGGGTGCGGCCTTCGGCGTCGCAGCCCTGCGCCCGCGCCTGTTCATCCGTGAGGAGTTCCCGGGCGGCGACGTGCTGCAGGATTTCCTCCTGGCCTGCGGCCTGGCACCCGGTCCGGGCGGCCCGGCGCCGCGTCGGCACAACCCGGCGCTCTCGGCCACCGCGCTCGAGGTGCTGCGGCGGGTGAACCTGGTGCTGCCGCGCGAGACGGGGGCGCGGGCGCCCCGCATGCTGATGCGGCTCCTGGCCCGCCACGCGCCGGGCCCGGCACCCCTGCCGTCCCGCGCCGAGGCGATGGCATTCGCCGCGCGCTTCGCGGCGGGCAACGAGGCGGTGCGGCGCACCTTCTTCCCGGACCGGGCGACTCTGTTTCCGCTGGACTTCGAAGCCTATGCCGAGGCCGCCACCGAGGTCCCTCGCGCAGCGGCGCAGGCGCTGGTGGAGACGGTGCTGGCCGAGATGGCGGCGATGCGGCCGCGCCGGCGGCTGCGCTTCCCGCACCATGCGGCGGAGATGGAGGCGCTGCGGCAGGTCGGCGCGCAGCTGCGGGCCGAACGGACGCGCACGGCGCCGCGCGGCTGGCGCAGGCACGCCGGCGGCGGGACGG
>NZ_JAPSMD010000373.1 GCF_027856955.1 Falsiroseomonas oryzae | reverse complement strand
CAGGCGGGGCCGCGGCCGCCGCGGGCGCCACGGCGGGCGGCGCGCAGGCCGCCTCGCTCAACCCGTCCTTCCGGCTGAACAACACGGGCGGTCGCGTGATCCGGGAGGTCTATGTCTCCTCGGCGCAGGACAGCGCCTGGGGGCCGGACCGGCTGGGCGCCAGCGTGCTGCAGCCCGGGCAGCGCATGGTGGTGCAGCTGCCGAACGGGCAATGCGTGAACGACGTGCGCGTGGTGTTCATGGACGGGCAGGCGCAGGAACGCCGGCGCGTGAACACCTGCGCGCTGACCGACATGGGCTTCCGGTGAGGCGCTACACCTCGAAGGGCAGGCCCACGTAGTTCTCCGCCAGCGTCGTCATCGCGGCGCGGCTGGTGGAGACGTAGTCGAGCTCCGCGACCTGCACGCGGTGCTCGAAGGGGTCCTCGCCGTCGAAGCGGTGCAGCATGGAGGTCATCCACCAGCTGAAGCGCTGGCCCTTCCAGATGCGGCGCAGGCAGATCTCGGCGTAGCGGTCCAGCAGCTCCGTCCCGCCCTTCGCGTAGAACCGCTCCAGCCCTCGGGCCAGCACGCGGATGTCGGCGATCGCCAGGTTCATGCCCTTCGCGCCGGTCGGCGGGACGATGTGCGCGGCATCGCCGGCCAGGAACAGCCGGCCGTGGCGCATCGTCTCGCAGACGAAGCTGCGCATCGGCGTGACGCCCTTCTGGAAAATCTCGCCTTCCTCCAGCTCTGCCCCGCAGCCCAGGCGCCGATGCAGCTCCGCCCAGATGCGCTCATCCGGCCAGAGGGCGAGGTCCTCGTCCGGCGCGCATTGCAGGTAGAGGCGGGAGACGATGTTGGAGCGCATGGTCGCCAGCGCGAAGCCTTCCGCATGGCGGGCGTAGATCAGCTCCTCCGAGACTGGCCTCGACCGCGAGAGGATGCCGAGCCAGGCGAAGGGATAGACCCGCTCGTAGATCGCGAGGTCGGGGATGGCCGGCCGGCAGATGCCGTGGAAGCCGTCGCAGCCGCCGATGAAGTCGCAGTCCAGCACGTGATCGACGCCGCCGTGCCGGAAGGTGATGCGCGGCGCCGCACCGGTGACGTCGTGCACGGCGACGTCCTCCACCTCGAACAGGATGGGCGCGTGGTCGCGCCGCGCGCCGGCGGCCAGCCGCGCGGCGATCAGGTCCTTCACCACCTCCTGCTGGCCGTAGATGGTGACGACCTTGCCGGTCAGGTCGGTCAGCGGGATGCGGTGGCCGACGCCGTCGAAGCGCAGCTCGATCCCGTGATGCACCAGCCCTTCGCGGTGCAGCCGGTCGGCGACGCCGGCCTCGGTCAGCGTCTCGACGCTGCCCTGTTCCAGGAGGCCGGCACGGACCCGCTGCTCCACATAGTCGCGGGAGCGCGTCTCCAGTACCACGCTGTCGATGCCGGCGAGGTGCAGCAGGTGGGACAGCAGCAGCCCGGAGGGGCCGGCGCCGATGATGCCGACCTGGGTGCGCAGCGGTGTCGCGCTCATGCCTTGATCCTCCCCGGGGGTCGCGATCCGGGCCGATGGTTTGGGGCCCCAACTTTCGCCCCTCTATGTGCTCATCGTGGTCATGTTGGCAACGGGGGAATGGCGGCCGAGGATGCATCGGACGTCGGAGAGGGACAGTATGATGCGCAAGGTCGCGGTGGTGACAGGCGGCGCGCGCGGGATCGGGCGCGGCTGCGCCCATGCCCTGGCGGAGCGCGGCCACGACCTGGTGCTGGTGGACCTGCTGGCGCCGGAGATGCAGCGCACCCGGGCCGAGCTGGAGGGCATGGGCGCCCGCGTGCTGACCTTCGAGGCCGATGTCGCCGACCATCAGGCGGCGCACCGCATCGCGGCCGAGGTCGAGGCCGCCTGGGGCCGCTGCGACGTGCTGGTGAACAACGCTGGCAAGTCGAACCCGAAGACCATCCTGGACTGCACGGAGGAGGAGTTCGACCGCACCATCGCGATCAACCTGAAGTCCTGCTTCAACTACATCCAGGCCTTCGTGCCGCTGATGCGCAAAGGCGGCGGCGGGCGGATCGTCAGCATGTCCTCGCTGAACGCGCATACGGGTGGCGTGACCAGCGCAGTCAGCAAGTTCGCCTATGCCAGCGCCAAAGCGGGCATCCTCGGGATGACGCGCGCGCTGGCGAAGGAGCTCGGGCCCGACATCGCGGTGAACGCCGTCTGCCCCGGCATCATCGAGACGGAGGTGGGCAACACGCTCACCCGCAGCCGCGGCGCGGAGCTGGCGAAGAAGATCGCGCTGCAGCGCGTCGGCAAGCCGCAGGACGTGGCGCGCGTGGTCGCCTTCCTGGCCGCCGAGCAGCCGAACTTCATCACCGGCCAGCATATCGTCGTGGACGGCTTCCAGTGGGAGATCTGAGCTAGGGCGCGGATCCGCGGGACGCCGGGCCGTGCCGGCCCCTCCGCCCCTCGCCGAGGCGGCGCGCGCGCGCATCCGGCTCTACGGCTTCGCGCTGCTGCTGGTCTATGTGCTGGTGCTGGCCGTCTCCGCGCTGACGCGGCGCTGGCTGGTGGATGCGCAGGGCCACCCGGTGCCCGGCGACTTCGTCGCCTTCTGGAGCGCGGGGCGGCTGGTGCTGGAGGGTCGCGCCGCGGACGCCTACGACTGGGCGCTGCACAAGGCGGTGCAGGTGGCGGCGATCGGGCGCGACTTCCACGGCCACTTCGCCATGCACAACCCGCCGGCCTTCCTGCTGCTGGTCACGCCCTTCGCGCTGCCGCCCTACGCCATCGCCTGGCAGCTCTGGACGCTGGTCACCGCGGCTGGCTTCGCGCTGGCGCTGCGGCTGGTGGTGCCGGGCTTCCTGATCCCGGCCCTGCTTGCGGCGCCGGCGACGATCTGGTGCGCCATCGCCGGGCAGAACGGGTTCCTGACGGCGGGGCTGATGACCGCGTGCCTCGCCCTGCTGGAGCGCAGGCCCTGGCTGGCCGGCGTGTTCCTGGGCGCGCTGACCTACAAGCCGCAGTTCGGCGTGCTTTTCCCGCTGTTCCTGATTGCCGGCCGGCGCTGGCAGGCCTTCGTATCGGCCAGCCTGGCCACGCTGGCGCTGGCGGCGATCCCGACACTGCTACTCGGCCCCGGCATCTGGGGCGCCTTCCTGGCCTCCATGACGCAGACCGGCGGCGCCCTGCGGGAGGGCGGCGCGGGTTGGGACAAGCTGCAATCCATCTATGCCATCGCCTACCGACTTGTCGGGGACACCGACCTTGCGCTCGCGGCGCAACTGCTCGCTGCGGCCGCGATCCTGTCGGCGCTGGCCTGGCAATGGCGCCGCGGCGCGCCCTTCGCGTGCCAGGCGGCAGCGCTGGCCGCGGCGTCCTACCTGGTGACGCCCTATGCCTACATCTACGACGCGGTGGTGCTGACGGTCGCGGCCGCCTTCCTGCTGCGCGACGGGCTGGAGCGCGGCTTCGCCCGCCACGAGCCCTGGCTGCTCGTGCTGGGCTGCGCGCTGCCGGCCGGCTTCCCCGTGCTGGACAGCCTGGCGGCGCCATCGGGGGCGCTGGTGCTGCTCGGCCTGGCGATGCGGCGGGGCAGGGCCGCGCCGCAGCGCAGGTGAGACCTCGTATTCGGGGCGGGCCGATTCAGACCTGCGGGCCTGACGGCCCTTCGGTCATCGGACCGCCTCAGCTCGCCGCCGCGTGGCGCGGGCGGTTCTGCTGCGGGCCCGGCATCTCGATCTCGATCGCCAGGGTGGACATGTCCCCGCCGCGGTCGAGCGAGACGTTCACCCGGCCCGGGTCGATCGCGACGTAGCGCGCGACGACGGCGACGATCTCCTGCTGCAGCTTCGGCAGGAAATCCTCCCGCGTGCGGCCGATGCGCTCATGCGCCAGGACGATCTGCAGGCGCTCCTTCGCCTGGGAGGCGCTGGCGGGCTCCGGCTTGCGGGCCTTGAAGAAGTCGAGCCAGCTCATCAGGCGGCCCTCCCGCCGAACAGCCGCGAGAAGATCCCCTTCTTCTGCGGCTCGAGGAAGCGATGCTCCACCTTCTCGCCGAGGAAGCGGCCGACGGCATCCTTGTAGGCCTGGCCGGCGACGCTCTCGGCGTCCATCACCACCGGCGTGCCGGTGTTGGAGGCGCGCAGCACGCTCTCGCTCTCCGGAATGACGCCGAGCAGCGGGATCGCCAGGATCTCGCGGATGTCGTCGAGCTTCAGCATCTCGCCCTTCTCGACGCGGGCGGGGTCGTAGCGCGTGACCAGCAGGTGTTCCTTCACCGGGTCCTTCTTGTCCTCGGCGCGCTTCGACTTGGATTGCAGCACGCCCAGGATGCGGTCGCTGTCGCGGACGGAGGAGACCTCGGGATTGGTCACCACGATCGCCTGGTCGGCGAAGTAGAGGGCGAGGAGGGCGCCCTTCTCGATGCCGGCGGGGCTGTCGCAGAGGATGTAGTCGTTGTCCTTGGCCAGTTCCTCGATGATCTGGCCGACGCCCTCCTTGGTCAGCGCATCCTTGTCGCGCGTCTGGCTGGCCGGGAGGATGGAGAGCGTGTCGACGCGCTTGTCCCTGATCAGCGCCTGGTTCAGCCGGGCCTCGCCCTGGATGACGTTGACGATGTCGAACACCACGCGCCGCTCGACGCCCATGATGAGGTCGAGGTTGCGGAGCCCGACGTCGAAGTCGATCACCACCACCTTCTTGCCGCGCTGCGCGAGGCCGGTGGCGAAGGCGGCGGAGCTGGTCGTCTTGCCGACCCCTCCCTTCCCCGACGTGACGACGATCACTTCTGCCATGACAACCCCCTGCCCATTCCCCTGCCGCACGGCGCCGCCGCGCGATGTCCAGACCTGGCCGCCGCGCCGCGTTCAGCCCAGCGGATCGAACCTCATGTGCTCGCCGACCAGGCGGGCCATCACCGCCTTGCCGATCGGCGCCTCGCCCAGCCCGTCGCGCACCGCGTAGTAGCCGGCGATGGAGACGAGCTCGGGGTCGAAATGCGTCGCGAAGACCCGCGCGCCCATCTCCGCCTGGCCGCCGGCGATGGCTCGGCCGAGCAGCCGGCCATAGACGTGGACATTGCCGTCCGCGATCACCTCGGCGCCGGGGTTCACCGTGCCGATCACGATCAGGTCGGTGCCCTGCGCCCAGATGCGCTGCCCCGCACGGACGGGCTGGTCCACCACCATGGCCGGCCGCGCCAGGCCCTGGGGCTGCGGATCGGCGGGCGGGGCCGGCACCGGCTCGGCGGCCGGGGCAGCCGCGGGCGCAGGCGTGGCGGCGG
>NZ_JAPSMD010000372.1 GCF_027856955.1 Falsiroseomonas oryzae | reverse complement strand
CTGGAGAGGCTGGATGGCCGCGCCCATGCGCGGGCGCGCCGCCGGCCGGCGCTGGAGCATTGGCGCGCCGCGCGGACGGGCGGGGCCATGGCGCGCATGATGGCGCTGCGACCGGCGCTGGTCTCCGCCATCCCGCCCGACACCGTGGTCTGCCGCTGCGAGGGCGTGACGCGCGCCGAGATCGAGGCAGCGCTGGACGACGGCGCGGCCGACATGAACCAGCTGAAGCAGTTCACCCGCTGCGGCATGGGGCCCTGCCAGGGCCGCGTCTGCGGCGAGGCGGCGGCAGAGCTGGTCGCGAACCGCGTCGGCGGGCGGGAGCGCGCGGGCTTCGCCACCGGCCGCCTGCCGCTGCGCCCGGTGCCGATGGAGGCGCTGCTGGGCGAGTTCGACTATGCCGACATTCCCGTGCCGGCGCCGGCGCCGATATGATCTTCGACACCGCAGTGGTCGGCGCCGGCGTGATGGGGTGCAGCACGGCGCTGCACCTGGCGCGCGGCGGCATGCAGGTGGCGCTGCTGGACCGCGGCGCGATCTGCCGCGAGGCCTCGGGCGTCAATGCCGGCACGCTGACCATGCAGATGACCCGCGCCGCGCTGATCCCCTATGCGCTGCGCGCGCATGAGATGTGGCTGCGCATGCCCGAGTGGTGCGACGGCGGCCACGTGCTGGCGGTGTCCTGCCCCGGCCTCTCGGTGGCCTTCACCGAACGCGAGGCGGCGATGCTGGAGGAGCGCGCGCATTTCCGCCGTCAGGCCGGCGCGCCGATCGAGCTGGTCTCCGGCGGCCGCGCGATGGAGATCGAGCCGGGGCTGAGCGACAAGGTGCTGCTGGCCGGTCATTGCCCGATCGACGGCTTCACCAGCGCCTACCTGACCGGCCGGGCCTTCCGGCCCGCGCTGCTCAATGCCGGCGTCGCCCTGTTCGAGGGGCGCGGCGTGACAGCCGTGGATCGCGACGCGCAGGGCTTCACGCTGCAGACCGCGCAGGGCCCGCTGCGCGCACGGCGCATCGTGCTGGCCGGCGGCGTCTGGCTCGAGGATATGGCGGCCTGGCTCGGGCTCCGCCTGCCGATCAAGGTGCTGATCAACCAGCTGGTGATCACGGAACGCATTCGCCCGGTGATGCGCACCGTGCTCGGCGTCGCCTCCGGCCTGCTCTCGCTGAAGCAGTACGCCAACGGCACGGTGCTGATCGGCGGCGGCTGGCAGGGCATCGGCGACCGGCAGCGCGGCGGGCTGGCGGTGCGGGCGGAGAACTTCCAGGGGAATGTCCGCCTCGCTGCCCATGCAGTCCCCGCGCTGCGCGACGCGCGCGTGGTGCGCGCCTGGCTGGGGCTGGAGGCGGAGACGGCGGATGCGCTGCCGGCCATCGGACCGATCCCCGGCGTGCCGGATGCCTGGATCATCGGCAGCGTGCATTCCGGCTACACCAGCGGTCCCTATTTCGGGAAGCTGCTGGCGCAGGCGGTGCTCGGCCAGGCGCCGGAACTGCCGCTGTTCCCGATCGATCGCTTGCTTGCACAGGAGGCGGCATGATTCCGCAGGGCCCCGACCGCTTCCACGGCATCTATCCCTCGACCGTGCTGCCGATGCGCGCGGATTTCTCGCCGGACTGGACGGCCTATGCGCGGCACACCGTCCATTGCGCGCTGCGCGACGGTGTCGCGGGCGTGCTGATGAACGGCCATGCCGGCGAGAACTTCGTGCTGTCGCGCGCGGAGAAGCGGCGCGCGGTGGAGGTGACGGTCGCGACGGTCGGGGCGACGCGGATCGTGGTCGCCGGCGTCAACGCGGAAAGCAGCCTGGAGGCGGCGGAGGAAGCGCGGGATGCGCGCGACGCCGGCGCCGACGCGGTGATGGTGTTCCTGCCCAACGCCTTCGCCCTGGCGCACACCACGGAGATGGCGCTGCTGCACCACCGCGCGATCACGCGCGCCGTGCCGGGCATGCCGATCTTCCTGTTCCAGGCGCACCACGCTGCCGGCCGCATGGGCTTCACGCCGGAGACCCTCGACGCGCTGCTCGACATCCCGGAGGTGGTCGGGATCAAGGAAGGGTCCTGGGAGGTGGACCGCTACGACGCGCTGCGCCGCCAGGTGAAGGCGAAGCGGCCTGACGTGGCGGTCTGCGCCAGCGGCGACGAACACCTGCTGGCCTGCATGGTGCACGGCTCCGACGGCTCGCTGGTGTCGCTGGCGGACCTGATGCCGGACGAGATCTCGGCGCTCGACGCCGCCGTGCGCGCCGGCGACCTGCCACGCGCGCGGGCGCTGCATGACCGGCTGGAGCCGCTGGCCGAGGCGATCTACGGCGCGCCGCCCGCGGGCCGCGCCACGGCGCGGCTGAAGTTCTGCCTGGCGGAGATGGGCGTGATCCCGGACCCGGCGGTGCGACCGCCACAGCCGCCCGTCACGGGGCCGGAAGCGGCGATGCTGCGGGCGGCGATGCGGGAGAGCGGGTTGGCGCCCCAGGGCCCGCGGGACGCCGCGTGAGCTTCCGCTCCGCCCAGCGGCCCAGCGTGGCCAGCGCCCAGCCGACAACGAAGTAGAGCACCAGCGCCGAGCCGTAGGTCAGCAGCGCGGAGAAGCCGCGCTGCGTCAGCATCTTCGCGGCGAAGGTGATCTCGATGAAGCCGATCTGGCTGACCAGCGAGGTCTCCTTCACCATCGACAGGACATGGGCGATGGAGGGCGGCAGGATCACCCGCCAGGCCTGCGGCAGCACCACCGCGCCCAGTACGCGCCACGGATTCATGTTCATGGTGAGCGCCGCTTCCCATTGGGTCGCGCGCACGGATTCCAGCCCGGCCCGGATATTCTCCGCCGCCAGCGCGGACATGCGGATGGCGACGGCCGCGACCGCCACCACCCAGAGCGGCGCCTCCAGCTTCGCGAACTGGGCCAGGAAGAAGACCAGCAGCAGCAGCACCAGGAAGGGGATGCGCCGGAAGATCTCCACCCACAGGATGCAGAGCGCCCGCAGCGGCCCGAAGGGCACCAACTGCGGCAGGCGCAGCGCGGCCAGCGCGAAGCCCAGCGCATAGCCGACGGCGCACCCCAGCACGCTGGCCACCAGCGTGTTGCCGACCGCTTCCAGCAGGAAGCGGATGTTCCACCAGGTGAAGAAGCGCGGCGCCTCCATCAGCAGGATGTCCCATGCGCTCATCCTGCGCAGCCCCGCTCGCCGGCGCTGGCGGCCCGCTCTGCGGGCCGAGGCCGCGAATGCGGCCCGCCGCAAGTGCGGCGAGCCAAGGCCGCGGATGCGGCCGCCGGCGCTTGAGGCATGCCAGACCTCAAAACACCTTGGCCTTGATGCGGAACATCCAGCGTCCCACGAGCCAAAGCAGCGTGGAGGCGACGATGGTCAGTACGATGTAGATCAGCGCCACGGTCGAGAATATCTCCACCGAGCGGAAGGAGATGGCGTTGGCGTTCAGCGCGCGGCCGGTGAGCTCCTCCACGCCGAAGATTGCCGCCATGGAGGTGCCGAGCGTCATGATGATGTAGTGGTTGGACAGCGCCGGATACAGCGCGCGCACGACATGGGGGGCGATCACGTACCACACCGTCTGGAGCCTGCTGAAGCCGAGCGTCTCCGCCGCGTCCAGCTCGGCCCGCGGGACGCTGGCGAAACCGGCGCGCTCGATCTCCGTCAGGTAGGCGCCGGCATTCAGCGTCATGCCGATCAGCACGGCTGTGACGGGCGAGAGGGTGATGCCGACCTCCGGCAGCGCGAAGAACAGGAAGAAGATCTGCACGAGCTGCGGCGTCCAGGTGAAGAAGCGGACATAGCCGCCGACCAGCGCGCGCGCCGGCCAGGGGCCGAAGCTCAGCACCGCGGCGCCGGCCAGCCCGATCAGCAGCCCGCCCGCGAAGGCGACGGCGGCGATCCACAGCGCCATCGCCGCGCCGATCAGGAAGTCGGGCAGGTACTGGAGGATCTGGCCGTACTGCAGGGTCATCGCGACACGACCCCGACCCCGGCCCTCTCCAGTCTGTGCGGGAGAGGGAGACGCAGCTGCACGCCTAGAACATCGGGTTGAAGGGGATCGGCGTGGTCATCGGCACGCCGAACCACTTCTGCCAGGTCGCGTTGACGAAGCCGCTGCGATGCATCTCGAACAGCACCACGTTCAGCACGTCGCGCAGTGCGGTGTTACCCTTCTGCACGCCGATGCCCACCCAGAAGCTGGCCAGCACCTCGTCAAGGATCCGCCACGGCACGCCCTGGAAGTTGCGCATCGGGATGACGACGGATTCCGCCACGTCCACCATCGCATCTGCCCGGCCCTGTGCCAGCGCGCGGAAGCAGTCGGGATAGTTGTCGAGCAGCGTCACCTGCGCCTGCGCCGCATTGGCCTGGATCCACGGCACGCCGACGGTGCCGCGCACCTGCACCAGCCGCACGGCACGGTTGTTGAGGTCGGCGGGCGCGTTGATCGGCACCGCCGTGCCGGTCGCCTTGGTCAGCACCACCATGGACTGGGTGTGCAGCGGCTGGGTGTAGTCGATCACCAGAGCGCGCTCGATCGTGCGGGTGATGGCGCCCAGCACGATGTCGATGCGGTCGGCCTGCAGGAAGGGGATGCGGTCTGGGCTGCCGACCTGCACGATCTCCAGCTCGACGTTGATGCGCCGCGCGATCTCGCGCGCGATGTCGGCGTCGAAGCCGTCGATCTGGTTGCGCTCGTTGAAGGTGCCGAAGGGCGGCAGCGTCGGATTGATTCCGGCGCGCAGCCGACGGGAGGACAGCACCTGGTCCAGCGGCCGCGCATCCGCCGCGGCGGGCAGCAGCGCACCGCCTGCGGCGCCGGCAGCGAGCGCAAGAAGGTGGCGGCGATCGAAGGCAGGCATGGGTGATGTCTCCAGCGTGGGCGGTGCGGCCCGGTGATGCGTCCCCGGATGCGGCGTCTGCGCGCCGTGTGGCGAGAGGCTAGGGCGCCCCCGACGCCGCCCGCAAGCCGGCCCGTGACAGGCGCAGGCCGATCGCCGCCGCGACCAGGCCCGAGAGCAGCAGCGGCGCGGCCAGCAGCGCCCAGGCAAAGCCGGCCAGCACGCCCAGCGCCGGCGGCGCCAGCAGCTGCACCAGATTGTTGCCCTGGATGGTCAGCCCCATCGCCGGCGCGACCAGCACGGGCTTCGGCACCACGCGCGGCAGCAGCGCGAAGCAGGCCGCCGGCACCAGCCCGCCGACGCAGCACGCCGCCATCGCCAGCGCGACGGCAAGCCAGGGCAGCGGCGCGAGGTAGAGCGCGGCCGCCAGCACCGCCAT
>NZ_JAPSMD010000371.1 GCF_027856955.1 Falsiroseomonas oryzae | reverse complement strand
CCCGGGCGAGGACCGCGCGCGCATCCTGGCCGCCGGCGAGGCCTGGGGCACGCCGGCGCCCTGGCGGGCCATCGCGCGCGCGGCCGGCCCGGTCGCCGATTTCCGCCTGCTCGCCACGCTCGACCTGAAGCGCGACCCGGCCGGGGACATCGCCCAGGTGCCGGAGGACAGCCGCATCCACCGCGGCATCCTGGCGCGCACGCTGTGGATCTCGGCCGTCGCGACGCTGCTCTGCCTGGGGCTCGGCTATCCGGTGGCCTGGCTGATCGCGACGGCGCCGGGCCGCGCGCAGCCCTGGCTGCTCGGCGCCGTGCTGCTGCCCTTCTGGACCAGCCTGATCGTGCGTACCGCGGCCTGGATGGTGCTGCTGCAGAAGGAGGGCATCGTGAACGCCGCGCTGCTCGGCGCCGGCCTGGTGACGGAGCCGCTGCCGCTGCTGATGAACCGCTTCGCCGTGCTGGTGGCAATGGTGCACATCCTGCTGCCCTTCATGGTTCTGCCGATCCTGGCGGTGGTTCGGGAGATCGACCCGCGGCTGGCGCGCGCCGCTGCCTCCCTCGGCGCGGGGCGGCTGCGCGTGTTCCTGCGCGTGCTGCTGCCGCTCTCGCTGCCCGGCATCGGAGCAGGCTGCCTGCTGGTCTTCGTGCAGGCGCTCGGCTTCTACGTGACCCCGGCGCTGCTGGGCGGGCCGAACGACCAGATGCTCGCCTGGCTCATCGGCTTCCACGCCAACCGCACGGTGGACTGGGGCATGGCGGCGGCGCTCTCCGTGCTGCTGCTGGCCGCCGTCGCCGCGGTGATCGCGCTGTACGGCCGGCTGGTCGGGTTCGAGAAGATACGCACGACATGAGGCTCGCGCTCTGGGCCTTCGGCCTGCTCGTGCTGCTGTTCCTGGTGCTGCCGATCGCCGTGGTGGTGCCGCTCTCCTTCTCCGCCGGCAGCTTCCTGCACTACCCGCTGCCCGGGCTGTCGCTGCGCTGGTACGCCGCCTTCTTCGCCTCCGACTTCTGGCTGCCGGCGCTGCGCAACTCCCTGCTGGTCGGCACGGCCAGCGCGGCGGTGGCGACGCTGCTCGGCGTGCCCGCCGCCTTCGGCCTCTGGCGGGCGCGCTTTCCGGGGCGCGGCCTGGTGATGGCGGTGATCCTGGCGCCGATGGCGGTGCCGGCGATCGTCGTCGCGGTCGCACTGCTGCTCGCCTTCGGGCCGCGCGGCCTGGCGAACACCTTCGCCGGTCTGGTCGCGGCGCATGCGATGCTCGGCGTGCCCTTCGTGGTGGTGACGGTGCTCGCCGCGCTCTCGCGCTTCGACCCGGTGCTGCTGCGCGCCGCGGCGTCCTGCGGCGCCGGGCCGTGGCGCGCCTTCCTGCGGGTCTGCCTGCCGCGCATCATGCCGGGCGTCGCGGCCGGCGCGGTCTTCGCCTTCGCCACCTCGCTCGACGAGACGGTGGTGGTGCTGTTCCTCGCGGGGCCGGGGCAGCGCACGCTGCCGCGCCAGATGTTCGCCGGCCTGAACGACGAGATCAGCCTGACCGTGATGGCCGCGGCGACGCTGATGATCGCGCTCTCGCTCCTGCTGCTCGGCGCCGTGGCCTGGCTGCGCCGCCCGGCGCGGGGCTGACGACCCTTCCCCGATCGGCCCGGCGCCCTTATCTCGGGCGCGGCGCATTCGCCGCCCGAGAGGACAACGCCAGCATGACCATCCTGCACCGCCGCGCCCTGTTCGGGGCCGCCGCCGGCCTCGCCACCGCCTGGGCCGCGCCCCGCACCGCGCTGGCGCAGGCGCAGCCGCCATCCGGCCCCTTCCGCCTGCCCGACCTGCCCTATGCCTTCGACGCGAACGAGGCGGCGATCGATGCGCGCACCATGGAGATCCACTGGCGCTTCCACCACGGCGCCCAGGTCAACGCGCTGAATGCCGCGGTGCGCGACCACTCCGCCATCGCCGCCATGCCGCTCGACCAGATCCTGATGAACCTGAACCAGGTGCCGGAGGGCGTGCGCACCGCCGTGCGCAACAACGGCGGCGGCAATGCGAACCACACCATGTTCTGGACGATCATGGGCGGCCGCGGCGGCGAGCCGACGGGCGAGCTGGCGCAGGCGATCGCGCAGGACTTCACGGACTTCGCCACCTTCCGCACCCGCTTCAACGCCGCGGCCAACGGCGTGTTCGGCAGCGGCTGGGCCTTCGTCACGGTGAACCAGGCCGGGCGCCTGGCCATCGTCACCAAGCCCGGGCAGGACAACCCGCTGATGGACGGGCAGCGCGTGCTGCTGGGCAACGACGTGTGGGAGCACGCCTACTACCTCCGCTACCAGAACCGCCGCGCGGAGTACACCGCGAACTGGTGGAACGTGCTCGACTGGAACCGCATCGCGCAGCGCTACGCCGCGGCGAAGGCCGGCACGCTCGGCGTCTGAACGGGCGCCGCGGCCCGCCACGCGCAGCGGGCCGCGGACGCGACGCAGGGTTGAAACCCGTGGGCGCGAAGTAACACTTTCGACGTCGCTGCGCAGGTTCCAGGTTGCGGCCCAGCGCAACACACGGGACATGCCGCATGCCAGTTCTCACGGTCGGCTCGGGCCAGCAGTACGACACGATCTCCTCCGCCATCGCCGCCTCCCGCGACGGCGACGTCATCCAGGTGCAGGCCGGCACCTACACCAACGACTTCGCCGAGATCCGCACGGATGTGAGCCTGGTCGCCGTCGGCGGCGTCGCGCATCTCAAGGCCACCACGGCGCCGCCCAACGGCAAGGCGATCCTCACCACCAATGCCGACGTCACGATCCAGGGCTTCGAGTTCTCCGGCGCGGCCGTGCCCGACCAGAACGGCGCCGGCATCCGCCACGAGAGCGGCAACCTGGTGATCGAGGACAGCCGCTTCCACGACAACGAGAACGGCATCCTGACCATCGCCAGCAACCGCGACGCCACGCTGACCATCCGCGACAGCGAGTTCGACCACAACGGCCGCGGCGACGGGCGCACCCACAACATCTATGTCGGCGACATCGGCAAGCTGACGGTGGAGAACAGCTACTTCCACGAGGCGTCCGTCGGGCACGAGCTGAAGAGCCGCGCGCAGGAGACGATCATCACCGGATCGCGCTTCGCCGATTTCGACGCGACGGCCAGCTACAGCATCGACCTGCCGAACGGGGGACGCGCGGTGCTGCGCGACAACGTGCTGCAGCAGGGCCCGAACAGCGAGAACCCGGTGATCGTCTCCTTCGGCGTGGAAGGCAACGTGCACGCCAATTCCAGCCTGGAGATGACCGGCAACACGGTGATCGACGAGCATCCCTCCGGGCGGCTGCTGTGGAACGCCACCGGCGTTCCGGCGACGGTCTCCGACACCGAGGTGTTCGGCCTGACGGCGGACCAGCTCGTCTCCGGCCCGGCGAACGTCTCCGGCACGACCTTCCTGGCCTCGGCGCCCGCCTTCGACACCTCCGCGCCCTGGCAGCCAGGCGCCGCGCCCCCTGCGCCTGCGCCCGATCCGGTGACGGATCCGGACCCCGTCGAGGAGCAGCCGCCCGTCACCCAGCCGCCCCCGGTGGACAACCCTGATCCCGACGACGAGGTGCCACCCGTCGTCGACGAGGAGGAGCCCATCGAGGAGCCGGTGCCTGACGAGGAGGAGCCCATCGAGGAGCCGGTGCCTGACGAGGAGGAGCCGGACGTCGTCACGCCGCCGGAGACCGATGATCCGGACGAGCCGGCCGAAACCCGCCTGCCCACGATGGGTCCCGACGTCCTCGTCGGCAGCGCGGAGGCCGACAGCCTGGCCGGCCGCGGCGGCGACGACGACCTGCAGGGCGGTGCGGGCGACGACCTGCTGCGCGGCGGCCGCGGCAAGGACCGGCTGGAAGGGGACGCGGGCGACGACCGCCTGCTCGGCGGGGCGGATGACGACACCTTCGTGTTCGGCGAAGCCTTCGGCAACGACCTCGTGGCCGGCTTCGAGGCCCATGGCGACGCCGGCGGCAGCCACGACCTGCTCGACATCTCGGCGCTCGGCGTCACCGCCGGCACCTTCGACGAGCAGGTCACCATCGAGGCCCGCGGCAACGGCGCGCTGGTCTCGGTCGCCGACCACGGGACCATCGCCCTCCCCCACCTGAAGCCGGAGGCGCTGGACAGCTCCGACTTCATCCTGGCCTGACGCGGCGATCCGCCGGGGCCGCGGGCGGAACCCCGCTCGCGGCCGCCCGTTGCGCGCCCCATCACCACGGGGTCGCCTGCGATGCCTGTCCGCCTGAAGCCGCTGTCGCGGCAGACCATCCTCATCACCGGCGCGAGTTCCGGCATCGGCCTCGCCACCGCCCGGATGGCCGCGGGGCGCGGCGCGGCGGTGCTGCTCGTCGCCCGCGACGAGCCCTCGCTGCAGGATGCGGTGCAGGGCATCCGCGCCGCCGGCGGACGCGCCGCCTTCCATGTCGCCGACGTCGCCGACACCGCCGCGCTGGAGGCCGCCGCCGACCGCGCGGAGCAGGAATTCGGCGGGCTCGATTCCTGGGTGAACGATGCCGGCGTCAGCATCGTCGGCACGCTCGAGGAAACCTCGGTGGAGGACCAGCGCCGGCTGTTCGAGACGAACTACTGGGGCGTGGTCAACGGCAGCCTGCTCGCCGCGCGGCGCCTGCGCGGGCGCGGCGGCGCCATCGTCAATGTCGGCTCCGTGCTGTCGGACCGGGCGATGATCTACCAGGGCGCCTACAGCGCCTCGAAGCACGCGGTGAAGGGCTTCACCGACGCGCTGCGCATGGAGCTCGAGGCGGAGCGCACGCCGATCTCCGTCACGCTGATCAAGCCCTCCTCGATCGACACGCCCTACCAGGACCATGCGCGCCTCACCTGGGGCACGCGCGGCGTGAAGCTGCCGCCGCCGGTCTACGACCCGCGCCTGGTGGCGCGCGCCATCTGCTTCGCCTGCGAGCATCCGCGGCGCGACCTGGTGATCGGCGCCGGCGGCGCGGCGATCTCCCTGGCGGGCGCGCTGTTCCCGCGCCTCACCGACTACGCGATGGAGGCCATCGGCAAGCCCGTGCAGGCCACGGACGTCTCGCGCCGGCCGGAGATGCGCGACAACCTGCACGAGGCGCGGCCGGGCGGCGAGGAGCGATCCTCCATGCCCGACCAGCCGCACCGCACCTCCAGCCTGCTGCTGGAGGCGCAGCTGCATCCGCTGGCCACGATGGCCTCGCTCGCCGGCATGGGCGCCCTGGCGCTCGGCGCCCTGGCCGCGCGGCGCGCCGGCGGCGGCCGCGTGGTGCG
>NZ_JAPSMD010000370.1 GCF_027856955.1 Falsiroseomonas oryzae | reverse complement strand
CCGGCCGCAGCAGCGCGACCGGCCAGATCCAGGCCAGCGCCACCGCAGCGCCGGCGAACAGCGCCGCGGGGCTGATCGCGTCGGCGATGCCGCGCCCGGCCATCGCCATCAGCGCGACGCCGACCACCGCGGCGAGCGTCGCCATGGCCGCGCCGGCCGCCAGCCATCCGGCGCGGCTGCGCCACATCCCCAGCACGCGCAGGAGGTCGCGGGTCATTCGCCGGCCATCCTGGCGCCGACGGCGCGCCCCTGCTCGATCTCCAGCACGCGGCCCAGAACGCGCTGCGCCGCGCGCGAATGGGTGGCGATGATCGCGGTGCGGCCGGCGCAGAGCTTGCGCAGGCTCTCCAGCACCTCGGCCTCGGTGCCGGGGTCGAGATGCGCCGTCGGCTCGTCGAGCAGCACCAGCGGCGCGTCGCGCAGGAAGGCACGCGCCACCGCGACGCGCTGCGCCTGCCCGCCCGAGAGGCCGAAGCCGCCCTCCCCCACCAGCGTGTCGAGGCCCTGCGACAGGCCGCGCGCGAAGGCCATGACCTGCGCAGCCTCCGCCGCCTCCTCCACCTCCGCGTCCGTCGCCTCGGGGCGCGCCAGGCGGATGTTCTCGCGCAGCGTGCCGCGGAAC
This sequence comes from Falsiroseomonas oryzae, assembly GCF_027856955.1. Lineage (GTDB taxonomy): Bacteria > Pseudomonadota > Alphaproteobacteria > Acetobacterales > Acetobacteraceae > Falsiroseomonas > Falsiroseomonas oryzae. The sequence goes on along the minus strand of NZ_JAPSMD010000370.1, from coordinate 4,662 downwards.
AGGTGCGCGCGCTGCCCGACATAGGAGGAGAGGCGCCGCAGCTCCGACGGCGCCAGCAGCGTCGCGTCCTGGCCGTTCAGCGCAATGCGCCCGGAATCCGGCCGGCGGAACCCCATCAAGAGCCGCAGCACGGACGACTTGCCCGCCCCCGACGCACCGGTCAGCACCAGCGTCTCGCCGGGCATGACGCGGAAGGACAGGCCGTCCAGCGCCGGCGGCCGGGTCGGGTCGTAGGTCAGGCGGACATCGGTGAAGGTGACGACCAGCTTGCGCGGCATCTCCTCCAGCACCAGGCCGGGCGGGCCTTCGGGCTCGGCCAGCAGCGGCGCGAGCTCGGCGGCCGCGCCGCGCGCCGAGAGCTTCTCGTGATAGGCCTGGGAGAAGCTGCGCAGCGGCGCGAAGAAGGCAGGCACCAGCAGCAGGCAGAACAGCGCGCCGACCGGATCAGGGTGCCCCTCGCCCAGGATGGCGCCATGGCGGATCGCCAGCAGCGCGATCGCGCCGGCCGCCAGCACCTCGAGCGAGGCGGAGGAGAGGAAGGCGACGCGCAGCACCTTCATGGTGCGGGTGCGCAGCTCCGCCGCGGCGGTCGCCAGCGCCTGGGCCTCCGCCTCCTGCCGGCGGAACAGCACCAGGGTGGGCAGGCCGCGCATGCGGTCGAGGAAGCGGCCGGAGAGTCGGCCCAGCGCCTCGAACTGGCGGCGGCTGGCCTGGGCGGCGCCGATTCCCGTGGCCGCCATCGCCACCGGCACCAGCAGGCCCGCACCGGCCAGGATCAGCCCGCTGGCGGGGTCGGCCCAGAGGGCGGCGGCAGCGATCAGCGCGGGGCCGGCGATGGCCAGCGCGGCCGCCGGCAGCCAGCGGGTGAGGAAGCCTTCCAGCGCCTCGATCCGATCCACCACCAGCGCCGCGCGCTCGCCGACCGGGCGGGGGTCGGAGGGGCCCTCGGCCAGCAGCCGGTCGAAGACCGTGGCGCGCAGCCGGGACTTGGCAGCCTCCCCGGCGCTGACCAGCGCGCGTTCCTGCGCGATGCCGAGCCCGGCGGAGACGGCGATCAGCGCGGCGGCGGCGCCGAGCTCCGGCCAGCCGGCCGAGCCGAAGCCGAGCAGCGCTGCCAGCAGCAGTGCGATCAGGTAGGCCTGGGCGATTCCCGCCGCGACCTGCGCAAGGCCGAGGCCGAGCGGCAGCGCCAGCCGCGCGCGCGCCCGCCTCGCTTCGCGCCGGAGCAGGGCCTCTGCGGCGCGGTCGGTCTCGTTCACAGCCCGTGACATGGCGGGACGACCTTAGGACAGGCTCGCGGACCGGTCATCCCATCCTGTCAACTTGACGCGACACTTGCCGCCCGGCGCCGGCGGGGGCACCTCCGCGGGGACGCGATGCCCGGGACCTCAGCATGCTGCCCACCCATGGACGCTACGACTACGCCGCCTGGCGCGGCCGCACGCCCTATGCCTGGCCGAACGGGGCCCGGCTGGCCGTGTATCTCGGGGTGAACCTGGAGCATTTCGCCTTCGGCGAGGGGCTGGGCGCGGAGCTGGCCCCGGGTGGGCCGCAGCCCGACGTGCTCAACTTCGCCTGGCGCGACTACGGCAACCGGGTGGGCGCCTGGCGGCTGCTGGAGCTGCTGGACGAGCTTGCCCTGCCCGCGACGGTGCTGCTGAACAGCGCGATGTACGGCTACGCGCCGGATCTGGTGGCGACGCACCGGGCGCGCGGCGACGAGATCGCCGGCCATGGCCGCACCAATTCGGAACGGCAGTCGGTGCTGACCGAGGCGGAGGAGCAGCGGCTGATCGCCGAATCGACCGCCGCGATCGCCCTGCACGAGGGCCGTCCGCCGCGCGGCTGGCTCTCCCCCTGGATCGCCGAGAGCCGGGTCACGCCGGACCTGCTCGCCGAAGCCGGCTACACCTACACGCTGAACTGGTGCGCCGACGACGCGCCGGTGTGGATGCGCACCCGCGGCGGGCCTCTGCTGGCCGTGCCCTACCCGCAGGAGGTGAACGACATCCCGGCGGTGGTGGCGCGCAAGGACACGCCGGAAGCCTTCGCCAGGATGATCCTGGACGATTTCGAGGAAAGGCTGCGCCAGACCGCCTCCGACGGGCTGCCGCAGGTGATGGGCATCGCGCTGCACCCCTACATCATCGGCCAGCCGCACCGGATGCGGGTGCTGCGCCGCGCCCTGGCCGCGATCGCGCGGGAACGCGGACGGGTCTGGATCACAACGGCAGGCGCGGTGTTCGACCACGTCGCGGGGCTGCCGGCGGGCATCGTGCCGGGCTGCCCGCGCGCCGCCGCCGGCACGGAGCGCGCGGCATGAGGCGCCTCACGCTGCTGGCGCTGCTGGCGCTCGGCGCCTGTGCCACGCCACCGCAGCGGGCGCCGGTGCAGACCGTCGCGGCGGTGGACCTGCAGCGCTACCTCGGCACCTGGTACGAGATCGCACGCTTCCCCAATTCCTTCCAGGACGGTCGCGGGCGGCGCTGCGTGGAGACCACCGCCACCTACACGCTGCGCCCGGACGGCCAGGTGGGCGTCACCAACCGCTGCCTGGACGCCGCCGACAACAACCGGGAGGCGGTGGCGGAGGGGCGCGCCTATGCGGTGGAGGGCAGCAACAACGCCCGCCTCCGCGTCACCTTCTTCTGGCCGTTCTATGGCGACTACTGGGTGATCGGCCTGGAACCGACGTATCGCTGGGCGGTGGTGGGCTCGCCCGGGCGGGACTATCTGTGGATCCTGTCGCGCACGCCGGGGATGTCGGCCGGCGACTATGCGGCCGCCGTTGGGGCCGCGGCAGCGCAGGGCTTCGACGTGTCGCGGCTGCAACCGACGCCGCAACCGGGGCGCTGACGCGTTGCGCCGGCCGGCCACCGTGCCCAGGCCCCCAACCTCCCGCGACGCGCAGCGTCGCGGGCCCATCCCTCCCCCGCTGCGCGGGAGAGGGTGGTCTTCGCCGGAGACCGCAGCATGACCTGGTCCATTCCCCTCGGGCGCGTGCTCGGCACCGAGATCCGGCTGCATCTGACCTTTCTGCTGCTGCTCGCCTGGATCGGGTTGGCGCATGGCGCGGAGGGCGGCACCCAGGCGGCGATCGAGGGCATCGTCTTCATCTGCCTGCTGTTCGGCTGCGTGCTGCTGCACGAGTTCGGCCATGTGCTGGCGGCGCGGCGCTACGGCATCCGCACTCCCGACATCACCCTGCTGCCGATCGGCGGCGTGGCGCGGCTGGAACGCATCCCGGAGAACCCGTCGGAGGAGCTGGTCGTGGCCCTCGCCGGGCCCGCGGTGAACGTCGTGATCGCGGCACTGCTGTTCCTGGTGCTGGGCGGCGCGCCGCCCATCGAGATCGCGGCGAGCCCGGAAAACCCCGGCCATTCCATGCTGGGCCGGCTGTTCTGGGTGAACGTGACGCTGGTGGTGTTCAACCTGATCCCCGCCTTCCCGATGGATGGCGGGCGCGTGCTGCGCGCGCTGCTGGGCTACCGGCTCGGCCATCGCCGCGCCACCGAGATCGCGGCGACGGTGGGCCAGGTGCTGGCCTTCGGGCTCGGCTTCCTCGGGCTGGTGAACGGGGCGCCGCTGCTGGTCTTCGTCGCGCTCTTCGTCTGGCTGGGCGCGGGGGCGGAGAGCCAGGCGGTGCGCATCCGCGACCTGTCGCGCGGGATGATGGTGGCGGATGCGATGATCACGAAGTTCGAGACGCTGCCGGTCACCGCGCCGATCTCCCACGCCGTGGAGTTGCTCCTGCGCAGTTCGCAGACCGACTTCCCGGTGGTGGATGGCGGCGGCCGGCTGCGCGGCATCCTGACGCGATCCGACCTGATCCGCGCCTTGCAGCAGGCGGGGCCCGACAGCCCGGTAATGGAGGCGATGCAGCGCGAGGTGCCGGTGGTGCCGCACCGCGTGCCGCTGGAGCAGGCGCTGGAGACGATGCAGTCGGCCGGCGGTCCGGTCGGCGTGGTGGATGGCGGCGGACGCCTCGTCGGGCTGCTGACGCAGGAGAACCTGGGCGAGATGCTGATGGTGGAAGCGGCGCAGGCCAGCCGCCGCCCGCCCGCGAATCCGTGGATCGGGCGCGCCTGAGGCGGCGCCGTCAGGCGGCGGCGGCCGGGTCGCCCGGCGCGGTCTCCCGGCCCGATCCGGTCAGCGCGACGATGCGGCGGCCGAGGCCATCCGTGCGGCAGACGATGGCGCCCTGCTCCTCCAGCCAGTCGAGCAGCCGCCGCGCACGGCCCGCCGAACGGCTGCCATAGGCCTGCGCGATGGCGGCATCGGCCGGGCACGGCTCCCCGGCCAGCGCGGCGCGGGCGAGCAGCAGGTAGACCCCCTGCGTGTCCTCCGGCAGCGCGGCGGCCTGGGCGGCCACCGCGGGCCAGTCGGCATCGGCGTGGAAGGCGGCCTCCTCCACCCCGGCGCGGGCCAGGGCGAGCATGCGGCGGAAGGCCGGGATGTCGGGCGGCGCGCCGCCCAGGCGCGCGATCCGGCAGCGCACCAGGAAATCCTGGTAGAGCACGGCGGGCTGGCGATAGGCCGCGTCGGGCTCCGTCATTACCTGTCGCAGCAGCTCGGCGAGCCTGGCCTGGCGTTCGGTTTCCTGTTCCGGCGTGGGCGGCGCCTCGGCGCGCGCATGAACGGGCGCCGGACGCGCCGCGGCGA
>NZ_JAPSMD010000369.1 GCF_027856955.1 Falsiroseomonas oryzae | reverse complement strand
CGGCGGCGGCGCTGCTGCTGGCGGCGCTGCTGACGCTGGCGCTCGGCCAGGGGGTGGCGCGGCTGGTGGACAGCGGCCTCGCGGCCGGCAGCGGGCCGGGCCTGGACACCGCCGCGGCGCTGATGTTCGCCACCGTCGCCGCGCTGGCCTGCGCCACCGCCACACGCTACTGGCTGGTCTCCTGGCTGGGCGAGCGGGTCGCGGCGGATCTGCGGCGGCGCGTCTACGACCATGTGCTCGGCCTCAGCCCGTCCTTCTTCGACACCGCACGCATCGGCGACATCCTGTCGCGCATGACCGCCGATGTTGGCCTGCTGCAGTCCCTGGTGGGCTCGGCTATCTCCATGGGGCTGCGCAACCTGGTCACCGGCAGCGGCGCGCTGGTGATGATGGTCGCCACCTCCCCCAAGCTGGCCGGGATCGTGCTGCTGGTCCTGCCGTTGGTGATCGGCCCGCTGGTGCTGTTCGGCCGGCGCGAACGCCGCCTGTCGCGCACGGCGCAGGAGCGCGTCGCGGATCTTGCAGCCCGCGCGGAGGAGACGCTGAACGGCCTGCGCACGGTGCAGGCCTTCACGCAGGAGGCCGCAGAGCGCGCCCGCTTCGGCGCGGAGACCGAGCGCTCCGTCGCCGCCGCGCTGCGCCGCATCGGCTCGCGCGCAGTGCTGATCCTCTCCGTCATCCTGCTCGGCTTCGGGGCGATCACCTTCGCACTCTGGGTCGGCGGGCACGACGTGGTGGCGGGCCGGATGAGCGGCGGCGAGCTCGCCGCCTTCGTCTTCTACGCCGTGCTGGCCGCCAGCGCCGGCGCGACGGTCAGCGAGCTCTGGGGCGAGATCCAGCGCGCCGCCGCCGCGGCCGACCGGCTGATGGAGATCCTGTCGGTGCGGCCGGACATCGCCGCGCCGGCCGCGCCGGCGCTCCTGCCGGAGCCGCCGCAGGGCCGCGTCGCGCTGGAGCATGTGCGCTTCGCCTACCCGACGCGCCCGGGCCAATGGGCACTCGACGACGTCAGCCTGGCGGTAGAGCCGGGGGAGACTGTGGCGCTGGTCGGCCCGTCCGGCGCGGGCAAGACCTCGCTGTTCCAGCTGCTGCTGCGCTTCTACGACCCGCAATCCGGCCGCGTGGTGCTGGACGGCGTGGATGTCGCGCGGCTCGATCCCACGGCGCTGCGCGCGCGCATCGGCTTCGTCCCGCAGGAACCCCTGATCTTCGGCGCCACCGCGGCGGAGAACATCCGCTACGGCCGGCCCGGCGCGTCAGACGCCGAGGTGCGCCGCGCCGCAGAGGCGGCGGCCGCGGCCGGCTTCATCGCCGCGCTGCCGCAGGGCTTCGACACGCCGCTCGGCGCGCGCGGCGTCACCCTCTCCGGCGGGCAGCGCCAGCGACTCGCCATCGCGCGCGCCATCCTGAAGGATGCCCCGGTGCTGCTGCTGGATGAGGCGACCAGCGCGCTCGACGCGGAATCCGAGCAGGCCGTGCAGCAGGCGCTGGAGCGCCTCTCGCGCGGGCGCACCACGCTGGTCGTCGCGCATCGGCTCGCCACGGTGCGCCGCGCCGACCGCATCCTGGTGATGGAGGCCGGGCGCGTCGTCGCCGCCGGCCCGCACGATGCGCTGGTGCGCCAGGGCGGGCTCTATGCCCGGCTGGCCGCGCTGCAATTCGCCGAAGGCGCGTAGCCGCATGGCCTGGCCGGACACGGTCGGCGCCTACAACCGCGGCTTCCGCGAATTCGCCGAGGCCTACGAGGCCTTCGGCTTCGAGGACGTCCACCGCGACGCCCTGCCCTTCCTGCCGGCCACGCCGGGTTACCTTCTGGATGTCGGGGCGGGCAGCGGTCGCGACGCCGCCTGGTTCGCGGCGCGCGGCTGGGAGGTGATCGCGGCGGAGCCGGCGGCCGCGCTCCGTGCGGAGGCCGGCCGGCTGCATGCGGCGCCCTCGATTCGCTGGGTGGACGACCGGCTGCCGGCGCTGGCGGAGGTGCACCGGCTCGGTCTCGCCTTCGACCTCGTCTGGCTCAGCGGCGTCTGGCAGCACATCCCGCCGGAGGACCGGGCGCGCGCGATGCGCAAGCTGGCGACGCTGCTCAAGCCCGGCGGCCGCATCGTGCTGACCCTGCGGCACGGCCCGGCGCCGCCGGACCGCCCGATGTGGCCGGTGGATGCGCATGAGGTGGAGCGGCTGGGCCTTGATCACGGCCTGGCGCTGCGCGTCGCGACCGATCGCGCGGAGGACCGGCAGGGCCGCGCCGATGTGCGCTGGCAGACCGTGGTGCTGGACCTGCCGGATGATGGCGGCGGCGCGCTGCCGCTGCTGCGCGGCGTGATCCTGCGGCAGGAACGCTTCACCACCTACAAGCTGGCGCTGCTGCGCTGCCTGGCGCGGATCGCCGACGCCTCCCCCAACATGGCGCGGGAGGCGGAGAGCCATGTGGAACTGCCGCTCGGTCTCGTCGCGCTCTACTGGCTGCGCATGTACAAGCCCCTTGTCGAGCGCGGGCTGCCGCAGGCGCCGGCGGGCGTCGGCCTGGCCTTCGTGAAGGGGGCGTTCCAGGGCCTGCGCCCCCTCGCCCCCTTCGACCTGCGGCCCGGCGCGCTGCTGCGCGGCGAGACGGCGGTGGCGCTGCGCGGCGCGCTGGCCGATGCGGCGCGGGTGATCGCCGACATGCCGGCGCGGCACCTGACCTTCGCCGACGACACGCCGGTCTTCCCGGCCGAATTCGGCCGCCGGCCCCGCGGCGGCGACACGCTGGCGCTGGGCGCTGGCCTGTTCTGGGACTACGGCACCATCCGCGTGCCGCTGCATGTCTGGCACGCGCTGCGCCGCATGGCGGCCTGGATCGAGCCGATGCTGCTGGCCGAATGGGTCCGCCAGAGCCGCGACTTCGCCTCCCGCGCCGGCCGCCCGCTCGCGGCGGATGCGGTGCTGGACGCGCTGCGCTGGCTGGAGCCGGAGCGCGACACCGGACTGGTGCGTGACCTGGTCGCCGCGCGGCTGCAGCGCGGCGAGAAGGTGTCCTGCGTCTGGACAGGGCTGCCGCTGCGCGGCCGCGCGGTCGAGGTGGACCACTGCCTGCCCTGGGCGGCCTGGCCCTGCAACGACCTCTGGAACCTGCTCCCGGCCTCGCGGGAGGCGAACCGCGAGAAGGCCGACCAGGTCGTGGGCGCCACAGCGCTGATGGCGGCGAAGCCGCGCATCCTGGACTGGTGGCAGCACGGATACTTGGCGGCGCCGGAACCGCTGCGCGCCCGCTTCGCCGAGGAGGCGCGCAGCACCCTGCCGCTGCCGACCGATCGCGAACCCGAACTGGAGGAGATGTTCGCCGCGCTCGACTTCCGCCGACTGCGGCTGCGGCAGGAGACGCAGCTGCCCGAATGGGCGGGCGTGCCGCGTTTGACAGCGGAAGAACCGCCGCGCTAGCGCCGCCGCCGATGCCCGACCTCGACACCGGCCTGCTGCGCGCCTTCGTGGCCCTGGCGGAGACGCTGAGCTTCTCCCGCACGGCCGCGCGCATCGGCCGGTCGCAATCCGCCGTCTCGATGCAGATCCGCCGGCTGGAGGAGCTGCTGGGCTGCGCCCTGTTCCGCCGCGACAAGCGCAACGTGGAGCTCACCGCGGAAGGCGAGGCGCTGCTGGGCGATGCGCGCCGCATCCTGGCGCTGTCGGAGGCGATGCTGTCGCGCGCCCGCACCCCCGACGTCGCTGGCGAGGTGCGCTTCGCCTCGCCGGAGGACTTTGCCACGCAATACCTGCCGGAGATCCTGGCCGCCTTCGCCGCCAAGCACCCGCAGGTGCACCTGCACGTCACCTGCGACCTGACGCTCCGCCTGGTGGAGGCGCTGGGGCGCGGCGAGCACGACCTGATCGTGGTGAAGCAGGACCCGGCCGAGCCCTATCCCGGCAGCCGCCCGCTCTGGCGCGAGCGGCCGGTCTTTGTGGCGCGGGATCGTATGGCGCCCGCCCCGGTCGGCGGTCGCCTGCCGCTGGTGCTCTCGCCCGCCCCCTGTGTCTATCGCCGCCGGGCGGTTGGCGCGCTGGACGCGGCGGGGCTGCCCTGGGACATCGCCTATACCAGCCCGTCCTTCGCCGGCACGGTGGCCGCGGTGCGGGCCGGGCTCGGCGTGACCGTCCTGCCACGCACCATGGTGCCCGAGGGGCTGGTGGCGCTGGAGGGTGGCCAGGACTGGCCCACCCTTCCTGAAGTGGAGATCGCCCTGCTGGCCGCGCCGCGCGCATCGCCTGCAACGGCCGCGCTGGCGGCCTTCATCGGGGAGAGGGTACCAACTTATCGGCAAGGCAGATAAGAACAATCAGAAAAATTCGTTTCCTTAATCCATCTGGCTGACGCAGAAGCCGGCCGCTTTCCACGGGACGGGTCCGCATGGCGCGATTCTTTACCTCGACGGTCTGGCTGGCCTTCGGCCTGCTGCTGCTGCTGCTGGCCTTCAGCCTGGATGACGGCCCGCTGGTCTCCGCCTTCTTCCGCGCGGATGCTCTGACGCTGTTCCTGGGCGCCGCGGTGGCCCTGGTCAGCGGCGTGGTGCACGGCTTCGCGGCCCGGCACATGGAAGGCGACGCGCGCTACCAGACCTTCTTCAACCGGCTCTCCACGCTGACCATCCTGGTGCTGCTGCTGCTGGCGACGGACTGGGTGCCGCTCTTCGCGGTGCTCTGGGTGGCGATGGGGATGCTGCTGGCGGATGCCATCGGCCATGCGCGGCGCTGGCCGCAGGCGGCGGCCGCGGCCGAGTTCGCGCAGCGCTGGTTCCTGGCCGGCGCGGGCGCGCTGATCCTCGGGCTCGGTCTGCTCTCGCTGGCCGCCGACAGCCTGTCCATCGCGACCATCGTCTATCTCGCGCCCAAGTTCAGCCCGGTGGTGACCAGCGTCGCCTGCGCCGCCCTGGCCGTCGCCGCGGCCATCCAGTGCGGCCTGTTCCCCTTCCACCGCTGGCTGATGTCCTCGATGACGGCGCCGACGCCGGTCTCCGCCTTCATGCATGCGGGTCTGGTGAATGCCGGCGGCATCCTCGTCGCCCGCTTCGCACCCGTCTTCGAGCAGGCGCCCGGCGTTCTGCTGGTGCTGTTCCTGGTCGGCGCCGTCAGCGCGCTGTTCGGCCAGCTCGCCGCGCTGGTGCAGAACGACGTGAAGCGCGGGTTGGCGGCGTCCACCACGGCGCAGATGGGCTTCATGCTGATGCAGTGCGGCCTTGGCTTCCATGCCGCCGCGATGGCGCACCTGGTGCTGCACGGGCTCTACAAGGCGAGCCTGTTCCTCGGCGCCGGCTCGGCGCTGGCGGCTGCGCGCGCACCCGCCGCGGCGGCACGGCCCGGCGCGGCGGCG